>RXIK01000114.1 GCA_004211975.1 Methanosarcinales archaeon | reverse complement strand
AACTGCTGCCCTGGGACTGAAAGGGTTACAAAATGCTTGAGCCGTATGCGATGAAAGTTGCACGTACGGTTCTTAGACGAGGAGGCGCGAGTAATCACGTCCTCCTTAGTCTACAGATTTTAGGGGCTCTTCGCTATTTTGCATGGGTCTTAAATACCCTAACGCCAACAATTGAATCATCACAGAAGGAGATGAATATTAGATGTACGAAGATCTTTTCCGAAGAGCGTTGGATATAGATGATCCATGGGTGCTTACGAAGATAGATTTTGATCCGGGTGAGAAACAGATAGATATCTACCTTAATTTTGTATCCGGAATCCGATTTGAGTGTCCTGTATGTAACAATCCAGAATGTCCCGCTTATGACACCACGGAGAAGGTATAGAGGCATCTTAGCTTCTTCCAGCACAAGGCGTTTCTGCATTGCAGAGTTCAAAGGGTAGAATGTGGGAAATGCGGCGTTCATCAAATAGAAATACCATGGGCACGTGAATACAGTGTGTTCACTCTTCTAATGGATGCAATGATTGTGACAATGGCTCAAAGCATGCAAATATCAGAAATTGCCCGTGAAATTGATGAGCATGATACAAGAATCTGGAGAGTTGTGAATCATTATACTGAAGAGGCTCGATCCCGAGAAGATCTTTCAGATGTCACTGTAATCGGAATTGATGAAACATCGTGTACCAAAGGACATAAATATGTTACACTTGTTGTGGATTTCGATACATCCAGAGTAATTCATGTTTGTGGAGGAAAAGATTCATCAACGCTTTCAAGTTTCAAAGAAGACTACCAGATACACGGCGGAAATCCAGATAACATCTACTCGGTCTGCTGTGACATGTCTCCTGCCTTCATAAGTGGAATCCAGACAGAATTTCCCAGTGCATCGATTACATTTGATAAATTTCACGTCATGAAAATTGTGAATGAAGGAATCGATGCAGTACGGAGGGAGGAAGTGGCGACGACCCAGTGCCTGAAAAATACCCGGTATATCTGGCTTAAAAACCCAGATAATCTAACAGAAAAGCAAAAGATTACATTAGGCAGCCTCAAAGATATGAATCTAAAGACGGTTAGGGCATATAATTTGAAGCTCAGCCTCCAAATCTTCTGAAGTATCGAAGAACGCGGTGTTGCTGAGCAATATCTTAAACGGTGGTACTTTTGGGCTATGCATAGCAGATTACAACCAATGATCGATGCTGCAAAGACTATCAAGAGACATTGGAACGGTATCCTGAATTATTTTGACTCAGGAATCACTAATGGCATCTTAGAAGGAATTAATAGCGTTGTGCAGTTATTAAAGAGGAGAGCTCGTGGCTATCGGAATATCCAGAATTTCATGACCATGATCTATCTTCGATTGGGGCACCTGGATTTCCAGTTACCCACATGAAATAGCGAAGAGCCAATTATCCTATATTATCAAGAGATTCTGGTGTGCGTGGGAGGGGTTGATTTCGATGGGTTATTTTTCGGTGGACACTTTGTGTCGCTCTCGACTTTGTGTATTCGTGTTAAATCGAGAACGTAAAGACGCAAAGAAGAGGGCTATGTATTGATAATCATGTTGCGGTGGCATCGTGGGCATTGGTTGCTGTGTATTCATGGTTGGATCGGTCCTGCAAAAAGCGCAGTTTATGCCGTTGCCGTGCATAGTTTGCTGTTTGCTCTTTTGTGAGGCAGCCTGGCACCACCACGGTTAAACGAGGCACCATTACAAAGAGCATTACTGTGAGTGTCCGCGCAAACGTAGGTCCGCCGAAACGGCACACCAAAAGGTATAAAAGTGGTTGCATCAGTACACTCTTATGATAGTACATACCCCGCGGCATCTGCGGCTGTAGTTTAGTGGTATGACATGAGCTTCCCAAGCTTATAACCCGGGTTCGAATCCCGGCAGCCGCATATATACAGATACAATGCACCATATTTTGTGCGGCATACAGTACAGCTCAACATAAACAGAGGTGATTCACATGCAAATAATAAGAATAACAACACTGTTACTGGTGTTTACAGTAATGGCGCTGTCACAGTGTGTGTCTGCGGCAGTATATGATGAATACGACTGTTCAATCAAGCCGGACGGTTCATTTAGTCCGGATGGCGCCAGGATTGTTTTCGCGGATTTTGATGCGGGTGGAAAAGATAAATTGTTCATTTCAAAGGCAGACGGTACTGGTGCAACCGTGTTAATGCCGGATATACAGAAAAAAGAGTTTACTCCTGACTGGAGTCATGATGGAAAGAAGATCTTCTATATCTCATTTAACAAACAGGGAAATGGAAAGATTCATGTGGTGGATGCGGATGGAACCGATGCAAAGGAGCTGATGCCGGATGACTCAAAGAAACAGTGGAGCCCTGATATTAGCCCTGACGGGACGAAGATTGCTTACATATCAAGGCAGTTGGGCAGCAAGGAGAAACTCTATATCGCGAACATCGACGGGACCGGTGCAGAGGAGCTGATGCCGGATGACTCAAAGAAACAATTTACCCCTGATTTCAGTCCTGACGGAACAAAGATCGCCTACCATTCATTCAATGTTAACAATAATCTTGATAAGATCTTTATTGTGAACGTGGATGGCACAGGCAAGAGGGAACTGATGCCAGACATCGAAGAGAAGCAGTTTTCCCCAAGTTATAGTCCCGACGGGACAAGGATCGCTTATGTTTCATTCAATGAGGATAAGCTTGAGCGGGTGTATATCGTGAATGTGGACGGAACCGGCAAGCTAAGACTCACCACTGCAACAGAGGGCAGGGAACGCGACCCACACTGGAGCCCTGACGGAACGAAGATGGTGTACAATGGAAACACCGTGGTATCGGTGCCACCAGCCGTTGGAGCCGGATCCGCCGCTACAGATACAGGGCAATCAGGGACTGATGCTGGCGCGGACACCGGTGCAGGCGATGAAGGCAAGTCCACTCCCGGGTTTGGCTGGATGGTGAGCACGGGTGTGGTGCTGCTTGTATACCTATTTACAAGGCGCGCATCGTGATGATACCCACCATTTTCAATATGAATACCCAAATTATCTGAAATAGTGCGAATGACACGAATTAATCATTGGAAGTTAGATGCCCTGCGTTTTTTAGCGGTTGCAAGTCGTCCTGACTTCTGAACTGGCTTGCTCCAATTGTACGTTTCAGGTCCATGCTCACCATAGCTTACAGGTCCTCATGCCAAACTTCTGCCCCGGAAGAGGGGTCAGCACCAAAATGATGCCCCGCTTGACCTACAATTACATTTAAATACCACAAGGCGTCAATTAATATATAACTACTAACCGGAGGCTGAATCATGAAATCCATAGTCGAAGACGCATTATCTCGGGCGGAAATACCAGTAGACTCGCCAATATACCTGCAGGATCAGTCAATCGAGACCGATCAGGAACTTGAGAAGATCCTGTCAGAACTCAAGACCAACATCGCGGTCGTAGGATGCGGTGGCGGTGGCTCAAACACAGTCCAGCGGATGATGGAGGACGGTATCAGCGGCGCGGACTTGTGCGCCATAAACACCGATGCCCAGCATCTGCTGTACATCAATGCCGGCCAGAAGGTGCTGATCGGCCACAAAACCACGAAAGGACTGGGTGCAGGCAGTATGCCACAGATCGGGGAAGCCTCTGCCGAGGAAAACCTGGACGAAATCCAGAAGATCGTGGATGGCACCGACATGGTGTTCATCACATGCGGGCTTGGTGGCGGCACAGGCACCGGAGCTGCTCCAGTCGTTGCAAAAGCCGCGCAGGACGCTGGCGCACTCACAATCGCGATCGCAACACTCCCGTTCACGGCAGAGGGTTCAATCAGACGAAGCAATGCCGAAGCAGGACTTAAACGGCTGATGGAAGTATCTGACACCGTAATCGTCGTTCCAAACGACCGGCTGATGGAAGTGGTGCCAAGACTCCCATTACAGGTGGCTTTTAAGGTATGCGATGAGGTTCTGATGCGAGCGGTCAAGGGAATAACCGAACTGATCACAAAACCAGGGCTGGTCAACCTCGACTTCGCAGACGTGCGAACAATCATGCAGAAGGGTGGCGTTGCGATGATCGGGCTTGGCGAGGCAGAGGGCGAGAACAAAGCGACAGAATCGGTGAAAAAGGCACTCAGAAGTCCGCTTCTCGATGTAGACATCTCTGGCGCAAATGCGGCACTCGTGAACGTGGTTGGCGGATCCGACATGACCGTATCAGATGCAGAAGGCGTCGTTGAAGAAGTTTATCAGCGAATCGATCCGAACGCACGTCTGATATGGGGGGCGCAGATCGACCCGGCGCTCGAGAACACGGTGCGCACTATGCTCGTGGTAACTGGCGTCAAATCGCCACAGATCTACGGTAGAGGTGGATCTACCGGACCAAGTGTCGTCAGAAAATACGGCATCGACTTCGTGTGCTGAACAATGTCGCTGACTGATTCGATCAAACTTGGTGAGTATACGCGAGTACTCAAACTGGCGAGAAAGCCGAGCAGAGAAGAGTTTATAATGATTGCGAAGGTTGCCGGTGCAGGAATACTGCTGATCGGGTTTATTGGTTTTGTTATATATCTGATATTAACAGAACTACCTGGAACCATTTTTTGATTGATAGCACCACACAAGATAATTCCATCCTAAAACCCGAGAAAAACAATAAAAAATCGCGAGGGGGCAGCGTCTGCCTCCTTGCAACCTCCGGAGTATACCGGCGCGTTTTTTTCATGACGGTCCCGCCATATAGGGTTACGTAAGATCCCGCGAATCAGTTCAGGTGAGTTGTAAAATCTTTTATCAGCCACCGATTTCACAGATAGACACATATTAAATCTTATTTGCCAAAGAGCAAGATTCATTCAAGAGATCTCACACTATATTCGGGTTTATCCAACCGCACCACCAACAAGGCTACAACCCAACGCAATAACTGATGTGGCACCCAATAGTCTTCGCAAGATTTATAAGATATAGGATACTTAGATATATGTGCGGGGCTGCTGAATTGGTTCTTCATTGAATTGATTCTTTACCGGGGGTGTCAAATATAACTCTACAACTCAGAAATAAACAAAATAATCCAACTATGCTGAGGTTAAGCCACCTGGTGGTGGTTGCAACTATTCTGCTGCTATCCTCGCTGATCATGACTGCCGCTGCGTCAAGTGATTATGGCGAGCAGATATTTGAGCGGAATCTGAACGTTGGTGAAGGTGTCGAGATCGAGCACAGTATAACAATAGAGGTTGTTGACACAACGGAAGATATTGTTGACTCGGCAGAGTTCTGTATATCAAGTCCGCGAGCGTTTGCACGGACGGTTAAAGTATTCATGGGCGATATGCCGACCAAGTATGAGACGTATAATGGCGCCTGCATATATCTGGATGTGATCTCGGTGCATGACGAGACCGTGCTTCTCATGGTTACCGGACCGAAAGGCTGGAGAGTAACCCGTTATTATGAAGCTGAAGATGCTAAAACTGAGTCTGAGTCGGAGTCTGCCGCTGAAACAGTGTCTGTGCCAGAGCTTGTGATCACGCGGACGCTTGACAGAAACCATGTTGAACAGGGGGAGACTGTTGGAGTCACATTCAAGATCAAAAACACGGGGAACGGAACTGCATCAGAGATCAAACTGGACGAACCGCTACTCAGAGAAGCATATCAGGAAAACTGTCCGTCTAACCTCGATGATATTGCGGCAGGCGCGACTGAAAGAGTTAGTTATGACCTTAAGATCATTAATACACCACCTGGAACTTATGAACTGGGCGCAACCCTGCTAAACTGTAAGGATGAGTCAGGTGCAGCATATTCGTTCGAGTCCCTGAGCAACACGCTTAAAGTCACAGTAAAAGATGTTCAAGTGCCAACACTTGAGATCGGGATCACAATCGAGTCTGACGACAACACTATGATCTGTGGCGAACGGTTCCCGGTGACCATTGGAATCATGAACACAGGAAACGCCACCAGTGGCAGGGTCACCATCAAAAGCCATCTGCCTGATGATGTGCGTGTAGCGGATGGCGAGATAGATCCGGTGTACGAATCAATCAAACCCGGTGATTATGTGGAGCATGAGGTCATGATGATCGCCTACGAGCCTGGAAAGCATGTGATCAAGATGGATGCGCTGTGGGCTGACGATGAGGTGAGCGCGAGTGCCGAGTTTTGGGCAGAGCAATCGAGTCTGGCTACATATTACCCGCATATTCTGGCAGCAGTTCCGATAGGCTTATTATTGGTAGGTATTATAAGAAGACATAAGGAGTATTCCTACTAAATAGAAGATGAGGGGGAAGTAATATGCTTAATATACTAGTTCTTGGACTGGGACAATGCGGTAACCGGATACTTGATTCAATCAACAGCGAGGCGTTTGGGGGAAACGGCATGTTCGCAAAATATTATTCGAACCAGAAGTTTCCAGCCTCGGTCAAAACAATCGCAATCAACACCGCGATCAATGATCTGAAAGGGCTGAAATGCACACTTGCAAAGGATCGGTTTCATGTTCCGCACCTGCACGGTGTTGGTGCAAACCGCACCCTCGGAAAAAAAGTCTTCGAGGATAACAAAGAGCTGATCATGGGTGAAATCGATAAACGGGGATCGTTTGATCTGATATTCATCATCACATCCACCGCAGGCGGAAGCGGCTCCTCATTTGCACCGCGTCTTGTGGAAGAACTGAAAGCAGCATACAACGCCCAGATCGTCTGCATCGCAGTGCTCCCGTTCAGGGAAGAAGGATCCATATCACTGCAAAACACAGCTTTCTGCATAAAAGAACTTATCGAAGAGAAACCCAACGGGATACTGCTTGTGGACAACCAGTACCTGAAGAAATACGCCGGCGACATCAAGTCCGCTTACGACAAGATCAATGAAACAACTGCACGACGGCTGCTTTTCCTGATCGAGGCACTCAACAGCGAGATGCTGATGGTCACCGATCTTGGCGACCTGAAGACCGTGATGAATGGGGGTGTCGGCATTGGAACCATGGGATTCTACGAGTCTGACAATGGCAACACGGTTAAATCCACCATTCTCGGAAGTTTCAAGCCAAGTGGACTTCTGTTTCCCGCAAACGTGTACACCGAGGGCGCACGTGCAATGTTGATCATCAAGGGCAACAAGAAGTATCTCGACCTTGACATGATCAATAAAACCATCGAGGAACTGTCCACAGAGGTCGGGCAGGTCTTCAAGGGCGTTCTCGTCAAAAAAGGTCCTGCAAAGGTCTTATCGCTGTTTACCCTGAATTCAATACCTGAACTCGACAGCCTGTACGCCAGCGCAGCAGACGCAATCCGCACAGAGAAAGTCAAACGCGAAGAGTCGAAAAAACAGCTGGATAATGCGTTCGCTTGCATCGAGGAACTTGAGCCAATCTACTAACCCCCAATGTTGATCCGCCCGGATCAACACCATACAACCCTAAAAACACACCGGTCAACCACAGTGCTGGCGTGAGCGCCATCGTTTGTTCGCAAGGTTTATAAAATATAAACCGGCAATCTGATACCAATGAATAGCGTCAGGATTTTGGTAATCGCAACTATTTTTGTGTTTATGTTGCTGATTCCGGTAGTCGTTGCTTCCGGGAATGATAGTTACATATTTGATAACGAGTTGCAGGTCAACGAGGGCATAACAATTGAAACCAGTATCCATATCGAGGTCGTCGATGTGAATAGAATCCCGCCCGAACGTGCAAAGTTTCGCATAACAAGCTACCAGAAGCCGGAAAGAACGATTACGGTATTTAGAGAAGACGGTCCGCAAGTTAATAAATATGAGACGTACCGTGGTACGTCCATCTACTTCGATGTGATCGGAGTGTACAGTGACTCCGTGCAGTTCAGCGTATCAGGACCCTCGAACTGGCGTGTAACCGACTACTACGACGTAGAGACTGAAGAAGATTTGGAAGAGGTGGCTGATGCTGTTACAGTCCCGAAACTTAAGATCACCAGAACGCTTGATATAGCCAGTGTGCAGCAGGGGCAGACGGTGAAGGTCACATTCAAGATCAAGAACGAGGGGAACGGGACTGCATCAGAGATTGAGCTGGACGAATCCACTATTACGGGGGCGTATATGGAGGGCTGCCCCGCCAGCCTTAATGACATCGCAGCAGGTGCGACCGAACGGGTCAGTTATGACCTTAAAATCATCGATGCAGAGCCAGGGACGTATGAACTGAACCCGACTCTGCTGAATTACAAGAGCGAGTCAGGCGCATCGTATTCGTCCGAGTCCACAAGCAACGTGCTCGTGATCGTGGCAGAGGAGGTTCTGGTTCCGGAACTTGGGATCAAGGTCACAATTGAGTCTGACGACGACGTCATAACCTGTGGCGACAGGTTTCCTGCAATCATCAGGATCGATAACATCGGAAACGCCACCAGTGGCAGGGTCACCATCAAGAGCCATCTGCCGGATGATGTGCGTGTGGCGGATGGCGAGATAGATCCGGTGTACGAATCAATCAAGCCTGGTGACTTTGTGGAGTATGATGTCACGATGATCGCTTACGAGCCTGGAAAACATATAATTAAGATGGATGTGCTGTGGGCTGATGCGGAAGCGAGCGCGAGCGCGGAGTTCTGGGCAGAGCTGTCAGGTTTTGATAAATATTACATATATATTCTTGCAGCAATTCCGATAGTCTTAATACTGTTATGGCTCATAAAACGACGCAGAGAATATTCATTTTAGGTAAGAGACAGATAATATGCTGAACATACTCATTCTCGGACTCGGACAATGTGGAAACCGGGTGCTTGATGCGGTTAATCACGAAGCATTCGGAAGCGGCGGCACGTTTGCAAAATATTACTCGCGTCAGAAGTTTCCAGCCTCGGTCAAGACAATCGCAATCAACACCGCGATCAATGACCTGAAGGGTCTGACAGATACACGTGCGAAAGACCGTTTTCACGTCCCACACCTGCACGGCGTCGGCGCGAACCGCACACTTGGAAAAAAGGTTTTTGACGATAATAAAGAGCAGATTATGAGTGAAATCGACAAAAGAGGGTCGTTTGAGCTTATATTTATCGTCACATCCACCGCGGGTGGAAGCGGGTCATCATTTGCGCCGCTTCTTGTGAAAGAACTGAAGAAAGCATACAATGCCCAGATCATCTGTATCGCGGTACTTCCGTTCAGGGAAGAAGGCTCCATCTTCCTGCAGAACACGGCTTTCTGCATACGGGAGTTAGTCGCTGAGAGTCCTAACGGGATACTGCTTGTGGACAACCAGTATCTGAAGAAATACGCAGGCGACATCAAGTCCGCTTATGACAAGATCAACACCTCAGTCGCAATGCGGGTGCTATTCCTGATCGAGGCACTCAATAGCGAGATGCTGATGGTCACCGATCTTGGCGACCTGAAGACCGTGATGAATGGCGGAATCGGTATCGGGACCATGGGCTACTACGAGGCAGGCAAGGATGGCACGATCAAGTCCGCGATTCTTGGGAGTTTCAAACCAAGTGGGCTTCTGTTCCCCACAAACGTGTACAACGAAGGTGCCCGTGCGATGTTGATCATCAAGGGCGACAAGAAATATCTTGATCTTGATCTGATCACCAAGACTGTTGAAGAGCTTTCTACGGATGTTGGGCAGGTTTTCAAAGGAGTTCTTATTAAAAAAGGTAGACCTAAGGTGTTATCGCTGTTTACTCTTAATTCGGTGCCTGAACTTGAGAGAATATATGCTGACGCCGCGGATGCGATTCGTTTTGAGATGGACAAGCGAGAACAGTCAAAGAAACAGCTTGATGGTGCGTTTGCCCATATAGATGATCTTGAGCCAATATACTGAAATATTTCCGGTCTATTCCATGGTATTTGCCAAAAAACGAGGTGCAATGTGATCATAAGGCAATACGATGAAGATATTACGCTGGCATACATTACGGACACGCTGACAAAAATGGGTTTCAAAGTCTCCCGCGTCGAAGAGGGTCATGACCTATACTACAGCGACGCAAGTCGTATGTATACCGAAAACAATATTAGGGTTCGTGCAAGAAGAAAGTTGCTTGACAAAATGGTGATCGAAGTGAACGGCGAAATGAACATTGTTTTTGTGTATGGTGATAAGACTGATGCAAAGGCTTTTCTGGACAATCTGTCAAGGATATAGGTAGTTAAATATGGCAACGCCAATGGGAAAGCGAACAAAACTTATAAACGACCCTTCTGATCTGGTATTGTTGCTGCGAACCTTTGGCTCAAATACCCACAAGAAAGTCTTTGATGAACTGTCTAATGGATGGGTGACCGAACAGGAACTCTCAGAGCGCATTGGCGCGGATGTCAGGCAGAGTCTTGATATCCTGCGAAAGGGCGGTCTGATCGAAAGCCAGTGGCGAATGCCAGAACCCGGGAAAACACCAGACAAGGAATACACAACGACATATTCGAAGTTACATGCGAATTTTCAGTGTTCGGTTAAGGATATGAGCGACTTAATCATGATAACCTTCAAGAGCGACGCGGAAATCTCCGAAATGATCGATGCGATCGAGAAAGAGGTTACAAAAGGCAACCGCTCAATGGTGGGATTATCCAGAGCCCTTGACATGAGTTCAGCACTCATCAGAGGCGTTGCAAGACGGTCATGCCAGCTGACCGTTAAAGGACAACGTCTCGAACTGATAAAGTAAGTTTATGTTATTCCGCTGGCAGGTCTTCTGTGCCCTGCCAGTGGAACACTTATGCACAGTCTGATCACTCAACTACGGTTACGGTTCCGCGCATCGCATTTCCGTAGCCTGAACAATAATACGAGTAGTTGCCCGGCATGTCGAACGTGTACTTGAACTTCTTGCCGTAGCTGAGCGACTGGTTCTCCCATAGCTCATCCTCACTCACCAATGTGTATGTGAGCATAGGGCTTTTTTGAAGGTTAATCCAGTTCAGCGCCTCGCCAACACGAATCGTTGGAGTCTTTGGCGCCATCGCATACTTCTCGAGATATATGGGCTTTGGCGGGTTCAGTTTGACGGTTTCAGTCGGAGTAGGCTCAGGAGTCGCTGTTGGGGTTGGTGTTGGCGCCAGAGTCGCGATCGGAGTAGGCTCAGGAGTCGCTGTTGGGGTTGGTGTTGGCACAACCTCGTTTTCGTCATCTCCGATGCATCCGGCAAACAGCGCTGCAACCACCAGCAGCGATACAAACAATATGGAATTTAATTTCATGTTAAGCATCTATGCGAGGTATCGGATTGTAAAGTTGTTGGTTCAATCCCAATCTTTAATATTGATGAAAATGTTTACTATGATGTCAAGACGTGGGTGCAAGTTTAGCATGAATGGAACAGAATGTGTTGCGGATTCTATGGGGTTCTCCTGCCCGGCACTGGTCGCTGCGGTGGCAGAGGTATCGCACGTACGGTTTAGGGATGCGCGTGTGCTCTTTGATCCTATTATTAAAAACGCAGCCAGGATATGGCTGCAAGAATCAAACATTGACACCTCAAAGAAATTTGATCGGCTGGAGGGTGTGATCTCTTGTTTTGTTGATTCAATGCCAGACCCGCCAGACATCACTATGACCACGACCGCGGGCGGCGCAATTAAACTCGTGATCGGCAACACCTGCCCGTTCTGGTGCGCGTGTCAGATTATGGATGGAACGATTGGTGTGATTGAGGGATGTGCCGAAGCAATCACGCTACTTCATGTGATTGATCAGATGTGGCAGTCAAGTGAATCGCTTACCTATGAATTCCAGCCATCGCAGAGGCGCGGTAGACCATGCATAATTTACATCGGGACGGTTGAGCAGATCCTGCTTAACCGGGACCATCAAAGCCTGTATACTCGCTGATGCGCTCACTTTCTCCAAACAACAACTGGGTAATTGATGGTTTGTTCATATAAGTGATAGTAGGCTCTCCCGTGATGTTCCCAAGATCGGCGGCTACGTCGATGGCATCGTACATATTACCGGTCTCGTCCACCAGACCAAGATCCACTGCGTTTGCGCCTGTGTATATGCGCCCGTCAGAGAGGTTTAACACGTCGTCCCGGGTCATGTTTCTTCCGTTTGCAACAGCGTCCACAAACCGTGAAAACGCATCCATCACCACCGTGTCCGCATACTCCTTCTCATCAGCAGTCAGGTTTCGCCAGTCCGCGCCCATGTCCTTAAACTCCCCTGATTTTGCAACCCAGTGCTCGATTCCCTCTTCATCATAGTATCCTGATTTGTTCTCAAATACCCAGACCACGCCGATGCTGCCTGTGATAGTGTCTGGATTTGCGATGATCCAGTCTGCCGGGGCAGAGATGTAGTATGCAGCACTTGCAGCGACGTCAGCCATCGAGATCACCACGGGCTTTCCGTTCACATTCACTTTCGCGATCTCGGTTGCGATCTCCTGTGCCGCGGCGGGGGTGCCGCCAGGGCTGTTTACTCGCAGAACGATCGCTTTTATGTTATCGTCCTTTGCCGCAATCCTCAGGTTCTTGCAGATGTTTTCTGAGGTTGCAAACCCAAATCCATCCGGAATCCCCCCGGTGATCATTGTTCCCTGCACATAGATCACAGCAACCTGATCTTTAGCGGGATAAAGCCCCTGGGTGTCAAAATCTCCCAGTATCATCGCGAGGCTCACCCCAATAACCGTTATCAGCAATAACACGATCGCAATATATACAAAGAATCCTTTTAGTGGGTTTTTCTTTGGTGGTTGAGTTGGGATCCGGGTCGGTGCCGGAGGTGGTGTGGTTGGCGGCTGGGGTGGTGGTGATGATGGTGGAGGCACTGAGGTTGGCACCGGCGAAGGTGAAATCTCAGCAACAGAACTCCCGTCATCGATCCGGGTCTTCCGATCTGTCTTGTCAAGAATCTCATCGATGTGTTTGAGTTCTTGATCCGGGTCTGATCGGACGGCTGCGTCGGTGTTGCTGCTCTGATCGCCAGTATGCTCCGGCTCTGGTAGGGTCATTAGTGGTCTATTGGGTGATGCGACCTTAAAAGCGTTCTTTAATTCCGCAATCACACGCGTTTATGCAGAAAGCCGCCTTGCAATATCATCTCCGACATCGCTTGTGCTGGCTGATCCTCCAAGATCATAGGTCTTGACCTTTCCGTCAGAGAGATTTGCCTCGATTGCGCCAATGATTGACTGTGCAGCATCGCGCTCGCCAAGCTCCTCGATCAGCATCGCACCAGCCCAGATTGTTGCGATCGGGTTAACCTTGTTTAAGCCTTTGTGCTTTGGCGCGCTTCCGTGTATTGGCTCAAACATTGAGATGCCGTCAGGGTTAATGTTTCCGCCTGGCGCAAGCCCTAGTCCTCCCTGGATCATCGCGCCAAGATCCGTTATGATGTCGCCGAACATGTTCGGAGTGACCACCACATCAAACCACTCGGGGTTCTTCACAAACCACATGCAGATCGCATCAACAAAATTGAAGTCGGTCTCGATGTCAGGATAGCCATCTGCAACCGATGTGAATACTTCTCTCCAGAATCCATAGATGTCAGTCATCACGTTTGCCTTGTCAACTGACGAAAGATGCTGTTTTTGTGTGGGACCTGATGCAAGTTCGAATGCGTACTTGATCACGCGCTCGCTCCCCTGCCTGCTGATCAGCCCGATCTGGTATGCGATCTCATCAGCATCAGTCTCAACGTCCAGGTCAAACTTCACCTGATAGAGGTTACGCACGATCTCCGCGGTACCATGGCTCCTGCCAGCCGATGCATGTCCACCAACGCCAATGTACAGGTCCTCGGTGTTCTCTCGCACCACGACAAAATCGATCTCTTCAGGTCCCTTGTCCTTCAGCGGAGTGGCGACGCCCTTCAGAAGTTTAACAGGTCTTAAGTTGATGTACTGATCAAAATAAAACCGTGTGGTTAAGAGAATCCCCTGTTCAAGCACGCCCGGCGGAATACGCGGGTCCCCGATCGATCCGAGATAGATTGCGTCATATCCGGACAGTTCTTTAAGTGTATCCTCTGACATGAGTTCTCCGGTCTCAAGATAATGTTCTGCGCCATGCGGATACTCGGTCCAGCTGATATCGAATCCATACACCTCGCCTGCGGTGTCAAGAACCTTTTTTCCTTCAGCGACTATCTCGGGACCGATGCCATCGCCCGGGATCACCGGGATTTTATACTGCGTCATAGTTCATCCTCGGCACAATCATTGGCGTCAGGATGATAAATCTTTTGCGACTGGTGGTTTTTACGTCAGAGCGGCGTCAAAATCACGTAGGTCACCCAAGGACTCTCACAACTTGAACATATCAACAGCCTTTCTCACGGATTTCATTTTCCCCATGATCGTGATACGATCCCCGTTTTCGATGACCGCTTCACCGTGCGGTATCAGGATGTCGTCACCTCGGTGGATCAGCACGATTATCGAGTTAATCGGGATCTTAAGTTCTTTTATCGATTTTCCAATCATCTCCGGATTGGTCACCAGCACTTCAACGATATCGCCGTGCTCGCCAAGTTCATACATTGAGAACAGACTCGGGTGCCCGATCAGATGATCCAGGATCGCGGCTGTTGACGCAATCGGACTCATTGACTTGATTCCAAGATCATGAAATGTTGACAGGTTCTTCGGGTCATTCACCCGCGCAATAAGTTTACCTTCTCCAAACCCGAACTTGCTCTTTGCAACCTGACATATCAGCATATTCACACTATCCCTCTCGGTGGTCGCCACAAGGTATTTGGCGTTCTTGATGCCAGCCTTCCGGAGCACTGTAATATCCCCGCCATCCCCTTGCACAGTGGGTATACCAAACTTCTCCAGACGCTTGCAATTCTCAATATTAGGGTCGATCACAACCACGTTCTCCCCTCTTCGGGTCAAACGGTGTGCAAGCGCGCTCCCGACACCGCCACCGCCAACGATCAATATTTCCATTGGTATCACCTTAAGTCTTTTTGCAATTGGTCTGGCAAACACGCCCGTTAGTATTACTGTGATGATAATACATAAAAATACAAGCCCCATGATGGTATCGCCCACCTCTGCATCGGTGATCTTAAGTGCAAAATAGGTCGCCATCGATGCAGGCACCACTCCCCGCGGACCCATTGCAGAGATGAACAATCGGTCGTTGAACCGTAATGGCGAATGGATGGTGGACACAAAGACCGTGATCGGTCTCACAACGAGGATGAGAGCCACTATAACGAGTACGCCGCGCACGCCTAAGGATGCGATGCTGTTGAATTGCAGCATCGCAGCAAGGAGTATGAAGATAACAGAGAGCAAAATAATTGATAAATAACTTTTGAACTCTCGCACCTCCTCTTTATAGGGCATATCTGCCGTTCCCATGTATATTGCGGCAATTGCCACTGCTAATATGCCGGTTTCTCGAGAGAGCATCTCAGCGAGCGTGTAGGTAATGAGAACAAAGGACATGGTGGTTAGATGCACCAGATGCTTTGTGATAACCCGGGTCTGCGATAGTGCAAATGCACAGGTTACGCCCATGATCAGCCCAACGATCACGCCGATTGCGATGCGCAACATAAACGTGGTAACTCCATATTCAATGGTCGGATGCGACATCGTGATCCATTCAAAGATCACCGCGGCAAGAAGCACACTGACTGCATCATTGAACACACCCTCCAGCTCCAGAATGCTGCGTATCCGGTTATTAACCCGCATATCCTGCATCAAAGGCACAATAACCGTTGGACCGGTTGCCGCTACCAGCGCACCGAACAGAAACGCAAATCCCCAGTCAAGTCCTGCCAACCAATGCGCGACGATTGCGCCGCCGATCATGGTGATCAGCACACCAACGCTGACTAATGTAAGTACACTACGAGACACTGTGCGCAGGTGCCTGATATCTATGTTGATGCTGCCATCAAAGACGATGATCACCACCGCAAACGTGACAACCAGCCTCAAGCCATCACCATATAGGTGTGGATCTATGACCCCGATACATTCCGGTCCAAGCAGGATGCCTGCAGCAAGTAGAAACACGATGCTTGGTGTGTGCAGGATTTTACTGAGCATCTGTGCAAGGATGCTTGCCGTAAGGACCAGTGTGAACAGTGCAAAAATGTATATCGGTTCCATTTGCCTGAGGTCAACCCCCATAGAATGTGGGTGGCAACGACATAAACCAGTTGTGGTATGGGGTGTAAGAGTGCACTATGTAGATGTTTACCCCCGTTTTGCAGAATGCATCGGTCATCACATTTTTTTTATCCGCCGACGCGTAAGCAGGCAGCCAGCAGCATCGGAAACATAGATATACCATAGCAACAAATTGTATGGATCATGAAATCCAAACAACCGCGAAAGCAGAGGAAAGCGCAATATCAAGCCCCTCTGCACAAAAGACAAAAATTTATGAGAGCCCATTTAAGTAATCCGCTGCGGGAGAAATATGGGCGGCGAACGTTTAGCGTTCGTACCGGAGACACTGTAAAAATCATGCGCGGCGAATACGCAGGCAAAGAAGGGAAGGTTGAACGGCTTCATCTTAAAGAGGGCACGCTCGCAATCGATGCCGCAACATTATTTAAGGCGAACGGCGAAGAGGTTCCAAGACCCGTATATCCATCAAACGTTATGATAACCAAACTGAATCTCGAGGATGAGATGAGAGAACAGACACTCGAGGAGTGATTTTAGTGAGCAGGCACCAAAAAAGACTTTCAGCACCAAAATCGTGGAACATATCGAGAAAGGCACATAAATTCGTTGTCAAATCCGCACCAGGATCACATTCCGAACCAACGAGCATTCCGTTACTGGTGGCTCTGCGAGACATGTTAAAACTCGCGAACTCGAGCAGAGAGGTGAAACGGATACTACACAATGGCGAGATCCTGATCGATGGCAACATTGTGCGCGATTACCGGTTTCCAGTGGGACTTTTTGATATTATAACCATGCCAAAAACCGATACATCGTACAGAGTCCTTCTGGACCGAAAGCAGAGATTTATACTTAATAAAGTCACTGATTCAGGTATTAAATTGTACAGGATTGCTGACAAAACAAACGTGAAAGGTGGGGCTACCCAGTTAAATCTCCACGACGGCTCGAACATCATTTCAGATGAATTTTCATATCACACATCCGACTCGATACTTGTTTCGATTCCCGAGCGAACGGTTCTCCAGCACCTTGTGTACAAACCCGGCAACCTCGCCCTGATCACTGGTGGAGCGCATTCCGGGGAAATCGCAACGATCAAGGAGATCAAAAAAATACGAAGCTCGATGCCAAACATGGTATCACTCCAAAGCACGTATGATTTTGAGACGGTAGAGGACTATGTGTTTGTGATTGGCAAAAACACCCCTGAAATGGAACTTTCTGATGAAAAAGGTGATTTTATTGACTGAAACTAAGATGCGTGAGATCGAGATTGACAAGGTGACCGTACATCTCGGAGTGGGCGAGAGCGGGCAACGCCTGATAAATGCCGAAAACATTCTTTTCGAAATTACCCACCAGAAAAATGTGAGAACACTATCAAAGTCCCGCATTCCTACCTTCGGCATCAAGCTGGGAGAACCAATCGGCTGCAAAGTCACACTTCGCAGAGAGAAGGCTTACACATTCCTTGACGCAGCAATTGCCGCCATAGATCATAAAATATATGCGTCGCAGTTCGATGCTACCGGTAACGTGTCTTTCGGTATCGAAGAGCACACGGACTTCCCGAATATGACTTATGATCCGAATATTGGAATCTTTGGAATGGATGTCTGTGTGAGTCTAAAGCGACCCGGTTATCGAGTTAGCAGGCGCCACATCCAGCAGCAAAAAATGTCGCATAAACACCGATTAACCGCGGAGGATGCGTGTCCGTGGATGTGCGACCGATACAACTTAGAGGTGCTCGAATGAGTGAACATGCTACTACGGGCGGGGCTTTGAATGTGTGCAAGCGGTGTGGCAGGAAACAAGGGCTGGTCAGAAAATACCGCATATATCTCTGTCGACAGTGTTTCCGAGAGATCGCGAAAGACATGGGATTTGAAAAATACAACTGATATGAGGTGAATTTAATGGTACTACTTGACCCACTCGCTAACGCGCTATCAACCATACGAAATGCAGAGAGGACTGGAAAGGACGAATGCATCATACGCCCCGCCTCAAAACTCATAGGCAATGTGTTAAGCGTGGTTCAGAGCAGGGGATATATTGATGAATACGAACGTATTGAGGATGGAAAAGCAGGCGTCTTTAAGGTGCGCCTCAACGGAAAGATTAACGACTGCAAGGTGATCAAGCCACGATTTTCAGTCAAGCAAACCGATCTTGAGAGATGGGAGAAACGGTTTTTACCGGCGAGAAACTTTGGAGCGCTGATATTAACGACACCTCGCGGCATACTATCACACTATGATGCTCGAGAGAATGCGGTTGGAGGGCAGCTCCTCGCTTATGTGTATTAGGTGGAATAATGGCAAAAGAACTCAAAAAAACGATTGCAATACCGGATAACGTTGATGTTTCGATCGACGGAAGAGCGGTTACGGTGTCGGGTCCAAGTGGATCCATCACCCGTGAATTATGGTATCCACACCTCACTATTCAACGGACCGAACAAAATATATATGTCGATACCGATGCCACCATTGTGCGAAAGAAGCAGAAAGCAATGGTCGGCACACTTGCAGCACACCTCAGGAACATGATCAGCGGAGTCCTCAGTGGATACAGATACCGGATGAAGATGGTGTATTCACATTTCCCGATCCAATTACGCGTCGATACAGACAGACTTGTAATAGGTAACTTTCTTGGCGAGAAGAAGGATCGAACCGCGTGGATACATTCCGGAGTCAATGTGGCATTGAATGGCGATGAAGTGGTTATCACCGGCATCAATAAGGAGTCCGTAGGGCAGACTGCGGCAAATATCGAACAGGCGACCCGGATCAAAGCCCGTGACCCAAGAGTGTTTCAGGACGGGATATATGTGGTCGAGAAAGATATGTTGGAAGCGGTTAAACAAGGTGATTATGATGGATGATGTAATCAAACGGGCGTTAAATATCAGAAAACGACAAAAAAACAAAAAACCGACGTTTAAGCGGATAGATTCTCACAAAAAAAAGAAACTGGATGATAACTGGCGACGTCCCAGAGGTTTGCAGAGCAAACTGCGAAAACGAATCGCTTCGAAGGGCGCTATCGTGCAGGCAGGCTACAGCAGCCCACGCGCGGTCAGAGGATTGCACCCCTCAGGCTATGAAGAGGTGCTGGTACGAAACCAAGGTGATGTGCAACTGGTTGATCCGTCATATCAGGTTGCTCGAATCGCGCGCACTGTTGGCGTGAGAAAACGGCAGATCATCGAAAAGACCGCAGCAGGTCTTGGAATCAGGATATTAAATCCACTACCAACGGAGGCGACAGCAGAATGACCGATCTTTCCACTCAACGGCGTATCGCTGCAAGCGTCCTTGGCGTCGGCATACACAGGATATGGCTCGACCCGGATGAAGCAATCAATATCGCTCAGGCAACCACCCGAGGCGATGTCAGAGATCTGATCGAATCAGAAACAATCAAGGCGAAGCCTGTAAGAGGCGTCAGCCGCGGTCGCGCCCGTCTTAAAGACGAAAAAGTAAGATATGGGCACAGGACGGGACATGGATCCCGGAAAGGTAGTAAGAGTGCCAGGACACCTAGAAAACAAGCATGGATCACCAAGATTCGCGCGCTTCGCGCTCGCCTCAAGGAACTACGCAGCAACGAGACACTTTCGCCAGACGTTTACTGCAAGATGTACCGGAGAGCGAAGGGTGGCGAATACAAGAGTGTAGCACACATTAATGCACACCTTAAGGCACAAGGATATCTCAAATGAATGTGGAAATCATCGAGCTTGGCGATCGCAAGGCAGAATTTGTAGTATCTGACGTGATGCCTGCGTTCGTGAACAGCATCAGGCGGTGTATGCTTGCAGAGGTGCCCACAATTGCAATTGATTATGTGAACATCTATGATAACACCTCAGTGCTCTTCGATGAGCAGCTTGCACTCCGCATGGGGTTGGTTCCGCTCACAACAGACCTGGACTCATATATCCTGCCATCAAAGTGTGATTGTGATGGTGAAGGATGTCCGCGATGCCAGGTTTCGCTCACGTTATCAGCAGAGGGTCCAAAGATTGTGTATTCTACTGAGCTGGTGTCCTCTGATCCATTGGTTGTGGCGGCTGAGGTGGTGCCAATCATCAAACTAACCGACGGACAACGCATCTCGCTTGAAGCGATCGCCAAACCCGGTGTTGGGCATGATCATGCAAAGTGGCAGGCAGGCATTGCCTGTGGATACAAGAATGTGCCGCAGATTAAGATTACAGATGAGTGTGACGCCTGTAATATGTGTGTTGACACATGTCCCCGTGGCGTACTGGTAGCAAATGGGGATTTGATCAAGGTAATCAATGAACCATCATGCTCGCTCTGCAAGTTATGCGAGTCGGTATGTGAACTCGAAGGTGCTATTATTGTTGGGACCCGTCCGGACTCTTTTATATTTACATCTGAGTCAGATGGCTCTATGTCAATCGTCGAACTTGTTATGAGGTCTATCGACGAGGTTAAAAACAAAGCAAAAGTACTGGACGAATACCTAAGTATTGTTGACTAAAACCCCGGCGCGGGGGTTGCCCAGCCAGGTCAAAGGCGATAGGTTCAGGGCCTATTCTCGTAGGAGTTCGTGGGTTCGAATCCCACCCCCCGCATACAAAACTATTTATGGGATTCTGCCCGTATTATCCTACGGGGAGTAGTATGCAGGATAATACTGAAAATGATATTGATCAACACATAACAACGCTACTTACAGATATTCTCGCTCCCACAAACTATGCCGAGCTTAAAGGCGTGCTCAAAACGGTTACTCTACTTACAGACTATGTCCAACTTGAAAACGTGCGGACAATACTTGAAGACGACGTGCTATTCCGGGAGAACAGAGACGTTGCAGTGATGGCACTTGATATTTTAAGAAAAATGCATGATAACAAGCAGGATCCGGAACATGATGCCTGCGAGGCGGAAGTTGTTGATACGGTGAATGAAGCATTAGGAGAGGCAGAACCTGAAACAATCCCTCTTGATGCGGGCGCGGTGGCTGCGGTTGCCGAACCTGAAACAACACCTGAACCAACAGAAGTCAAAGCAACCGAAACACAACCGAAACAGGCATCAGATGAAACACAGAAAATCGATACGATCACCGAAACTCCAGTGCCACCAAATGCAGTACCAGAAGATTCTGAGGTCACCAACCCCACAGGGGATTCTGCCGATCCTACGGATATCCGGACAACCGAGCCTGAACCAGAACCTGTAGCCAAGGGTTCTGGGTTTCCCGGATTACCGGACGACGGAGGATTGTCGGATTCAGCCGATCCAACAGATGAAATGACTCTTGAGCCTGAGTCCATGCATCTCACAGATTCTCCGGGGCTACATGAAGATCCTGAAACAATCCCTCTTGATGTGGGCTCGGTGGCTTCGGTTGTCGAACCTGAAACAACACCTGAACCAGCAGAAGTCAAAGCAACCGAAACACAACCGAAACAGGCATCAGATGAAACACAGAAAACCGATACGATTACCGAAACTCCCGTGCCATTACATGCAGTACCCGACGATTCTGAGGTCACCAACACCGCAGGGAATTCTGCCGATCCTACTGATATCCGGACAACCGAGCCTGAACCAGAACCTGTAGCCGATGGTTCTGGGTTTCCCGGATTACCGGACGACGGAGGATTGTCTGATTCAGTCGATCCAACAGATGAAATGGCTCTTGAGCCTGAGTCCATGCATCTCACAGATTCTCCGGAGCTACATGAAGATCCTGAAACAATCCCCCTGAGCGAGAACATGGGTGCTGTGAATGCGGTGGCTTCGGTTGCCGAACCTGAAACAACACATATACCAGCAGAAGTCAAAGCAACCGAAACACAGCCGGAACAGGCATCAGATGAAACACAGAAAATCGATGCGATTATCGAAATTCCAGTGTCATCGTATGCCGTACCAGAAGATTCTGAGGTCACCAACCCCACAGGGGATTCTGCGGATCCTACTGATATCCGGACAACCGAGCTTGAACCAGAACCTGTAGCCGATGGTTCTGGGTTTCCCGGATTACCGGACGACGGAGGATTGTCTGGTTCCGCCGATCTGATGGGTGGAGGGACTCCTGAGCTTGAACCTGCACCCGCGGACTTTCCGGGACTAACTGAAGATTCTAATATTCCGGATACTGGGGTGGATTCTGCCGATCTTATTGATAGCCCGACGACCGAGCTTGAACCAGAGCCTGAACCGATGGTGGATGTTTCAGGGTTTCCTGGATTTCCGGATGACGGTGAATTGTCTGATTCAGCTGATCCGGGGGATACTGAGACTTTCGGACTTGAATCTGAGCCTGAATCTCCGGTAGATTTTCCGGGGCTGCCCGAAGATTCTGATATTTCTGCCCAGGGGGATATGGCAGGCAGTCCGTTTGACGATGATCCTGATCAGATGCCGGCATTCCCTGATGATGGTGCTGATGATGGTGATATGTCTGGCTTGCCTGAGCCTGCCGAAAGCGAGGCAGGTGGCGAGCTGGAACACCAGTGGAAACAGACGGTCCGGAGAATAAAGGAATTAAAAACCAGGTACGTGACAAAGTAGTGCGCAATCCGTTATGGTTGTTATGGCTTTTCAGGTGATGTTCACATAAAAAAATGCCCTGAAACACTTGAGCTATCCTGCTGCAGCATGGCATTGATGACACCCGAAAATCCGGGCGCTCCGACATATCGAAACACTTTAGTAGTACCCAAGCGGTACACTAAAACATATAACAGGCAGGTGTTTGCTTCATGTCCAACATACAAAAATGTTACCAATGTGGACTGTGCACCGGAATATGTCCGATGCGAATGGTCTCAAAAATGTCGCCAAGGGACACGATATACAACAACAATATCTATGACGCGCCAACCCCGGATGTCTGGCAGTGTCTAACATGCGAACTCTGTTCGTCGCAGTGTCCACAAGGTGTTTCTTTCTCTGATTTTGCGTTAGAAGAGCGAACAGGGAAAACTCTGGCAGATATCCCTCATGAAGGGGTTTTCTCAAGCGTTTCAGACCTTATGTCAATGCTGGATGCAGGCAAGGTAACCTTCATGCAAGGCGCGGAGAAATCTTCGTATGGCTATTTCCCCGGGTGTCTTGACTTCCACGATCTATTCTTTGGCTTGGAGGACGTAGATTTCAAAGAGATTGCGGAATCAAGCATGAAACTACTGAAACATGCAGGAATTGACCCGATGGTTATGCAGATGAAGTGCTGCGGCCATGATCAGTTGTGGCAGGGGAACAAGGAGCTGTTTGACCGATTGGTTGAGTATAATACCCGGTATATTGAGGAGAGTGGGATTAGCACCCTGGTCGTGAGCTGTGCTGAGTGTTACCGGACGCTTACGAAGGACTATGACCTCAAAGTCGATGTGAAACACATATCCGAGTTAGTGGGTGATGCAAAGTATGATGTGAAATCTGATGCTGCGGCGACGGTGACATACCATGATGCATGTCGTCTCGGACGTCATTGCGGCGTGTACGATGCCCCGCGTGAATCGCTGGCAAGTGCAGGCATGGACCTCGTTGAGATGGCGCATTCAAAAGAGAATGCGAGGTGTTGTGGTGTTAGTTCGCTGATGAACTGCAACGAGGCAACCAAGGCGCTGCGAGTCACACGAATGAACGAAGCTGATGCTACCGGAGCGTCAGCAATGGTAACGTCCTGCCCTAAGTGTCTGGCGCATTTCAACTGTCTGAAGAAAGATGAGTCAACTGACTACAACTTCGAGGTGGTTGATCTTTCTGTGCTGCTTGCACGACAACTGAATGGCAGTCCGAAGTGAACGATTCCGATGCATACAGGTATCCAAATCTAACGGTGAGAGCGTGCGCCGCGCACTGGCTGAGGCTGGCGCACTACAGAGAGATGCAGTGATCCAAAGAGACGCGGATCACCTGTACATCCCGGTTAGACACAAAGCCTGCATAGAGAACAGCTTCCCAGACTTAAGCGCCAAAGTTCAACATCGGGTGTTCGAACGCAGAATAAAGCTGTCCTTTGATGATATTCTTGGTTTCACACCATCCTATGAGGTGATTGGAGATATTGCGATCATCGATGCCGACAGTTCTCCTGATGATAAACGAATCGCCGATACGATCATTCTACTACACAAAAACGTGCGAACCGTTCTTGCAGCACTAACTGATGTGCAGGGAGAGTTTCGAACCCGTGATTTCAGGGTGATATCAGGCAAGCCCAATACCGAGACCGTGCACAAAGAGTATGGCTGCCGATACGAGATCGATCTTGCGCGCGTCTATTTCACTCCAAGACTTGCAACAGAGCGCAAACGCATATCAGACCAGATCCACGAAACCGATGTTGTTGTCGACATGTTTGCAGGTGTCGGTCCTTTCAGCATTCTTACTGCGAAATCAGCCAGACAAGTGATTGCGATCGATAAGAATCCTGTGGCAATCAAGTATCTTAGACGTAACGCACAGTTAAACACGGTAAACAACATGAAAATTATCTGCGGTGACGTGCGAGACATCTCAAAAGATCTGCACTATGTAGCAGACCACATAATCATGAATCTGCCACATTCGGCGCACAAGTTCCTTGATGTTGCGTTGACAATTGTAAAACCCGGTGGCACGATCCACTACTATGATATCAGATCGGAAGACGATCTGTTTGATGGCGCGCAGGAGATAATTGAACATGCTGCCGAGGCGTGCGGCATGACCGCGCACATTCTGGACCAACGAGTCATCCGGTCATATTCACCACACCAGTCCAATGTTGCACTGGACGTGACTATCTGCTAACCGATTTTTTCACAAAAAATCGAGTAAAAACTGCCCTCCGGGTGGGGTCTGGGGACATGCGTTTTTTTGGTGGTGTCCCGTAAATCGTGGCTTGAATTAACAATTATTTGGCGTGATGGCGATTTTGCATAATTTTGGTGCACCAACTAAAACGCTGGTGCCGGGGGGCGTTTCGCTTGGTGCCCGCCAGTAGGGTCCCATAAATCGTGACTTGAATTAACAATCATTTGGAGGCTTTTTATTTTGTTCTGGTCGGTTGAACAACATGATGCTAATCCTGCAAAAAATGACAGGATACGACTTCCGAAATCAGTGGAATCAGTGTTAATCTGTGGCAAATAAAACTTTTAGCCACAGATTAACACTTGATTTCACAGATTAACGATATAAATGACTTTTCAGATCGATAGCGCTCAATTTTATCAGTTGTGGTTACACAAGACAACCCCGGGGTAACCAGAAAATAATAAAAAGTCTCAAAATTGGCGTACTGCTGTGTTTTTATTGATAATAACAGTGTGTGGGGTGGCTGAACTGTGTAGTGCACCCAGGGCACCAAAAAAAAGAAAAGAAGAAGCGCAAAGTTTTTTGCGCTTCGGGGTGTTTTAATAGCTTTTAGTACATGCCTTCCATGCCTGGTGGCATACCGCCCATGCCATCCATGCCTGGTGGCATGCCGCCGCCGCCACCTGGTGGCATTGGGTCTCCGCGGGATGCGATTACATCATCGATCCGGAGGATCATGACTGCGGCTTCCGCAGCAGCGCTGATTGCCTGTGTTTTGACCCGGAGTGGCTCCACGATTCCGCGTTCCCACATGTCAACGACGTCGCCGGTGTACACGTCAAGTCCGTAATGCATCTTGCCGTCCTTGTGCTTGCTCGTCATATCGACCAGTTTGTCGATTGGATCAAGTCCAGCGTTTTCTGCAAGCGTTCTTGGAATGATCTCGAGTGAGTCTGCGAATGCGTTGACTGCCAGCTGTTCCCTTCCTGTCAGGCTGTTTGCGTATTCGTGCAGCTTCAGTGAGAGTTCGATCTCTGGCGATCCGCCGCCAGACACGAGTTTTCCGTCTTCGATTGTAACGCCTACAACGCGCAGGGCGTCTTCAAGCGCACGCTCAAGTCCGTCAACCACATGCTCGGTTCCGCCGCGCAGCATCAGTGATACTGCTGTGGGGTTCTCGCATCCGGTGACAAAGATCATGCTTCCGCCGCCGATCTTTTTCTCTTCGACTACGTTTGCGTGACCGATGTCACTGTCTTCGATTTCATCCAGGTTTGTGATGATGCCTGCTCCGGTTGCTCTGGACAGTTTATCGATGTCGCTCTTCTTGACTCTGCGAATAACCATAACTCCGGCTTTTGCAAAGAAGTGCTGTGCCATGTCGTCGATGCCTTTCTGGCAGAAGATGACGTTTGCGCCGCTGTCGGTCACTTTCTTGACCATGTTCCGGAGCATTTTCTCTTCTTGATCCAGGAATAGCTGAAGCTGGTCTGGTGATGTGATCGAGATTTCGGCGTCAACTTCGGTGTCCTTCAGTTCGATTGCGGTGCTGATCAGAGCGATCTTCGCATCTTTAACCTTCTTTGGCATGTTTGGATGTACTCGTTCCTTGTCGATGATCATGCCGGTGATCAGTTCGGAATCCTCAACAGACCCGCCAACCTTCTTCTCAACCTTGATATTCTCGATATCGACAACCATCTCGCCATCAATTTCCTCTGCAATTGATGTGACTGCGTCGACGCAGAGTTTGGCAAGGTGTTCCTTTGTTCCTTCGATTCCCTTCCCGGTCATTGCAGTGGCTGCGATATTTATGAGAGCTTTGTTATCATTGCGATCTACATCGGTTGCGAGTGATTCGAGTATCTCGGAAGCTTTCATGGATGCAAGCCTGTACCCTGCTGCAATAATTGTTGGGTGCACATCTTTGTCAAGTAAGTCTTCGGACATTTTCAACAGTTCGCCGGTTAGAACTGCGGCTGTTGTTGTGCCGTCTCCGACCTCGTCGTCCTGGGTCTTTGAAACTTCGACCACCATCTTTGCTGCCGGGTGCTCAATGTCCATCTCTTTTAAGATCGTGACGCCGTCGTTGGTGATGACGATGTCGCCAAGCGAATCGACCATCATTTTGTCCATCCCCTTTGGTCCAAGCGTGGTGCGTACCGCAGCGGCTACGGCTTTTGCAGCCATGATGTTTGAGTTCTGCGCGTCCCTTCCGCGTGTTCTCTCGCTTCCTTCGCGCAAAATGAATATCGGCTGTCCTCCAAGTTGTCCTGCCATTTCTTGTTATACCTCTTTTATGTTGTGCTGCGACCATGATACTACGACAATCATATCTCGATGTTGTAATGTCACGATATCAACAGTCGACAAAAATCAATGATAGTACTTCTATAAAAGATTTGTGGATGCCGGGGGTGATGCCGGATTTTCTGTGGGTTGTGGGATGTGCCATGCAAACACGTCTCACAGGCTGTCCAGATCTCGCTTTAACACCGCGACCCACCACCACCTTGCCATATCAACCAGGTCCTTGCCAAACTGACCTGATACCCGGTACACGCCCTTTTTATTGGTGATCATTCCCGCGCCGAGCAGTTTGTTTCGCATGGCATAGAACGATGATATGCTGATGTCAAACTCGTCCAGTAGTTGTTTCCATTCCTCTGTTCGCATTGGATTTCCGGATGCCTCGCGCTCAAGAATCCGCATAACAAATCTTTGACCGCGTATTGCACTGCTCTCGTTCTGAAACAGTCGACGCATCAGCTCATAGAATGGGTCGCGAGATGCAGTGATCCGTGTGTTTGCGTCCGAGCGGACGATCAGGCTGGTTGAGGTGCGTGGAGCATCTTTTACCAGGGTCATGCCGTGGTCGGGCGGTTTTCCGGTTGGTTCAGGTTTAGTACCGATTTCACGAGATCAACATACTCGTCGCGCAGCGTATAGACAATCGGCGTCTTGTAGGACTGTTTATGCGCATGAAGAATTCCAAGTTTGGAATGGATATATCCAACCATTGAAGCGACTTTTTTGTGGGTAACTTTGAATTTCTTTGAGAGCATGTCGCAAAGAGATTCTACGGTCACTTCTCTGACTTTAAGTATGGTTGCCATGACGGTATACCTGATTCCGTCAGGATCCAACTCGATATATCGTTCCAACCTTCTTTTGATTTTTGATCGAAATGAACTCATACACACCACCACCTAGTTACATTAATCTACAACTTATGGCATATATATGTTTTCTTTGGGTGCTTATCTCACAGTTGGGCAAATCGCGCCGTATTATCCAGTTCTTCCTCAATCCTAATTAACTGGTTGTACTTGGTAGTGCGTTCTGACCTGGCAGGCGCACCGGTCTTCAGGAGATCTGCTCCGACTGCAACCGCAACATCAGCGATCATGGAATCACAGGTCTCAGCAGACCTATGGCTCACCACCACCTTATATCCGTTTCTGTGCGCCAGAGTTGCAGCATCAAGCGATTCAGACACAGTTCCTATCTGGTTTAACTTGAGCAGCAGCGCGTTTGCCGCGCCCATATCAATTCCATGCTGCAACCGCTTGATGTTGGTCACAAACAGATCGTCTCCAATGATGATAACGTCTGTTGACGCAGTTAACGTGGCAAAATCATCAAAGGATTCCTCATGGAAAGGATCCTCGACAAGGAGGATCGGATATGTCTTTATGAGATCAACATAGTAATCCACCATCTCTCCGCTGCCGAGTTCTGTGCCGTCGATGTGGTATTTCCCGCCCTTGAAGAACTCTGATGCTGCGGCATCGACTCCGAGTGTGACTTCTGACGTGGTGTAGCCAGCCTCCTCGATGGCTGAGACGATCGCATCAAGCGCCTGATTGGTGTGATTCATCGGTGGCGCGTATCCACCTTCGTCACCAACGTTGCCGGCGACAGCCCCGTACTTTGCGGTCAGGATCTTCTTTAACTCGTGATAAACCTCCGCACCGATCCGTATTGCCTCTGTGCACGATGACGCGCCCCTTGGTTGGACCATGAACTCCTGGATCGCAAGATCGTTTCCTGCGTGTTCGCCTCCATTTAGTACGTTCATGGTTGGGCACGGCAGCGTGTGCGCATTGGTACCGCCAAGATATATGTACAGCGGCAGTCCTGCAGAATCAGCAGCAGCTTTTGCAGCCGCCATCGAAACACCAAGTATGGCGTTCGCGCCAAGTTTTGCTTTGTTTGGTGTGCCATCGAGGTCGATCATTGCCTGATCAATATGGCGCTGGTCCCGTACATCCATACCAATGATCTCGGTTCGAAGCGTAGTATTTACGTGTTGGATCGCTTTTAGAACGCCCTTTCCCTGGTATCGCGTATTGTCTCCATCCCTGAGTTCAAGCGCCTCGTTTGTGCCTGTTGATGCGCCGGACGGTACGCCAGCACGCCCAAAACCACTTGGAGTTCCCAGATCAACCTCTACAGTTGGATTCCCTCGGGAATCCAGTATCTCTCTTGCGTGTATGTGTTCGATTGTATAAGGCAATGTACCACCATTCCACAATTGTATTTTGAATATTACGGATTACTGATACTTAATAGTGTTGTATCATGGCGCCACTCACACCTTTTGAACCGATGGTCCGGTCAGATGTCCGGAAAGCAGCTATGTATAGTTGTTGCTCACAAATTCACATCCATTGTGCGGGAGACTTAATGTCAGAAAAAAGAGAATGACAACGATAACGATGAACAATCATAAGTAGCTCACCCGCACCATTATTGATAATAGGAGTAGCATCATGAAAACAGTAGTACTTGCATATTCTGGCGGTTTAGACACGTCTGTCTGCATTCCGCTCCTTAAAGAGCAATATGATTACGATCGTGTGATCACAGTTGTTGCTGACGTGGGGCAACCCGCATCTGAGGTTGATGACGCAACAAAGCGCGCAAAAACCATTGCTGATGAGCATTACACCCTTGATTTGAAGGAGGAGTTCGTAACTGGCTATTTATTCCCTTCGATCAAAGCAAACGGGCTTTATGAGGGTTATGTGCTTGGGACGGCGCTTGCTCGCCCGCTAATCGCAAAGAAGATTGCTGAAATTGCCGAATCTGAGAAGGCGGATGCCCTGGCGCATGGCTGCACCGGCAAAGGTAATGACCAGCTTCGTTTTGAGGTTGTGTTCAGGGCGACCGGTTTTGATGTTGTTGCGCCGATGCGCGACATGAACCTGACAAGGGAATGGGAGATTGATTATGCGTCAGACCACGGGATACCGGTGACGGTTAGTAGGGAGAAGATCTGGAGTGTGGATGAAAACCTGTGGAGTCGTAGCATTGAGGGTGGCAGGCTGGAGGATCCGTATTTTATTCCGCCTGAAGAGATTTATGAGTGGACCGCGTCGCCGGAAGCGGCACCGGATCCTGTGATTATAGATTTAGCATTTGAAAACGGGGTTCCTGTAGCATTAAACGGGATTGTGTTGGATGGTGTTTCGCTGATTGCAAAGCTTAACAAAATTGGGGGTGTGCATGGAATCGGGCGGACAGATGCCATTGAGGACCGTGTGCTCGGACTAAAGGCGCGGGAGATCTATGAGCATCCTGCTGCAACGATACTTCTTTCCGCGCATCGTGATCTTGAGTCGCTCATCCTTACTCGGGATGAACTCCGGTTCAAGGCGATGGTGGATGCTGCGTGGGCTGAGCTTGCGTACATGGGTCTTGTGGATGATCCGCTGTATGCTGATCTCTCTGCGTTCATTGATGAAACCCAGAAGCGAGTCACTGGAGACGTGAAAGTGCGATTGTATAAGGGTTCTGCGATAGTGGTTGCAAGGAGATCTGATTTCGCGCTTTATTCTGAAGAACTGGTATCGTTTGGTGAGTCCTCGATTGATCAGAAGGATTCCGAAGGATTTTCGAAGTATCATGGGTTTCAGGCGCGTTTGGTGCAGAAAATAATGAAATAATCATGGGCATAAATATTAATAAGTCGATTATTAATTATTTAGCTAGAGTCGTCAGCCTCATCATCGTATACTGTGCAGTTTTCCTATTTCTGATGTTTAGAGAGGGTCAGCACATGCCATGGCAGATGGGGAACGTGAACATTGTGACCGCATTTTACTGGGTCATTGCAACCATGACAACCGTTGGATATGGGGATGTTTATTTTGTAGAGGAAACAGGGATGTTATTCTCAGTTGTGGTCGCTATTTCCGGAGTTGTTCTATTGTTCGCACTGCTTTTCCCACTGGTTATCACACCCTGGATCGAGTCACGGGTAAAATCATCGCTGCCGGTGAGCGTGTCACAGGCGTTGTCAGACCACCTGATCATCTGTGGATACAGCTTGATTGTTGAGAGCTTGATTGAGGAACTGGGGCACCAGCAGATTCCTTTTGTGATAGTGGATGATGATAGTGGCGTTGTTAGCGACTTGTTAGAACGCGGCATTCTCTGTATTCACGGAGCTCCGTGCGACAAAAATACTCTTAATGGAGCTAATATAACAAAAGCAATGATTTTAATAGCTAATAAAAGCGACGAGATCAACGCAGATATTGTTTTAACCGCGAGAGATATGTGCGAGGTGAAAACAATCGCTATTCTTGAAGATTTGTCAAAGAGAAAGTATCTGGAGTACGCGGGTGCAGACAGTGTGATCGCTCTGAAATCAATGCTTGGTTCGTTCATGGGCAGGAAGGCAGCCGACCCAACAGTCAGCCATCTGGTCGGTGCAACCAAGTTCCTGGAAGATATCGAGATAATCGAATTCCCGATCCATCCGGAGAGTGAACTGATTGGAAAGAGCTTGGAAGAGTCAGAGATACGGAAACGGACCGGATGTAACATTATAGGGATGTGGACAATCGGCGAACTCTCACTCAATCCGAAATCGACCGAGATAATCAGATCCAATTCGATTCTGCTGGCGGTTGGAACCGATGAACACCTGCTATCTCTGGAGAAGTTGACCAGATAAGAGGATGATGTGGATATGGAAACAAAACGTGGACACACGGTGGTTGTTGGGTATGGGGATGTTGGCAGGAGCATTGTCCTTGAACTTGTGGATGCCGGGGTTGAATTTACTGTGGTGGATAAAAACGAAGACGCCCTGTTGGGGCAGGGTTTCGACTATGTGGTTGGAGATGGTGCAAGCGAAGAGGTTCTTGGGAGGGCGGGGATTGCATCCGCATCCACGGTTATAATAGCGCTGAACACCGATACCGACACGATTTTTGCAACGCTTGTTGCAAGGACGCTCGCTCCGGACGCCATCATTCTGGCGAGGGCGAACGCGCCGATATGTGGTAAGATATATAGAGCTGGCGCCGATTATGTTGCATCGCTCTCCATCGTGGTGGGGCAGATGATTGCAAAACTGGCGATCTCCAAACAGAAAGAAGATGTGGTAATGCTCTATGAGGGCATAGTAATCGAGAAATACCATGTTAAAAAAGGCTCTTCGTTTGCAGGGAAGACCCTCAAAGAACTGGATCTAAGATCGAAGGTTGGTTGCACGGTTATAGCGATAGAACAAGACGGAAAGACAGTTATTGATCTGTACGGAAATACAGTTGTAGAAGCTGATTCGATACTTGCTATTGTGGGTGACAGGGAGCAGATACGGAAATTCGAAGAGTATGAACATGCACAGCCGGAGAGCCCGGAAAAGATTATAATAGGGAAGATTGGAGAGTTGTTCAGGTAAAATAATGGATTACAAAACCCTTGCAATGGTTATAGAGCTTCTCGCGGTGGTTATCATGGTAATTGCATTCTATTATGGGTGTTCTTTAACAAAGCACATACCCAAAGAATTAAAATCATTGAATCTACTTGTTTTCGCGATCTTTTTCATGATCCTGCGGAGGATTGCGTCGCTTTGTTCATTTGAGATGGGTGGGCTCATGATTGTTGTTTCGGTATGCTCCTTGATCATAGCGACACTTGTGCTGCTTGGTTTCAGACGGATATACAGCAACGTCAGAGGGAAGCGTTGACGCTTTCCTTTGTTTCCCCTGACAATTGTCAGTGATTTTGGATATATGTGTAAACCACGAAAAGTGCACAAGATTTCACGAGATTAACACAGAAATCCTGTGGAAATCCGTGTAATCTTGTGGCTCACGGGGTTGCTTGAGCATGCACCTGATTAATGGGTGCCATACGAGGGAATCGGTACGTTAAGCTCGGGGATCGGGATATTCACCTTCTTGGAGAACCGCTTGATCGTATTGAGCAAGCCCTCTTTCCCGTTGCCTACCAGGCTGATCTCAAGCACCTCGCTGATCTTTGAGACCGGCACGATCTTCACCATATCACGGTATTCTTCCTCGATCAGGACATCGCCCTCATTCGCTTTTGGTATGATTATGGTTGTGATGCCTGCCTGCGCCGCAGCCTCGATCTTGTATGTGACGCCTCCAACAGGGAGCACATCGCCCCGTACCGATAGCGAGCCGGTCATGGCGACCGACTGATCGATAGGAATCTCCTCAAACGCGGATATGACTGCGGTTGCTATGGAAATTGATGCGCTGTCACCTTCCACACCCTCGTAAGTGCCGATGAACTGGACGTGGATATCCGTGTTTGATGTGTCCTTGCCTGTAACCTTCTTGATGAGGGCTGAAACATTCTGAACGGCTTCTTTTGCAATATCCTTAAGCATCCCGGTTGCGATCAGCTTTCCCTCGTTTTTGGATAGTGCAGGAGTTACTTCTGCCATGATCGGCAGAACAACTCCTGAATCTCCACCCACCACGGCAAGACCGTTTACTCGTCCGATCTCGGCGCCTTTCTTGTGGTACATCTTGTAGTCCATGCGCTGTTCAAGGTGCTGGTCTGCGAGTTGTTGTTCAACTGATCTGGACATTCGCTTTGCGGCGAGTACGTGAGTTGAAGTAACTATTGTTGCTTCTTCGGCATGTGCGATGTCGCCCGAAACCCTGACAAGACCTCCGAGATCACGCAGTTTCAGTGTGAGGTGTCCTTTTCTCCCTGCCCGCCTTCTTGCCTCGCGCAAAACCTCGCGAACGGCACCCTTGTCGAAATGAGGGATTTTTTCGTCCTTATCGACCTCCTGAGCAATAAATCGAACGAGTTTCTGGCGGTTTTTCGGGGTGTCGTCCATTGTGTCGTGCATATAGATCTCATACCCGTAGCCTTTGATTCTTGACCTGAGCGCGGGATGCATGCCCTCTACGGCGTCCAGATTTCCTGCTGCGACCATGATAAAGCCGCATGGAACTGGCTGTGTCTTGACAAGAGCGCCTGAACTGCGTTCTGACTGTCCTGTGATTGCATATTCTTTTTCTTGTAGTGCTGTGAGCAGGCTCTGTTGGGACTCGGGGCGCAGGATATTGATCTCGTCGATGAAGAGCACTCCTTTGTGTGCCTTATGGATGTCGCCAGCTTCAACTCGATCGTGGGATGGTGTTTCAAGTCCGCCTGACTGGAACGGGTCGTGCCGTACGTCTCCGAGCAGTGCACCTGCATGTGCACCTGTTGCATCCACGAACCGTGCTGAATCGCGTTCTCGGTTGTTTACGAGCAGCTTTGGCACAACTCCTTTTTCGCCGTGCACAAACTGCCTGCCGATAACCATGATCAGTAAAACCGCAAGAATTCCCCATAGTAGAGCCATTCCACCAAGGGATGCTGCGTAGATAAGTATTGCGAATCCGATTACTAGTAAAATTGTGTTTCTTATCTGCGCTTTTCGCTGGGCTTCTAATTTGTGAGCGTTAACGATCTGTGTGCCTTTGCCAGCTTTAATTTCACGTATTTTTGGATTATTTCCATCTTCCGGGTTGTGGTAAATAAGAATGTCCTTTAGCTCTTCTTTTGGTAGCAATTCAGCCATTGCTTGAGCTAACATTGATTTCCCGGTGCCTGGGGTCCCGATTAACAGCACATGTCTTCGTTGTTGTGCTGCTTTCTTGATGATTGCGCTGGCACTTTCTTGCCCGATCACTCGATCGATGAGCAGTTGTGGTACCTCAAGATCTCTTGTTGATTTGATATCAATCTCGTCAAGTAGATCACCATCTGCCAGCCCTTCACCCTCTGTCTCTGGCGGATTATCGTTTATCTCATCAGTCATAGTATACATCACTTTGTTAGTTCTCATATAAAGTATTCGCTCTTGTTGGAGCTGCCGACAGCTGCCTGCCACCCGGTCTTATTGTGAAAGTGGCTTTGGTGGCAAGCGATATATATCATGGTGTTGCAGATGGTAAATATCCCTTCTTCGAGGGCTGATGTGATTGGTGATCATCGGAGCAAATGAAGGGGTACAAAACCGCACCACATAGGTCCTTGCAGGAGTTACTGGTACGCCTATCAATGACTGTATAGCCAACCCAGGTGTGGAACATGGCGTTATGCCCGGCACGAGGGTACTGCGATGACAACGGAAATATCCAGTGGATGATCTCGCGGAGTTAGTGCGTCCGGGCTACAGCCACCAACACAAGTGACCACGTCGTCCGGATCACCCAAGTTACTGTCGCCATGACCATGTCTTATGAGAACGCCATAAAAAGCACGGGCGAGGACACAATAATTGATCTTGATGTCACGCCCGGATCAAAGAGCACAGAAGTTCCGAGTGGATATGATGAATGGCGAAACCGGATTCGTGCAAGGTTGTCTGCAAAAGCTGTGGGTGGCAAGGCGAATAAACAGTTGATCAAGGAGTTATCAGGGATATTTGGGATAAATCAATCGTTGGTTCGGTTAAGTGGTGAAACCAGCACAAAGAAATCGGTTAAGCTTATTGGTGTTGCCCGGGAGGATGTGATTTATGCTTTGCGCCCGTTTTTAGGGGCTGATGTGGCTGATGACTGCACGAAATAAGGAGGATGCGCTTCGATGCGAGATGATTGAGCAAGTACTTCAGGATATCCTGGAACGATCAGGTGGTAGTGGTAGTGGTGCGGTGATTGTGGTGGAGGGGAAGCATGATGTGGCGGCACTGCGTAATCTTGGGATTTGCGGTAAGATTGTTCCTCTGAGCGGGCAGCCACTGCTGAATTTCGCGGACATGCTTGCGTGCAGCAGTGATTCGGTGATTGTGCTGACTGACTGGGATCGGCGGGGTAATGAACTTGCGCAACGGATTGTTCAGTATATGCAGCCTTATGCGGTGGTGGTTGATACCGGCTTGCGCGATCGCCTGAAGAAACTGGTGCGGAAGGACATAAAAGACGTGCAGGGGCTTGGACGGTATCTCGCAGGATTGCAACGAAGCACCATAAAAAGTATTAAACATATCAAATAGAATTGGGAATTGGCTGTCGCACCATCCAGGATTACCTGTGATCTTATGAGTTTATTTACGTGGGCGACATGTAAAATCTGTGAAATCAGTGTTAATCGGTGGCTAAAAGCTTTTATTTGCCACAGATTAACACGATTCCACTGATTTCGGAAGTCCTATCGTGCCAAGGTTCGCAGGACTGGTATAAGGTTGTTCAACCGACCGGGATAAGTAAAGAACTCAGAATCTCGCAACCGCAGCGTGTTGTGCGGGGTCGGGAGGTGATTATTAGGGGGGTCCCCGGATCACTGCGCGGGCGTCCACTGCCACCACACCCCGTTCACACGCGATGAGCGGGTTTATGTCGAGTTCGAGTATGTTTTCTTTCGCAGCCATCTCAGACACCTTGAGTATGGCATCAACTATCGCGCCCATGTTACATCCAGCCAAAATCGGGCGTCCCCTGATCTCCTCAGTCATCTCGATCGCATCCCGCTTTGCAAGCGGAACTATTCTGAACGAGACCGCGTCAATAACCTCGATAAAGACCCCGCCAAGCCCAAACATCACGGCATAACCAAACTGTGAGTCGTATTTTATCCCGATTACGATCTCGGTTCCACGCGGCACCATCTCCTGGATAAGAACGCCATCAGTTCGTGCATTTGGAGCATGTTTCTTCGCATTCGCAACAATTGTCCCGAACGCCGCCCTTACATCCTGCGCGCCCACATCGAGAAGAACGCATCCGGCAGCGTTCTTATGCGTAATATCCGGAGATGAGATCTTCATTGCAACAGGAAACTTAATCTTGCGTGCAAGTAGCAGTGCATCCTCCTTGTTGCTTGCCACGGCTTCTCGTGTTACTGGTATCCCGTACTCTGCCAGCAGCTTTTTCGATTCGTGTTCGGTTAATATCTTCATTTGTTCTGCAGAATCTTTTTGTAACGCACCAGATTATTAAGTGCTGCTACTGCGCGTTCTGGCAGCGGATAGTTTGGTATTTGGTTCTCTTCCAGGCGTTTTACCGCCGTCCCAATATCGGTTCCGCCGATCCATGATGTTATCACCGGTTTATCACATCCATCTTTCGCATCAATCACTGCCTCTGCCGGCAGGCATGGATCCACCATCTCGGCATGGATGTATATCACCAAAAGAGCATTTACACCGGGATCAGAGAGCATGAGGTCTATAACATCCTTAAACATCTTGTAGCTGCCGTCTCCTGCCGTGTCCAGAGGATTTGCGGGTGTTGCAATTGCCGGGAGTACGCTTTTCAGCATCCGAACCGCGTCATCTGACAGGTCAGGAAGATGGAGTCCGAGGTTTTCACATAGGTCTGCTGCGAGAATCGAAGCGCCGCCACCGTTGGAGATTATTCCGATGCCATCATCGGCAGGTGGAGAGATTGAGAGCGCAAGCGCAGAATCAAAGAGCTCCTCGATTGTTTCTGCGCGGATGACTCCTGCCTGCTTGAATGCCCCATTATAGATCCGGTCGGTGCCGGCAAGTGATCCTGTGTGTGATAGTGCCGCCTTACTTCCTGCGCGTGATCTCCCGGTTTTGAGCGCTATTATTGGCTTTCTGATCCTGCGTGCGACATCGATGAATTGTCTTCCCCGCTTTAGCCCCTCGATATACATCATGATCGTTTTTGTGTGCTGATCAGCACTCAGATATGTAAGAATGTCAGAATCATCGATGTCTGCCTTGTTCCCGACTCCGACGACTATGTGAAGCCCCATCTGCTGGCTTGCCGCCCAGTTCACAAGCGCAAGCCCGAATGTTCCGCTCTGGGTCACAAACGAGGTTCCACCGATCTCGGGCATCTGTGGGATGATGCTCGCATTCAGGTGGAGGTGTGTGTTGATGAAGCCAAACGTGTTCGGACCGATCATCCGCATCTCGTGGTTCCTCGCAATATCGCGGACTTTGTTCTCAAGTTCACTGTTCCCAATCTCGCTGAAGCCTGCTGACACGATCACAACGCCGCGGGTGCCTTGTCTCCCGCATTCCTCCAGAACCCGGGGGACAATCTCTGCCGGAACTGTGATTATGCCAAGATCAATTCTGTGCGGGATGTTGAGAACCGATGGGTGGCATCGCATCCCCAGAACCTCGTTTTCATTTGGGTTCACTGGATAAACTGATCCGGCATACTCTCCTGAGATGATGTTGTCTAATATCCGGTATCCCCATTTTTCAGGGTTAGAGGATGCGCCGATCACCGCGATCGAGTCGGGTTCAAGGACATTTGAGAGCATGGGGGTGGTTATATTATATGTTTGCGGTAGCGCATCGCAGAGAGTACCCGTTCTTTTGCGATCATTTCAGCGGAATCCCGGGGGTATAAGCCCTCATTGTATGTTTTATCGAGGATTTCCTTTGTGTTCGCTATTATTTTACTCTTGATTTCGGAGAAAGCCTCTTTCTCGCCGCCGTGCCGGTATTCTACCGCAGCCGCGATGACGCCGCCGGCATTTGCTATGAAGTCAGGGACTGATAGAACGCCCCTTTTGTGAAGTGCTTTCTCTGCACCGATTGTTATCGCAATATTTGCGCCCTGGATGATGAGTTTTGTGTTAAGTGTGCTGACGTTTCTCTCATCGATGACGTCAGGTCTTGCGGCAGGAACAAATATGTCGCCGGGTATCTTTATGAGATCCTTTGTTTTCAGCTTCTCTGCATCCTTGTAGTAGGTGACCGACCCTTTTTCTTCTTTCACTTGTATCAGTCCCGAAACATTGAGCCCGTCCTTATTATACACAGTTCCGCGGGTATCGCTCGCAGCCACAAGGATTGCACCCTTTTCTTCGAGAAATCGCGCCGCATTCTTGCCTACGTTCCCGAAGCCCTCAACAACGAGTTTTGCACCGTTCAAATCCAGATTTATATATTCCTTCGCAACCTCTGCACATTCTGCAACCCCGAAGCCGGTTGCCCCAATCTCGTCGAGAGGGATCCCGCCAAGCACCCTCGGAAGACCGACAGCCCGCTTTATTTCATCAAATATATATGCCATGCAAGATTCGTCGGTGCCCATATCAGGACCCGGCGTGTAATCACGAAGAGACTCAATAGCTCGTGCAAACGTCCGCATGAGACCCTCTTTGCCCCCCACCTTCGGGTCCGCGATGATCCCGGCTTTACCACCACCATGAGGAAGCCCTGCCGCAGCATTCTTAAGTGTCATCGCCCTTGCAAGTCTCATTATCTCTGTTGTGGTGACATCCAAAGCCATCCGGACACCGCCAATAGCAGGTCCCGCGGCAGCGTTGTCAATCACCACAATCGCTCGTAATTTTGCGACAGGTTCATAGATGTGGATTATCTTCTCAGGTCCAAGATCGTCAGTGCATTCCTCAAAAATTGTTTGGCTGATGTTCATATATCATATCCTCCTCTTTGCCCGGCAGTTCTGGCATTTTTTGGTTCTCTATCTTTAATATGATGCGATAAAACTTACGGATACTTCGGGAAATACTCTTTGATTCTTCTGGTTAGCATGGAGAATTATCCCTGCCGCGAGGTGTTGTGGTGTGGCAAATCAAGGACCAAATAAACGGTAAAAATCCAGAATCGGAGTAATATGTGTTAATTGGTGATAAATGAAACTTTTAGCCACAGATTAACACTGATTTCGGAAGTCATATCATGCCACTGTTTGCAGGATTGGTATCATGTTGTTCAACCGACCAGAAAAAAATTAAAAGTCTTGTTTATGCCATCTGGCTGCGTGGGTGAGTAGTTAACATAAAACTATTAAAGGTGTTGGCAAAACATTGGTACTGATTAACCCAGACTTTTGCACAAAAGCCAAACACAACGTTATGGCGAATAGTGCGGTCTGTAATGGAGGTTTCTTATGACGGGTGACGATGAACCGGGTGCTGAAGCTGAAGAACTTATTACATCATTTCATAGGTATCTGACCGTGGAGAAAGGGCTTAACAGAAATACTGCGTCAAATCACGCCAGCGAGATTGATTTGTTCGCGACGTATCTTGAAGGATACGCGCTGGGCACCCTTATGGAGGTTACCGGGGTGGATATTGAGGAATATTTGGGGTGCTGGTATATTAGAAAGGTTGCAAGCAGCAGAAGTGCTCTTCTCCGGGTTCCTGCATCATTCAAGAAGTTCTACAGGTTTCTCCATGAAAGAGGGCATCTGGATGATGAAGAGCTGGATGATGTTCTTGATGCCTGCAAAAACCCTGAGAGATATGTTTGCAGGCTTGATGAGTACTCTGAGCTTGATCCTTATTCTGACACGTGGGATGCGGATTATGAGCGATGGTTATTCGGTAGTCTTGATGGTGGTGTTGTGGAAGATGTAACGGATGAAACCGCGCCCTTCGATGTGGATTCAGTGATTAGCCAGGCGTTCACGGAGGGGGATATATCGGGCAAGACAGCAGTTCTTGATGATTTCCAGGTATTTCTGCGGTATCTCGTCTCGAATGATAGCATGAAACTGACAACTGCAAACAGTTTTATCCGCAGAAAAGATCTTTTTGCACTGAATAAACTGATGAAAAGTCCGGAAGAGCTGAAGAGCCGCGCAAACCAGCCTGATTCACGAACCATTCATCTTTTTTATAGTCTTGCTACATCCCTGGACCTTGCTTTTGTGAACGAGAAAAACAGGCTGAGTATAACCCCTCGGATCAATGTTTTTGGGGACCTCTCGCCAAAAGAGCAGTTTGTTGTGCTCTTTGATGCGCTCTGGAATCTGGCGGAGTGGAACCAATTGTTGTCATCAATGTGTTCTGCTGGCTTTGATGGGGTGCAGTCGCCACAGGATGTTATCGCTGCACACCTTGCAATGTGTGAGCCGGGCAGAAGATATGATTTTGTTGAGGAGACGCGGAGGATCAGCATGAAGATTGGGGGCGAGGGCGAGGTTGCAACATATCTGCTGGTGAATTTTCTCGCCATAAGTATCTTTGCAGGGCAAATCATGCCAGCACTCAAGTTATTCGGGCTGCTTGACTTTGGATATGCGAAGGAACGGGATGAGTATGCCGTACGACACGGCGGGAGAATTGAGTGGTTCTCTGTAACAACGCATGGGGGACAGATACTTGGAAGTGTTCACGTAGCCGCCTCATGACAGAGTTGTCTTGCTTTTAACTGGTGGCTTTTTGATTTCTTCCGGGTGGAGGGGTTTATGGTAAAGAAGCTTGATCGCAGGTCATGGAGGGTTGTTTTTTCTCTGTGCTCTGGTTCATGCCGTGTTTTCATGTTGTATCGCTCTTGTGTTTTAGCACCGCGTCCCTTAGTTTGACGCCAAGATCGGCTGCGATCACAGGGCATTTTGCAAGCAGCATGAAGAAGATGTTGCCGTCCTCTTCGCTTAGTGATTCATAGTTTCCCTGTCCTTTGCTGATGATCATGTCAGCTGATCGGTATGTGGCAACAAACTCGGGGTCGCATCGTTCAAGGAGCGTGCCCGGCGTATCCGCGGTTGTGACGATTTCTGCGAGTGGGTCTATTCCACAGAATGTTGCGTCGTCTGTTGTTGCGTCGTTGATGATCGGACTTTTTTTGACGGCATATATGATATTGGCATGATCGTTGAGTTCTTCAATGAGTATTCGATCAAAAACCACTTCGCCGGCATTGTCTGCAAGGTATAGGATGTTCTCTGCTTTTTCGAGTGATTCCATAAACTCGGGATAGTTGTTTATTGCAAATTCTCGTGTTAAGGTGTCTTTTATTGTTGTTCTGATGTTGAACTGGATGTCTGCCCCGAAGTCAATGATGTTTCCGGCAATTGCAAGTTTTATCGCGGTAAAAAGTCGGTCTTCCGATTTGTCTACGATTTCCTTGAGGCACGGGTACATCTCCATCGCAATGGTGTTGTATTCTGCTTTAAGTGCGCTGTACGGATCATCGCAGCCAGTGATGTTGTGTACTATGGAGTACACGGCGTGCGCAATGGCTGGTGGACTCTTGTTAAGCGGCATGTCCTGTAGTACGGTCATCACTGATTTCAACACTTTTTCCTGTACTACTGGGTCGTCAGTCACCACCTCGGTGGCGTTGAGCGATTGTTTCAGAAGGCAGGGGACACATTCGAGTTTTGATTTCATGACAGTTCCTCCATGATCTCTTTAAGTTTTATGATTGCCGTTTTCTCGCGGGTTCCACCGCATACCTGGATAATTTGCGCGTGATGCCGGATCAATTCAAGATATTTTGGGTCCTGCTTCAACTGGTACCGCGTGGCGTGTACTAGTGATTCAATGACTGCATTAAACCCCCGGTTCACGCATATCATTGGTGTGTTGCAGACCACTCCTTTTACAGGGGTTAAATCAAACAGGTTCCCTTTTGACTGCTTGCACGTAAACAGCAGCCACGCATCAGCGTGTTTAAGGGCAGGGCACCCCTTATTATCAGGATATTTGAACATGTCCGGATCGAGATCGTCGAACGTGGACTCTACATATATAACCGGATCATGGATGGTGTTTGCAACGATTTCGCCCGTTTCAATAACGTTTTGGCGCGTGTGCGATCCGGAAAAGAGTCGCACACAGATTTGGTCGTCGCCGCTACTATGGCTGCCATTGTTTCTGATGATGCCGATGGGTGCTGCATTCGGAACGCCTGATTCCGATCTTGTTGTTGCGATCACTTCAGAGATTCCGTTGAGGATTCCGAAGTCGCCCGGGTTTATGCGAGTCACGTTTAACAGTTGGTTCTCTGTGTTCTTGACATCATCCCCGCAATGAATTGCGAGGAATCTTTCCTGATTCGTAACTACTCAGGTACCTAAAACCACTATCAAGGGACTTCGCTATGCAGGAACCATCCGGGATGTAGTGAATACTATAACCAAACCGGAAATTTAACCGTAGAGTGTGCAGAGGGACGCGGAGTGGAAATAAACGGTTAACTACTCTGCGATCCTCTGCGCCCTCAGCGGTTATTTTTTCTTACCAGAAAGTACCGAATCGCAATCGGGCGACTAATCACCATACCTGCGCAGTTACCCTGATTCATTGATTCATCCATTGACGACATCTATAGCAGGCGCTTCCCGCGTGGTCACGCGGTGTGCGGATACGTCCGGTTAACGCGGCTTAAGTGTTTTGGTAACAGATGTGTGGGGTGCATTCATCCCCGCATTAACAATGCGGGGATTTCTGCGCCTCTTGCACCCCATGTTTTGGTCGGTGCCGCAGCAGACCTGTTATTCGTCTTTGTCTTCTTATTCGCCCCCCACAATCTTCTGTGCATACCTGATGCCGTCCTGCAGTGTCCGTCGTGTCAGGAGTTCTGACGTGTCCACGCCAAGCTCAACGAGCGTGTGCGCAGACTCGGGACGCACTCCTGTGACGATGCATGTTGCGCCAAGTAGTTGCGTGGCTCTGACAATCCGGATCAGTTGACTGGTCACATACGTATCGATCTCGTGAACGCCTGTTACGTCCAGTATCACGACATCGGACTGTGTTTCTGTGATCCTGGAGAGCAGTGTCTCCATGATCGTTGCGATCCTGTGTTCATCGATCATCCCGATTAGTGGCAGCGCAAGGATTCCGTCCTCGAGCTGAACAACCGGTGCAGACAAGCTTTCCTGCGAGATTCGCAGCTTGTCAACGAGTTCTTTTAGGTATTCCTCTGATTCAGTGAGTTTTCTGGTTCGCTCCGTGACCTGCGCCTCAAGGCTTGCGTTGTGCGCCTCCAGTTCCATCTTTGATCTCTTGAGTTCACCGGTCATCCGGTCGATGGATCGTGAGAGGTCCCCGATCTCATTATCAGAGTCTGTTCCGACTTTGTAATCGAGATCTCCTTTTTCGATCTTCTCAGCACCTCGGGATAGCCTGAGAATTGGTTCTGTCAGTGTTCCGGAGATGATGATGGAACATACTGCCCCGCCAACCATGAGAACGGTGAGAATTATGAGCATCGTGCGCGCAAGCCCGGTAACCTGAGTAAACGCTTCTTCTTCGCTCATCTCAGCGACCACGGTCCAGCCCAGCTCATTTATGTGCGTATGCGTCCTGATAACATTTGTTCCCAGATAATTCTTGCAGGTGATGAGCTCATGTCCGTATTCGCCTTCCCCTATATTTTTGAGGTTTTCAGGCGTATCCCCGAGATGCCCTGTTGCAACCTTCTGTTTCAGGAACGTGTCACTCGTAAACCGCGAGGGTGTTATCATGTACCCGTCCATGTTCAGGATGTATATCTCCCCGGTCTCACCAAGACCTGTCCTGTCTGTTGTGATTGCGTCCAGGTCGTCCATTCGTATGCTCGTGACTATGACTCCCACCATCTCCGCATTCTTGATTACTGGGGCGGAAAATAGCATAACCGATTTTCCGGTGTTTTTACACGCATGAACATCACCCACATAAGTTTGTTTGCGCCCTTCCAGGAAAATATCCTCCGAACTTTTATCGCTCCCAACAATCGACTCGTCAGTTGAGGCGACAACAGTCCCGTTCCGGTTAAGAAGCAAGATTTCACAGATCGTGTCGTCGGTTGCTGCCAGGGCATGTAGACGCGCAGTCACTCTTTCATACTGTGCAACATAGCAATCATCATCCACGTCTGTTGTCAGGAGATCTCTGATAATTGCACCATTTGCTGTTCTTTCAACCTTCTGCTTGTTCATATCCAGAAACGTCTCGATATGATTTGCTCGTGATTGCACAGTTGTCACCAGATGATTGCAGATCACATCTTCCGCGATCGCTCTTGAGACAACATTGCTCGCTATAATGCCCACCGCGCCTGTGATCAGGATGGTGATAATCAGCACGGCAAGAACCCGGGTCTGGATCTTCATCTGCGCAAACCTCCGGGCGCTCTGTTACCTCCACCAACCCTCCGTATCGCATACGCAAGTCCCTCCTGCAAGCTTCCGCGTGTCACGATATTCATCTCATCCATGCCCAGCCGCACCGTTGCCGCCGCAACCTCCGGACCGATTCCTGTGAGGATGCACTCTGTCCCAAGAAGCCGTGACGCAGCAACCGTCTCAAGCAGGCGGTGTGCAACATCACTGTCGATTGACCGGACGGCTGTGAGATCGAGTATCGCGACCAATGACCTCATGTCAGCAATCTTGTGTAGCATCGTCTCTGTCAACTTGTTGATGCGCATGTCATCGAGAACGCCCACGATCGGGATTACGAGCACGCCATCATGAGCCTGAATCACAGGGATTGCAAGCGCCCCATAAGAGTTCATCAGTTTGTCAAACGAAATTTGCAGCTTCCGCTCAAGTTCCTTCTGCCGGGTGATGTCGCGGGCAATGCCGCACAACCCCACAATCTCCCCGGAACTATCCCGTATCGGCACCTTGATTGTGTGAAACGTTCTTAAAACCCCGTCCATCGGCTTGGTGTCCGTCTCATCGATTATCTCCCCACCAAGAACTCGCGAGTCCACGTCCCTGATGTGCGCTCCCGCAGTCTCTCCGAAAAGCTCATCATCCGTTCGCCCGAGAAGTTCTGAGACCGGGGCTCCGAAAAGTTTTTCCATCGCCGGATTCGCCTGAGTATATCTAAACGAGCGATCCTTGATGAAGATTGAGTCCTGAGCCGTCTCAAAGATTGCCCGGAACCGTTCTTCACTCTCCCGAAGCGATTCTTCCGCGGCTTTTCGCCTTGTGATGTCAGAGAACATCTCAAGAAGCATCTCTTCACCATCCACCACGATCGTTGTCACTGTCTTCTCGATTGCAACCTCCCCGCGGTCTTTTGAGAGAAGCACCGCCTCTGCACGGTCAAGAGTCTTTCCGTGATCATAGACCGGGCAGTCATTCTGTGCCATTGGGCAGACGAACTCGTGGCATACCTTGCCGAGAATCTCCGCCTTTTCTCTGCCAATCATGTCCACGGCGGATTTGTTGAGGTCCCTGATCTTTCGGTTGCAATCGACCAACAGGACCCCGATCGGTATCTTTTCAATCAGAGTCCGCCACTTTTCCTTTGTTTCATTCACTCATCAACCCCCCTGCTCCTGCGATCTGCAGCGCAGACTTTAGCCCGTCCTGCATCGACCGTTTCGTTGTGATCCCTGACATATCCACGCCAAGCCCGACAAGCGTGTGCGCAGTTCCGGGCTTTATTCCTGTGACGATGCACCTTGTGCCAAGCAGCTTTGCCGCCTTTGTGACATTGATCAGATGGTTTGCAACATTTGTATCAATGGAACGCACGCCTGTTACGTCGATTATCACAACTCTTGATTGTGTCTCGACAATCTTTGTAAGCATCGTCTCCATCAACCGGTTGATCCGCTCGGTGTCAAGAACGCCTATGATCGGGAGCACGAGCACACCAGCCCACACCTGAATCACAGGGATGGATAACTCCTCATAAGCTGCTTTTAGTCTGTCAAACGCCTGCTGTAACTCTCGCTCAAGTCTTTTGCGCTCGGTAATGTCCCTGAATATCAGCATGTCTGCGGGTTGGTTTATATGGATGATCTGTGCCGCATTCACCTCAAAAGGTAGTTTTCTCCCGTCTTTTGTGAGCACCTCGACCTCGCACGGGGCAACATTCACTCCCGCCATCCGTTTCGCCAGATTCTCTGATATCACGGCGTTACTTTCTTCGGTCATGATTCCGGTTTCAAGGAAACTTCCGCCCAGTAGCTCCTCCTTTGTAAATCCTGTGACATCTTCCACATTATCAGTAGCCTCCACAAATACGCCTTTGCTATCGATTATGACTACTGGATCAATCATTGTGGAAAAGAGTGTCTGGAAATACTGTTTTGCTCTATTCAGCGCTTCATTTGTCTCGGTGAGTTCCCTGGTTCTTTCCTGCACCAGTTTTTCCAGTTCTTCTCGTGCCACATACTCCAGTTGAACGAGAAAATTTTGAGCAAGTATTTTGATTAAGCCCCCAACCCGCATTAATTCACTGCATACCCGTGCAATTTCCTCTCTCGTGTAAGTTTCTTTTGATTCGAGGTGTGCGTCTTTTATCTTCCTCTCGATTAACTCCTCGGCAGATGTTGCACCCATATTCGATGCATAAGCCCCTATCAACTCACTTTTCTTTATTTCAAACATTTTGCACCGTCTCTCTGGTTCCTGTTTGTAGTCATCCCCGGTGATTTTTACGATCCCGCCCCTTTGCGCAGACTGCATAAGTCGGTGTCATGATAATATCCCCAATTCTTACCGTGGTATGATCAAGACTACCGACGTGGTGTTATGAAAACCGCTGAACTGCCCGGGTTCCATGCAGATCTCGCCATACGTCTCCCAGCCAAGTACAGGAACATCTCCAAGTACATCCTTGAACTGGTCTACACCCCTGTAGAACTCATCGCTCAGAATCAAGTGTCTGCATACGCAGTCAAAGACAATCACACCTGCAATTTCGCTATCACCGGAATTCTCCTTCGCCATTTCCGCTGCAACTCTCGCGGATACGATCTGATTCTCTTTCTCGCTCTCCATTATGCGAAAAGTGACGCCTTCGGGGATGGCGCAGCCGAAATTTAAGGAACCGTCTTCATTCTTGCCAAGCGGCACTCGTATCTTGTACTGTTCACCCACATCCGGTAAACCGAGTTCAAACCTGATCAGGTGCGCTCCTATGTCCACCCCCTCGATCGCTCCGACATCAATGCCAATCTTGCTGGCTGCTTTTGCAGTCCTCTCTTTCCACACGTCCCATGCGGGTCGTCCATCAATTTCATGCAACACACATCCCTCGGCTCTGGTTACCCGTAATAGCTCGCTTAGGGGTGTGTGACCATGCTGCACACCGGTGTAAAGCGGCTTTTTTGAAGCGAAGAGACATACACTTACCGCATCGGTTGCTATGCGGTCATCAGAGAAGACGAACGTCTCTTTGAATTTCAGGTCATCACCCGCAGCACCACCTGCAAGTTTCACGTTCGTACCGAATGTCTGGTTGAAGACTATGGCTGCCAGCACCGCCATCTCCTCGCCGACCCCTGCCAGCCCATCAATGAGGAAAACAGCAGATAGGTATGGATAATCCCTCACTTTCAGCGGAAGTTTGTTTGCGACCGTTCTCACTGCACGCTCCGGATCTTCTTTCACGCCATCCGCGATCGCTGTTGCGAACTTGATATCATCCGAAACGATCAAGCCAACAGCAACACTTCCTTGTTCCACGTGCTCCTCGGTAAACTCGCCTGATGACGAGCAGCCGATCAGAGGTGCATTGCCCGTGGCTGCTCGTACCGTATCAACCACCGCTTGATAATCATAGTCACTGGATGAATACACAATCGATAGGTCAACATGACCTCCGCCCAACTTATCTTTCGCATGCTGAACAGCTTTTTCAGCCGCTATGACACTATATGCGCCCTTGCCCAACCCTGTTGCTAATGTTGTTCCCATGCCAATTACCCCATTGTAAGCAGACCCAATTTATCATACGTAGCAATGTCTATTAAATTCTTTTCTCGAGTTATTTTGAGATTTTGGTTCGCTGGCAGTCTCGTTCACGCGTCAACCCCAACCCCGGCTCCTGCGATCTGCAGCGCATACTTTAGCCCCTCCTGCATCGACCGCATCGTTGTAACCCCTGACATGTCCACGCCAAGCCCGATAAGCGTGTGTGCCACATCCGGCTTTATTCCTGTGACGACGCACCTTGTGCCAAGCAGCTTTGCCGCCTTCGCGACATTGATCAGATGGTTTGCAACATTCGTATCAACAGAACGCACGCCGGTTACATCGATTATCACAACTCCTGATTGTGTCTCAACAATCTTTGCAAGCATCGTCTCCATCAACCGATTAATCCGCTCGCTGTCAAGAACGCCTATGATCGGGAGCACGAGCACACCGTCCCACACCTGAATCACAGGGATGGATAACTCCTCGTATGACGCTTTCAGTTTATCAAACGCCTGCTGCAACTGCTGCTCGAGTTCTTTGCGCTCGGTGATGTCACGGGCGGTGCCAGTCCTGCCAACGACCTCCCCATCCACATTAAGTAATGAAGTCACATTTAATTCTACCGGGACACTTTTTTTATCCTTATGTACAAGTTCTATCTCATAAAGCGGGATCTCTTCACCTGAAACCCCCTGTTTGAAACGGTTGACTGTTTGTTCAATGTATTCCGGAACAATAACTTCGGTGAACGAACGTCCTATGAAATCCCTGACCGGGTAACCGGTGATATCTTCGAAGATCGGGCTGAGATATGTGAACCTGCCTTCCAGGTCTATTATGAAGACAAGATCAGTCAGGGTCTCAACCAGTGTACGGTGTTTCTCTTCGCTCTCTGCAAGCGATTCTTCCATCTGCTTTTGCTCGGTCACATCATCATAAATAGCAACGATTTCGCCGGACGGCAGCTTATAGGCATAGTTCTCTCTCCAGCCAACAATCTTCTCATCCGTGTAAAGAGAGATGGGGCAGTGTTCCGGCTCACCGGTCTGCCACACCCTCCGGAAAACATCAAAGAGTCCGAACTCCACAACTCCGGGGAATACGTCGAGCACGCTTTTACCGATCAGGTCTTCTCTCTTGAGGTTATCGATCTTCTCCCCTGCTCGGTTGAGATCCTTGAAGATGAAATCGTTTCCTTCGTTAGCTGACTCGTAGACGGCTACGGCGTTACTCATGTTCTCAAACATCATTCTGAACCGCTCTTCTCCTTCACGAAGCGATTCTTCTGCGCTCTTACGCTCGGCAATTTCATGCTGCAGTCCGGCGTTTGCTTCCGCAAGTTCCGCTGTTCGTTCTTGCACGCGTTTCTCCAGCCCGTTATGTGCCTTCTGCAGCGCATCCCCTGCCTGACGCAGTTCCCCTGCCTGCGAGCCCATCTTCGCAATAACCCCGACTATCCTGAACAGGAGACTTGAATAATTCCGGACTGAATCCTCAGTGACCACGCGCATCCGCTCTGCTTTGGCGTGGAGCAGTTCAGGATCCAGACCAATGTCCCCGGCTATCTGTCTGATGTCATCCAGTTGTCCCTCTGAGAACTCTGATGGTATGAATTGTCCCGCAAACATCGTTCCCTTGTGCTTGCCATCAATTATAATCGGCGCAACGAAATGACCGCCATGCGCAAAGCAATACATAATTTTAGGCTCTCCTGACTCGAGCGCACCCTCTACCATCTCCTGAAACGACTGGAAACAGCGCTGTTTTCCGGCATCAGTCGACTGGATCAGGGAACAGAAACCGGTCGGGTTGCTAAACTCAGTTAAAGGCTCGCAGTCCGACGAGAAAATGACCGAAGACGTGCCAACCGTCTCTGCAAAGCTATCCTGGATTAATTGCAGCTCATGTAGATCCACGAGTTCCTTTAACGGTGGATTTTTCTTTTTATTCATCTATTTACCCACAATCCCCCTCACATCCCTTAATTATTATTATTGTTATTATTCCTGTCAGTCAGGGTAGGCAGCATACGGAAAACCACCTGCCGATCGCTCCATGCCCACAACCATCGTCCGGAACACCGAAAACGGCATGCCAAGACCCAGCATATTGCCACCCCATCCACCAACTGCTCTTGCACCGAGACAGAAGAACGAGCCGTTTAACCTCTGCTCCATATATGGCTGCGCTGTCAGGTCTGCGCACACACCCCGAATCCCGATGGTGTCCATCCGAAAGCGATTACCTGTCAGGAAGTTGTAGCCCTGAATCGCAAGCAGCACCTGCCTTGGCAGGAGTCCGAGAATCACGAGATCAGGCACGAGCGGGAGTTTTCCTGCAGGATATGCCACAGCCGCATCCATGATCGCAGGCTGGATCGAGACCATCCCTGAGATTGCGTTAAGCGCAGCGCCATGGGTCTCATACCGCCCGGTGTCACCCTCACCAAAGAGTGCGAACTGCATGTTGCCGCTTGCTCTGCACGCATAGACCAGCCCATCAGTAAAGTCTGCCGGAGCTGCCGCAGTCTCCATCATGTCGGTGTATTTGCGCGTGCCACCGAGTGGCTCGCTCTCACGCGCATCAACAAGACCAAGAGCGATAGCGGACGCAGGACATCCCACATTATCCCTGTTGATCACCACCACCTCACCATCCATCGCTGCGAGCCTCACCGCTTCACACCACGGAACTCCCTGATATTCCACCGGAGGTTTCGTGCCCTCAGGAACTGCCTGCCCCTTCAGAACCAGTTTTACCCCAACTGGCTGAACCTGCTGTTCTTCTTCGCCAAACATGTGCATAAATCGTGTGCTTGCATCTTCAAAACCGGTTTTAATACTGTTTTTTGAGTTATCCACTTCATCCACCTCTTACCTTCTGGTTTTTAGCTTGCAAATCGGTAACCACAATTACAACGTCATCACAAACCCGGTCGTTGCCTTTTCCCCGGCATACCACATATCTACTATGTGCTGATAGGTATTAAATTTGCCGCGGTCAGGGGGTGGGCTGTTCAGGCGCTCCACCCGGCAACCAATAATTTGAAGCCCGGGTCCGCAAAAACTCTGATCTTTTGGGCAGTCTCTTATTTTTCACAATTTATCCCTTTTGTATCATAAAAAATAATCCCTGCCCTATTGATGTGGTCAATCAGGTTCCGGTTGGAGATGCTGCCATAGTCCAACACACCGAATTTGTCTGAATCTATCGGATTTCGGTGGTTCTCGAAAAAGTTATTTTTACTGATAGTTATTTTGCCAAGCATATTACAAACTAATATGCGTATACTATTATTCCATGAGTCACCATGACCCCTGCAAACAGTGGCATGATATGACTTCCGAAATCAGTGTAATCAGTGTTAATATGTGGCAAATAAAACTTTTAGCCACAGATGAACACTGATTTCACAGATTAACGATATAAATAACTTTTCAGATCGATAGCGCTCAATTTTATCAATTGTGCTTACACAAGACAAACCCCGGGTAACCTGAAAATAATAAAAAGTCTCGTAACTACTTAGGTACCTAAAACCACTATCAAGGGACTTCGCTATGCAGGAACCATCTGGGATGTAGTAAATACTATAACCAAACCGGGAATTTAACTAGAGAGTGCGCAGAGGGACGCGGAGGGGAAATAAACGGTTAAACACTCTCTCGTTCCTCTGCGCCCTACGCGGTTATTTTTTCTTACCAGAAAGTACCGAATCGCAATCGGGCGACTAATCACCATAACTGAGCAGTTACAAAGTCTCTTGATTTTATTCAGCTTAATTATGCGCGGCTCCTAAAACCACACCACCATAGTTTGCACACTCCGCATCGTCTCGTTGCAGTCTGCGCAGTCAACACCTGATCTTGGGTTGTTGCACCTGCAATCGTGCAGGTGAGCACCGCTATGCGGAGCACTGTCGCTATGAGGTGTTGTTTTGCACTACTATGTGGTCAGCACACACGGTTAAGTGCATACTTCTCCGGATCGGTGAGATGGTGCAGCAAGAGCCGTGCGTCAAGCGCAGTCACGCGTCCATCACAATTAAGATCGGCAGCATCCAGGTGTTCGTGACTCCCAACAGCGACCATTAGCACAATTATGACGTCTGCGGACGTGACGTTGCCATCGAAATTAAGGTCGCCCTTCTGCGGAACCGTGGAACTAACCGGAGACTCTCCGTTTCGATAGTAGCTTCCACGCCCGGTGCCCCAGAGAACTCGAGCACCAGCGGTTCCAGGTAGGTCGTAAGCCACAACACCGGAATGAGCCGTGTTCAGCACGAGTTCAAGGTCGGAATCATCATCAATATTCGCGAGCGTTGGAGCCGCGAGCACACCGTTCCAGTCGCCGGACTTCGCAGGAGGCAGATCCATCTCATGAATCACGTTTCCGGCATGGTCAAGAATATGGAGCTTGCCTGTGTGTTCGGTCCCTTTCTGAACCCAGGATCCGAAGATTACCTCTGCGTTCCCGTCGTTGTCAAGATCAGCCACGACCGGCTCTGTTGCAAGGCGATAAAAGCCCTCTGACAAGTCATAGACCGAATATGGCCAGTTGCCATGCTCGGTTTTATCCAGCCAGAACGCATGCATCCGCCCATCATAAGAAGGATACAGAATCTCGATCCTACCATCGGCATCAAGATCAACGGTTACCGGATTTGGCTGCACGCTCTCAATCACGCCATAATCCTGAATGATTGGCGCTCCCGTCTCAATCGGGGGCGTGGTCCAGTCAAATCCGTCTGCGCTGAACCGGCTGCGATCCGAATTAAATATGTAGGGCGTGTTGTAAAGGTCGGTGTATGGGCTGGTGTGGCAGTCGTGAACGTCGCCAATCACAACAATTTCGTTTACGCCGTCTCCGTTGACATCCACCACGTTTGCAGGTCCGTTTGCAAAGTTTGCTCTCACAGTAAACTCTGTGTAGCATGGACCCCACCCGCGGGTCTCGTACGATAGATTGATGTATGCGGGAACCTTGCCCCAGTAATCCATGTTATGACCCGAATGGTCATGGTACATATTGTTGGTCCCGATGTGCGTCCCGTCTGCCTCATAAGCGCAGATCGTGATCGTGTCGGATGGGACGATCAGTTCGGGCAGCCCGTCACCGTCGATGTCACCGGTACCGATGTTGTCGTTGTAGGTGCCCCACGCCGAGCCGTCATCATCATCTGCCAGCCGGGGCCAGCCCTGCCGGATGCTTCCGTCATGCTCAAAAACCCAGATATTCGTGTTATCGCCGCGTGCCAGCCCACAAGCAATCTCCATATTGCCGTCACCGTCAAGATCTGATACGGCAAGCGAGCGAAACTCGTTTGTGACCGGGTTCTTGCACCATCCCGGCTCAAAGTAGCCTTCATTGTTGTAGACCGAGACATAGCCATGACCGTGTGCGGTCACAATCTCAATCTCGCCGTCATCATCCACATCAGCAATCACAACCCCGGGCCACGTGCGCCCGACATTATCAACGCTGCCAGGATCCTCGCTCCGGTCATGTCCGGATTTCACACGCCACAAAAGGTCGCCGGTCTCACCGTCAAGCGCAACAACCGAGTAAGCCGAAGCAACAACCTCCATATCACCGTCACCATCCAGATCAGCCACCGCTGGCGAAGAATACCAGCCGGTCTCGCACCACGAGTTGTAGCAGCCACATTGCTGCCACTTAAGAACCGGCGCTGCAACTTCGCTTCCATCCGCGGCGCAGGTGAGCAATGCGAGGAGTAGTAGTGTTGCTATGAGGTGTTGTTTCATGGTTGTTCCTCGATTTTTAGCACCCGCAATTCAGTTGATACCCTGTTGAATCATTGATATATCTCATCAGCATCTGCACATCATGGGCGTTGATGTGTCCGTTGCCATCGAGATCGCCGATGCAAAGGTCAACCTGCGTGCCTGTGACAACATGCTCCAGCAGGCGTAAGATGTCAACCGTGTTGATATTGCCATCACCATTAATGTCGCCGCACACGGACGTGACCAGCGGCAGGTAATCATGATTCAAGCTGCCAATAGGATGTGGCGTATCACCAAACCCATCGCCGTTGCCGTCGGCTCCCGCATAGTCACTCCAGTAGTTGCCACCGATCTTAGAACCGCCCACAATGTTTGGTCCGGTGACCGGCGTGATGTTCCAGACGTTAGAACCGTCGTCTCTGGCGTTTTGTGTGTTTGCGAAGTAGTTGTTGTAGATCAGGTTGCCGCTCGAAGACACCATCAGCACACCATAAGGGTGGTTATCGAGCACGGTGTTTCCTGTAATCACGTTATCGTTTGGAGATGAGTATATGGCAATGCCACCATACGCGCCGGCGTTTGAGTTTACGGTGTTGCCCGAGAGGGTGTTATGGCTGCATGACTCATACAGGAGAATCCCGCTGTACCCATGGTTTGAGTTTGCGGTGTTGCCTGAAATGTTATTGTGGCTGCATGACTCATACAGGAGGATGCCGCCAACGCCACCAGGTCCATTTGAGTTTGCGGTGTTATTCACAAGCGTATTGTTGTTGCTTAAAAGAGCTACGGCGATGCCGCAGTAGTCACCACCGGACGCGTTGTTATCCGTAAGCGTGTTGTTGCTCGAAGAATCTACCAGATTGATGTTGTACAGTGTGTTTGAGTTCGCTGTGTTTCCGGTGACACTGTTGTTGCTCGAATACTGCAGGTATATGCCATAGTCACTGTCGGATACGTTGTTGCCTATGAGGACATTGTTAGTTGAATTGTACAGGAAGATGCCGCAGTGGTTATCTGATGCGGTGACATTTCCCACCAACGAATCAATTGAATATGCAAGTAGCACTGCCTGCAGATTCCCTGTTAATCTTATGTCCCTGACCGTTATGTTGTCACAGTTCACGACTCCAACATACCCGGCATCGTCCGGAACCTGCTGATCCTGCCGCCCCACCAGATACCGGATTGGCTTACCATTCACAAGGTTGCTTGGGTCTATGTCATGAACATAGTGGGCGGGAGTTGTGCCAAGAACACCGAAGTTGTATGTGTTTCCAGCCATCACGTTGTTTGCAAGCGTGTTGTTGCTGGAATGATGCAGGTGGATGCCTCGAATGTTGCCTGATGCGCTGTTGCCCAGAAGCGTGTTGTTGTTCGAATCAAGCAGGAGGATACCGCGGTAATCACCCGAGTTTGCGATATTTCCTGTGAGCACGTTGTCGCTTGAGCGGTTCAGATAGATGCTGCGGTTACAGTTTGATGCGTTGTTATCAGAGACATCGCAGTGATCCACGCCATTACCAAGATAAAACCCAGCCTTTGTGTTGCCTGTTGCCCCGGTCGCAGTAAACCCCGTGATAGCCACATAATCCGCGGTCACGTTAAAGACATGTTCTGCCACCGATGCCGCCCGCACCGTCACCACGCCCGCACCATCACCCTGAAGCGTTAGCGTCTTGTTCACGAGCACGTTCTCGATGTATGTTCCGGCATGCACATAGATCATGTCGCCGGTGGTTGCACTGTTGATTGCCGCCTGTATCGAGTCACCTGAATTAACCTGCCAGTCAGTTGCAACCGCGGTGCAGGTGAGCGCGGCGAGGATTAGCATCGCTACTATAAGGTGTTGTTTCATTGTTATCCCCCGATTTTTAGCATCCACAGCTCAGCGGATGCGCATCAGGATCAGCGATAGACCCTATTAGCAGCAGCACATCAAGTGTGCTAATGTGTCCGTTGCCATCAATGTCACCGGTGCACTCATGAGCAATCGGGTTGCCAGCAGGGCTGACACAGTGTTTCAGGAGCAGCACGAGATCAACGGTGTTAACCGCACCATCATCAGTGACGTCACCACAGATCAGTTGCTCTGGCTGGCTGTCAGACCTGCCGTCCCAGCCCGCGAGGCGTGCCATCATCCACCAGAAGGCTCTGCCTTTAAGATTACAGTTCAGCGGCTTGGAATGAGCGCAGGAGCAGGATGCACACAGGTCACCGGGATTTACGGAACACCATTCATCAGCCCAGTTCCCACCATCATAATTGCAGGAGTCAGTTGCGCCCCTGTCAAGAAAGTAGTTGCCATCAGGGTCATAGCTCTCAATGTCTGCGAAATCAAAGAGAACTGAGTTGTTTGCGATGCAGTGGTCACGGATCTGGTTGTTGCGCTGGTTAAGGGCACCATCTTCACCACCGCCATTCAGATGTCCGGTCATGTAGATGAATAAGACATCAGGATAATCCGCCTCCAGCCCGCTCATCAGGTCAATGTACACCTGCATATTCTCCTGTGACGTAGCAGCCTGACCACACCACGACCACATCACAACGTTTCGATCGTTGTCCGGGTCATCCAGCATCGTCCGTGTTCGAGACTCCCATGTGTGACGATCCGGGTTGCCAAGATCGCCAGAGGGTGTTCTGTCATGCAGGGATAGCCCGCCAAGGGTTCCATCGCGATCGTACCAGTAAAGAGAACCCGCCGAATTCTTGATGTTATTAATCCCGGTCACAATCTGGCTTCCATGGGACGTGTGCCCATACGAGAGGTTAAACGTGTCCTTTGCTTTTACAACCCATTCATCCGGAACCTCTGAGAGATTCGTGCACGTATGATCTATTATGATCGCATCTGCGCATGCAGACGGCACCACTGATAGTATCACGATCATTGCAAGTAGTATTAGTCCGTTCTTCATGATTGTATCCTCCATTATATGTGTTATCAGGTATCTATCGCTACACATTCCAAACGAAAATTGCACATAAGTAGATGCAACACACCATACGTAACCGGGAGCATATAAGATTAACCATCTGACGTTTAGTCATGAGCATTCATAACAAATAGTCATGCATGTTGCCGGATACATACAATTATATGATTTACCCATCGTTTCCTGAAAGACCACATATAGATCAAATACACCTATTGTTGCTTGTATGCCACCAGTCCCAACAGGTGGAGCAGATACTACCCAAATTTCCGCGGTGTGTCTAATAGGCATCACCCCCACAAGCCACCACCCGGAGCACCTGCCTGCAAACCATTTCTCTCGAGTTTATAACGATTTAGGCGCAGTCCATCTCAGAGACTTTTTAATTTGTTCTGATCGGCTGAACAACATGATGCCAATCCTGCAAACAGTGGCATGATATGACTTCCGAAATCAGCGGAATCAGTGTTCATCTGTGGCAAATAAAACTTTTAGCCACAGATTAACACTGATTTCACAGATTAACGATATAAATGACTTTTCAGATCGATAGCGCTCAATTTTATCAGTTGTGCTTACACAAGACAACC
>RXIK01000125.1 GCA_004211975.1 Methanosarcinales archaeon | reverse complement strand
GGTTGTCTTGTGTAAGCACAACTGATAAAATTGAGCGCTATCGATCTGAAAAGTCATTTATATCGTTAACCTGTGAAATCAGTGTTCATCTGTGGCTAAAAGTTTTATTTGCCACAGATTAACACCGATTTCACTGATTTCGGAAGTCATATCCTGCCACTGTTTGCAGGATTGGCATCATGTTGTTCAACCGACCAGAACAAATTAAAAAGTCTCAGAAAGGCGCGATGGCACAAATGTGCAAAGGTTAGAAACCACCGTAAATCCATCAGAATCGGAAATGTTCTATCAAAGCTGTTGGTGTTGTGAACTTCACAGCGGGGTTTGATGGCTTTTGCCGCCGAAAAATTCTCTGAAACGTTTCCACAAAAAAATTCAGGTTGTTGCATCGGACCAATAAACCATGGGCAGCAGTTTGTAGCTAACACGGTTTATCCAGTAGATTAGGTATGTCTACATCGATTCGTCCCTCTGCCAGGTCATTGTATGTCCGGTACACTGCGATCAGGATTCCCATTGCCATCGGCGCAAGGAAGAATCCTGCGATGCCTGCGACGAACGCGCCGCCGATGAACATTATCATCATTAAGAGCGGGTGGGTGTATGATCTTACGCCGACGATGTAGGGGCGGAGGATGATCTCGGTTGGACCGTAGATGACGATTCCGGCTACGACGTAGAACATGATTGCGTTCTCAAGTCCATACTCGAAATAGCGGCTGACTGAAATTGGGGTGAGAATCATCCACCCGGCAAATATGGGGACTAGTGATGCGAGAAAGACGAGTGATGCCATTGCAGGGACATGATCAACTTTGAAGAAGTAAAATACAAAGAGCGATGTTACGCTGGCAATGATCGCAACATACAGGTTGCCGATGAATATTCCTGCCAGTGTCCTGTCGGCATGTGCTGTGAATACATCGATGATTGGAAGACCGGACCTTGGGAGCAGGTTCTTGACAATTTCGGTTAGTCTGGCGCCGTCCTTCAAAAGGAAGAAGCAGACAAATATTGAGATTATGAAATTGATGGCAAGTATTGTGATGCTCTTTGCATAGTCAAACGCTGGAATTTGCCCTGCGATACCGATGGCGGTGGATATAAGGTTTTCAACCGTTATCGAAACATCTGAATATATGAATTCGGGGATGTTTAGGCTTGCAATTGTAGCTGTGAGTGATTCTGTGATCTCTTGATGGTGTCCAATCGCCCAGATACATTGATTTACGATTTCAATCGTTCCAATGCCAAGTATGAGTATGATTGGTGTGATGATGAATATTGTTGTGGCGACCGGCGCTAATTTTGTGTATCTCAATAATTTGTTGTTGATTGGTCTGCCGACATAGGCAAAGACCACGCCAAGTACTATTCCGTCGAGGAGTGGTAGTGCGATGTAGGTGACTGCTAAAACAAGAATTAAGACTCCCGCTACAACTGCAATTGTCCATCTGTGTTCGATGAGTTTTGAAACGCCGTCGGATTCCATGATAAAGTATTGACCCCCACTCATAAGCCCCCGGAACTGGTCAGGGGCTTATTCTTTCACAGGAACCACGCGTTCCATTCTGGCACCACGAACGATGATGACCGAGCATGGCGCGGTGGACGCAACTTTTTCAGAGACGCTCCCGATAAATAACTTTGAAACTATGCTTTTTCCCGAGTATCCCATCACTACCAGATCAACCTCTTCGTCCCGTATGATCTTCAGGATCTCCTGTGCGGGCTTGCCATCGCGCACGATGATTTCCGCATCGACGCCTTTTAACTCGGCGATTTTTTTGACCCGGTCAGCGATCTTTGCTGATTCTTCGAGTAGACGCTGGCGCATTCTTTTCACGGCAGATTCCGGGAGTTTTATCACATCGCCATAATGCCTGCCGGCGCCAACGCCGCTAGCTGTGACCACGCGTGTGTCAGTGATGTGACCAAGATCAACAATGTTACATGCAGCGATCCTTGCGCCGACACGTCTTGCCGTGCTCACACCTGACTGCGCCGCATACTCTGCGTCCTTTGAGCCGTCGGTCGGGATCAGGATATTCTTATAATCTCCCGTGGGGATGCCGCCTCGCACCAGCATAATGTGGCAATCAGCACCTCTGAGCACGCGGCTTGCAATCTTCCCGATGCGTCTTGAGTGGTCTGCTCCGGTTGCGCCCATGAAGATCACGCTGGCATCAATCTCGCTTGCCACATCAAGGATCGCGTCGAATGGGTATCCGACCAGCACCCTTGCCGATTTCACGGTCACTCCTTGTTCTGCTGCCAGATCTTTCATCCTGTCAAGGTATAATTCTCCGGCTGCTTGCATCTTCTCAACAACCTCGGTTTCCTTGTATATGCTTGAGTCCACTACGTGGATGGCGGTCAGTTCAGCACCGTATATTTCCGTGAATCGCACGGCATGTGCGACCGCGGCGTCTGAGTGGGCTGAACCGTCAACCGGCACCAGATATTGGAATTTTGTCATTGTTGTTTTCCTCTCATCACGATACACTATACACTCGCTCAGCACGGGCACTCTTCACCACAAATACCGAACATGGCGCGGTTCGCGCAACCCTCTCGGATACGCTTCCGAGTATCCATCTGGAGACCCTGCCTTTTCCGGTGTATCCGATCACAGTGAGATCTGTTTTTGTGGTATTGATTGCCTTTAAGATCTCAACTGCAGGTTTTCCCTCCCATATCAGTGAGTCTGTTTCGACTCCTTTTGCCTTGCCGAGTGATACAACGTCCGCGGCGATCTGTTCAGCATCTGCCAGATCTCTTTTGCTGCCGGTGTGTATCATCGAACAGACTGTCAAACTGACATTGTATCTGTGTGCAATGCTTGCAGCAAATGTCGCGGCATACTTGGCATCGAGCGAACCATCTGATGGGATCAGGACGTTTTTGTAAAAATCGTCGTTTTCGAGCTTGTCACGAACCAGCAGCACATGGCATCGCGCACCGCGAAGTACTCGCTCTGCGATGCTGCCGATCGTTTCGCCATCGGTGTGGTCCGCGCCACAAGCACCAAGAATGATCAGGCTGGCATCGATAGCTTTCTGCATTCTCACGATTTCGTTGTGTGGTGATCCTGTCAGGACCTTTGCCTCGAGAACCCCGATTCCGTGGTTCTTGCATTGATCCCGCGCAGTGTCCACCAGCGACTGTCCGATCGCGGTCTGCTCCTTGACACTTTCTTCGTCCTTGTGTATCCTGCTATCCACCACGTAGATCGGTGAGATCTCTGCGTTGTACATCTCCGCCATCCGTATGGCGTGCTTAATGGCTACTTCGGAATAATCAGAACCGTCAACCGGTACTATGAATTGAAACTTTACCATAGGCGACACCTCGGTGTTATAGACTATTCCATAACATTTAAGTCTATGTCTCAACAAAAATAAAAAGAGAAATGGTTGAATAAATCAACCATTATATCTACACAATCTTACATCTGCTTGTCTATGTACGGATTATCAGGTAGCGTGAGATCAAGTCCCATCGCTTCCGCAAGAATCTCCTGCTGATCCTTAAAGATCATCTTCGTATCCATAGCGTTCATGCCATCCATGATGTTTCGTCTGCAGAACGGACATGTGCTTGTGATGATGTCAGCATTCACGAGTTCAGCATCAGCAACCCTCTTCTGAGCCATCTTCAGTGCCAGATCAGAGACACCAGCCTTGATTCCACCGCCTGCACCACAGCACCGCTGCAGTTCCCTGAATCGTGCCATCTCAACAAAGTCCATGCCAGGAACCATGTTGTAAATCCTTCTTGGCTCATCGTATACACCGACGTGCCGTCCTGTGTGGCATGAATCATGGAATGTTACTCGCTGTTTCAGCGGGTGCTTCCATTCAAAGTCACTCTCTTCAAGCGTGCCATCATTCAGCAATCGGTCCATGTACTCACTGATTGCAAGAATCTCGAACGGGAGATCTCCGCCCTCATAGAACTTAGGCCAGTCGATCATACTCGTCCGGTGACATCCCGCGCACGCATAGATCACAGTCTTAACACCTTTATCGATCATCGCATTCACGTTGTGGTTCACAAACTCCTCTGCAAGCTCAAGCTGCCCGGTCCTGATCAGAACCGATACACAGCACCATTCCTCAGGTCCAAGCATCGTGAACGGGATGTCCAGTGCCTGCAGAACCCTTGTCGTTGCAACACCAACCCGCTGCATCCGATACGCTGCGGTACACCCTGTGAAATATGCGACATCTGCCTTATCCTTGATCTCAATATCCTCAGGAACCCAGCAGAGCCGATCCTCCTGATCCGCCTTAAACACATTGTGAGATGCCAGAAGATCCACAAAACCGGTCTGCTTGCCGAACGGTCCGCGCTTATGCATAACAGCATTTCTGCGGAACGACTCCCAGACCTCAACGGTATTGATGGATGCCTCACAGACCGTACCACAGATACCACACGTCGTGCAGTGATAGATCTCATCCTTCAGCTTCAGGACATCGTCCTCCGGAATCTGCCTTGGACCAAAGAGCTTTGCGCGCAGACCATACCCTTTGTTGATCATCTCTCTCATGCCGGTGAACTTGTTCTTCGGCGCAAAGTCCATCTTCTGAACATCGTTCATACCCTCTCTGCCTTCCGGAGTGAAGGTCTCCTCCTGGATCTCTTCATACACCGGACACCAGTTCAGACACTCGCCACACCGTGTACACGCGTCGATCTCCATGAGCTGCTCCGTCGTGAATCGCTCGGTTGTAAGCGATGGTTCATTTCGTGCCATTATTCACCACCACCCTTTGCAAGAATCGAGAGCGGTGTCGCGATGATGTGGATGTACTTCGTAAACGGTATCATCGCAACGCAGAAGAGAAGCGAGATCACCACGTGGAAGAGCGCTGCCGGGGGTGATGCCGTGTTGCTGATCCCAAGACTCCAGAAATCAGTGAGCGCGGTTGCATATTCGGTGCCAGCGTACCTGATACCCTCTGAGATGAAGCCCGTTATCACGATTACGAACAGCCCCCAGATCAGGAACGTGTCATAGAACGTGTTACCATCTCGAACCTCTTTGATGAAGAGCCGCCGTGCGATTGCAATCAGCACACCAACTAACAACACATATCCGAATACCGAGTTCAACGTCACAATCAACGGAAAGTTCTCGACGAGTGGATGCACCTCAGCATGGTATATGCCTGCCTTACTGAGAAGTTCCACCACAAAGATCCCCATCGAGAAGAGGAACAGCATAATCCAGCCCCAGAAGATCGTTATATGCATAACCCATCTGAGGACGCTTCGCTTCAGGATGCGCCGCTGCAACAGGATGTCCATCACAAAAGTTGTGAGTACACCCTGCTCATGTTCTTTGCTGAAAGTCTGTGACAAAAACAGCTTCAAAAACGCTCCGATACTGCCTCCCTGACCGTTCTTTCCATATCCTGCCGATCCGTACCCCCATTTCGACATCTGAAATAGGATACCGGCAGCACAAGCAATGACCGCTAGAAAACCAATAACAAGCGCAACTTGAAAGGTTAAGGTATTGTCAACAGACAAACCACTGTAATACTCTGCCATATGTTCTGCCATATTTAGCCTCCTTTATTACTGTATAATCAAAGGTTATAGACCTTTATGACCTTTTCATTGGAGCTATCTTATTTAAAAGTTATCGATGTTATGGGTCATGAGGCAAAATTCATGCACACCCCATGTATGCTAATAGGGCATCATGACTTCCATACCACATCATGTTTCACTCGTCAAATGTCACACACTACGAGCTTGGACCCCCTGCCTCAGATGCAGGTCCGTCAGATATCGGTCGCTTCCACCGGGCAGCTTATAAAGTGCTTTAACTGCTTCGATAAGCGTTTCAGGAATCTCCCAGGTTGTGAGCCGGTCGATCCCGGCGGTTGAGTCAAGCGATAGCGGTGTGATCGAGATATGCTTACGTGCGAATGCGTGTACGTCGGTGCCCGCGTCATCATCCTGCACAAGATCGCCGTTGATCCAGTAGTACGGGCGACCCCGCGGGTCATGTCTCTGCTCAACCGCGGTCTTGAATATCTTCCTTGACAGCCGGGTGATCTCAACCTGGGTATCTGGCAGCGCATCTCTCGGGATGTTGATGTTGAGCAAGTCCACGCCTTTGGGAAACCCGTGTGCAAGCGCGCGTTTTGAAATTCGGCTGACTATATCGACGCCGACGCTGAAGTCGTGTTCATAATGCCTGTGGTCATCAAACTTGTCGCCCTGGTCCGCCACCTGGATCGATGCTGCAATTGTTGGTATGCCGTAGCTTGCAGCCTCAAGCGCTGCACCAACCGTGCCGGACGTGGTGACCGTGTCGGTGCTGATGTTTTCGCCGATATTAAAGCCTGATACGCATAAATCAGGAAGTTTGTCCAGAATAACAAAGATAGCGAGTATCACAGAGTCTGCTGGAGTGCCACCAACAGCATAAGCACTGAACGACTCCAGCTCGATCTCGGTCATCCGCAGGGGCGAGAAGACTGATACAGACCGTCCAACACCTGATTTTTGCATGGAGGGTGCTGCAACAGTGACGTTCCCGAGGTCACGGACGCTTCTGTGGGCTGCCCGGATTCCTGATGAGTAGACGCCGTCGTCATTGGTTACAAGTATGACTGACATAGTTCATCTACTATCGATATCCTATATATGACCCCTGCTCCTTCTTCGCAACTCCACCCTTGAACTGTTCCTGCACACGCTGGTAATGATCAGTGAGATCTGCGCTTGCAGTCGGTCTTATCTTCTGCAACGCCTCCTCAAAATGCCGCATCTCAACATGGTCAAAGTCCTCGCGCATCGCAAGCATACCAGCCTCCCGGCAGAGCGATTCAAGATCAGATCCCACATAGCCCTCTGATAGCTCAGCAAGTTCGCTGATATTCACATTCGAGAGCAGCATCTTTTTCGTGTGGATCTTCAGTACTTCTTCCCTGCCCGCTTTTGTTGGTACTCCTGCGTACACGAGCCGGTCAAACCTTCCAGGTCGTATCAGCGCGGGATCAACGATGTCGGGGCGGTTGGTTGCGGCGACCACAACCACCTCCTGTAGCGACTGCAAGCCGTCCATTTCGGTGAGCATCTGGTTAAGCACACGATCTGTGACCCTGGAAGTGTCAGTTCCGCGTACCGGGGCGAGCGCATCAAGTTCGTCAAAGAATATGATGGTGGGTGCAACCTGTTTTGCCTTTTTAAACGTCTCTCGAATTGCTTTTTCGGAGTCGCCAATCCATTTCGAGAGCAACTGAGGAGCGTTCACACTGATAAAGTTAGCGTTTGATTCGCTTGCAGCAGCCTTCGCAAGCAGTGTCTTCCCTGTGCCGGGCGGTCCGTACAGGAGAATTCCTTTTGGCGGCGTAATACCCATTTTTTTAAACCGCGCTGGCTCTTTGAGTGGCCATTCAACTATTTCCTGAAGTTCCTGCCGCGCAACATCTAGTCCGCCGACATCATCCCAGGAAACATGTGAAATCTCGACAAGAACCTCGCGCATTGCAGATGGCTCGATTTCACGCAGTGCGTTATCGACGTCTTCCTTCATAACCGTCATTCCATCAAGTGTTTCCTGGGGAATCTCCTCGTCGTCAAGATTGATCTCAGGAAGATATCTGCGTATCGCTTTCATGGCGGATTCTTTTGTCAGAGCGGAGAGGTCCGCGCCAACAAAGCCGTGCGTAATCTCAGCAATCTCCTCCAGATTAATGTCCTCGGTAAGCGGCATCCCGCGCACATGAATTTGCAGAATCTCAACGCGATCCTTGATGTCCGGTACGCCGATCTCAACCTCCCGGTCAAACCTGCCAGGGCGGCGGAGCGCAGGATCGATCGAATTCACCCGGTTCGTTGCAGCGATCACCACAACCTGCCCCCGATCCTCAAGACCATCCATCAGTGATAGCAACTGGGCAACCACTCTCCGTTCCACCTCTCCATAAACCTCTTCTCTTTTCGGAGCGATTGAATCGATTTCATCAATAAAAACAATTGAGGGAGACTTTTCTTCTGCCTCCTCAAAAATAGCTCGTAGTCTCTCCTCGCTTTCCCCATAATACTTGCCCATAATCTCGGGTCCCGCAATGTAAAGGAAATGTGCGCCTGACTCATTTGCAACAGCTTTTGCGATCAGTGTTTTTCCGGTTCCGGGTGGACCGTGCATCAATATACCTTTTGGAGGGTCGACACCCAGTTTGTGAAAGACCTCCGGATGCCTCATGGGCAGTTCGATCATCTCGCGCACCCGTTTAACCTCCTCATGAAGCCCGCCGATGTCCTCATAGGTGATGCCGGTCCCTTTCGCAGAATCAAAGCCCATAACCGGTTTTTCGAGCAGCACGATCGATGTGCGCTTGTCAACCAGCACCAGACCTTCAGGCTCGGTCTCGGTCACGATCAGTGGCAGCATCTGTCCGCCAAACGGCGAGGGCGACGTCAGGATAGGGACCACGTCCCCAACAATAATCGGGCGCTTGATCATCTGGTGTTTCACGACGATCTCGGCATCAGCACCGAACTGGACCTCTGAGCCCTGTGGTGGCGCAAAAACGATTTTCTCAGCCTCTTTCGCGGACGCGCGCCTGATCTTCACCCGCTCCCCGATCCCGGTGCCCGCGTTCTGCCGCACGTAGCTATCGACCCGTATCGTCTCCTGCCCCCAATCCTGCCTGTCGGCGCGCCAAACCTTTGCGCCTGTCATCTTCCTGCCCTCGATCTCAACGATGTCGCCTGGCGACAACTGGAGCGCTTGAAGGATATATGGGTCAAGGCGTGCCATTCCCCGTCCTGCATCCTTCGGATACGCCTTTGCAACCGTTAGTTGAAGTTCATTCATAAATATCACCTGTGTATTGTTTGCTTCTGTGTCCGCCTCTATATCCTCTGTTGTATCCAAATTTATATTTGTCAGGATCATGGATAAAGGTGATGTAAAGAATCGGTTGCCACGGTCACATATATCACATAACCTTGCCCCACAGCCACCTACGCCCGGCACCATGCAACAGGCAGCCACGAGTGACTCCTTAATTTTGTTTGTGTCCGGAGAGGTGGTAGCAGGTATGAATAATGTGGTAACAGCGTGCTGCAGCGCATGCCAGCGCGGTCTACTGAACACGACCGACGCGATACGCCAGCAGCAAAGCAAACATCATTGCAACGACCCCAAATCCCGGGGACTTTTTAGCTTCGGTTTGTCCTGATGTGGCATCCGCCGACGGTGTCAGCTCGATTCCTTTGACACGCACGCTGATAGGCGCCCAGGTGTGCTGATCAACAGGGGACTTATCTGCAATCTCGAACTGGTGTGTGCCAGGCGCAATACTGTCGCTTGCACTGATTGTGATATGGTAGGTCACCGACTTTCCCATATCAAGTAGTCTTTCTTCGTCGCCGCTCACGATCGTTAGCGCATCCGGCAACGATTTGACATTTATGGACACGTCTGCATACTGGCCTCCGAAGTTTTTGAGTGTCACGTCAAAGGATGCCTGCGATCCAGGCTTCATATCAATTGTTTTTGGCAGGTCTGTGAACCGGATCTTGTCCGCGGCAGGTGTTTCCGCACAGCAACTCCGGACAGATACTGCTGCAATGACAATTATAACGCCAATGATAATACCAAGTAGTAAGTGTGTGGTTCTGGTCATGTAACATTACCTGATGTTTGTCGTTATGATTCTCTTTTGTTGTTCAATTGGATATATGGTTAATGGCAGGGATGTTTAATTTTGTCAGGCGAGTTGGAAGTGCATCCCGGGTTTTCGGTGAAGCGCAAATTCCCGCCCAAAATAAGTCGCGCAGCAGGATATACATTTTCAAATTCACCAAACGCTTAGTTTTATTCCATTCATCACAACACAATAAAAAAAAGTAAACAGAAAACAATAAAAAAAATAATAAAAAGTATCGTAAACATATAACACAGGATGATTCGCGCACCAGGATTTTGAGGCGCCCCCCCATAGCTTTCCCGGCGAATGCGCGCTCTATCTGCATGACCCCAATTATCGATGCGATGCAAATCTTTTAATATGACACGACACTAAAAGCATTCAATCGGGATGCAAAGCAGCATCAACATCAGCATCAGCATACCCGAGACCATGGCGCCAAGGTGGCGGAGCGGCTACGCAATCGCCTGCAGAGCGATACCATTCCGGTTCGAATCCGGACCTTGGCTTCTTTTAAAAAACACCATCGATCACCGGTTTTTCTGTTGCGAAAAGGGGTATCTTAAGGAAATTATGCTTGCTGATGGTGGTCTTTGTTTTTAATTGTGGATTGTTTTTAAAAACTAAACCCAAGCATAGGGTTTAAATCCGGTGTGACTGCATGTTTATTCTAATGTTTAACAGCGCGGTTTTTAAAAAACTGGAAAAAAAAGATTTTCGCACCCTTTTAGGAATAGAGGCTGGTATGAAGTCTTATCAGTGGGTTCCGCTGGAAATGATACCCGCGTTTTCAAAATTACGTGACAAAGAAGTCTTATATCGTATCGACAGGCTTCTTGAGTTGGAGGTCATCAAAAAAACCATTGTGCCATACGAGGGCTGCAAAATCTATTTCAAAGGGTATGATATGCTTGCGCTTGGCATGCTGACGCGCAGGGGGCTGTCTGCAATCGGAGAGCGGATAGGTGTTGGCAAGGAATCCGTGGTGTATGAAGGGATCTATGATGACGCGCCTGTGATCCTTAAGTTTCACCGCGCCGGGCAGACAAGCTTCAAACAGGTGACGCGCCAGCGCGATACCGGGACCCGGGACCACTGGATCTTTATTGCCGGACGCGCTGCATGGCGTGAGCACGAGGCATTAGTTGCGCTGCACGACTCGGTCGCTGCACCAAGATGTGTGGACTACAACAGGCATGTGGTCGTTATGAGCGTGGCGCCCGGCTGCGAACTGTCAAAGACAACCGTGGATGACCCGGAGTGGTTTCTGGACCGGATCCTCGAGCAGGTCCGAAAAGCGTATGAATTCGGGTTCATTCATTCTGATTTAAGCGAGTACAACGTGTTTGTCAGCCCGGATGGTGTTGAAATCATCGATTGGCCGGGGTACGTGACCACAAAGCATCCGCAGGCAGACTATCTACTTAACCGTGACGTGAAGAACATATTAACCATTTTCAACCGGAAATACGGAGCTGTGCGGGATCACGAAAAAGTGGTTGGATACGTGAAGGGTCTATGACATACTGTGGGAAAGCGAGACACCAAAAACCTAAGGTATGATCTTTGGGTGGATTTAGCTTATTATCACCGATTTCCACAGGCTGCTTAACCATCATAACCCCTGCACGGTCACTTCCAACTACATTCAAAATCGCAACTACTCAGCACCTAAAACAGCATCATGCAACCGTGTCACACCGGCACTTCGTGACCCTGAACACAACATGCGCCAAACAGGGATTTAATCGTGTAGTGTGCTTAATGGGCGCGGATGCGCCAGCAATTTTTTTTGTGGCGGGGACATGCTTGTTTAATTATATGTTATCAGCTAGTAAACTCTAAAATGTCTTAAAGTAAAAACAGCGCCCAGCGACCCCATATAAAAATAGCAAGTGCCCGGGACGGGTTTCGATCCCGTGACCTCCAGATGTCTCAGGTTTGGCGCGCTCGTTTTTCCCTATGAGTCTGGCGCCCTCCCAGCTAGGCCACCCGGGCACATACAGCAGACTTCGGCGCCATGTGTATTAAAGAGTATCGGCGGGAGGGGCGGTCAACCGAAGTCTGGCGTGCGCAACTGTTCACAGGGGACTCTGAGGGATGGATCAAAATATTCAGCGAAATACCCGGGATTCTTGGATAATGCCTCTTTGAGAGTCACCCGTGCAAAACAGTCTGCCACAAAATGAAATGGCAAACACCTGCAACATACCTAAAATCTCTTCTCTTGACTTTCTTTTGTTTTGCGCAGACTTCACTGATACTGCCCCTTGGGTCAGGTGGTTTCCAGCCGTTGTGTCTTTTTGTCTTTGCGTCTTCGCGTTTCACGGGTTTAATGAGAAAGGTGAGAGAGACAAAGGAGTGATGCCTGCGGTTGCTGCAACATGATGGTGGGCTACTGCTATCAACCACAGAAAATGGCAGAACCAGAAACTTTATAAAGAGAAAGAACTAATGTATATTCTGGTGGATATTAATGAAAGAGTTATCAATACAGGTGATGGGTGACCGGGAACATGAGATATCTAATCTGCTGCAGAGTCTTGAACTGTCAAAGATTGTGTCCAAGACCGTTGCATGTCTCGCCAACACCGCAGAGATGACATCCCGAGAGCTTGAGGCTGCGGCTGGTATCAGGCAGCCCGAAGTTAGCGCTGCCATGCGGGTGTTGCGCGCGAAAGAATGGGTTGTTGAACGCGAGGAGAAAAAGAAGCTGGGTAAGGGAAGACCGGTAAAGGTATACCGGCTTAACATCATGCTTCGCGACATCGTCGAAACACTCGAAAAAGAGAAGATATCATCCGAAAAAGAGATGATGAGCGACCTCGGACGTCTGAGGGAGCTTGCATGACTATGGGACCGTAGGGTAGCTTGGTCCATCCTGCCAGGTCGGGGATCTGGCGACCGGCGTTCAAATCGCCGCGGTCCCATTTTTAGGGAGGGGTTTGTGGATTGCAGAGGCTTGGAAGCTGCGATGGAACCTGGTGTGTTCCCCTCAGTTTATCTGCCGGATTTCCTGAAATAAATCGCTTTTGCATCGAAGTACTCAGGATCAAAGCCCTCACCAAGCCACTCCAGTAGTTCTTCGTTCTCCGCAGAATCAGGGTCATGCAGAGCCTCCAGCAGTTCTTCATAGCCCCACACCCCGCCGCAATCCTCCGGAGGGCAGGCTCGCTTTCCTTTGATGCACACAGGATACGTGGCATCCTCATCCTTCGGGAGAATCTTCTCCAGTAGCACCCGGTGTTTCCAGTCATCGCCGAAATCGTACGTATATTCCGCCGATTGTTTTTCCATCGTGAAGTACCTGGCAATCATCTCTTTTTGGTCATGAAGAATCTCCTGTAAGTCAAAATCTTCGCTCGGAGTTCCTATATGCATCTCTAACCCGGTCACAGGGTTCGCCATTATGAATTCATGGAGATGGTAGCCTTCCCAGCCCATGACATCCTGGATCGCGACATGCAGGTCATGAAACGTGTATGTTTCCGGGACCTGTATCCGCCGCCATATCGGTGGTCTGATGCGTTTAAGCGTTATCTTAAACTGATATACTGAATCGAATGCTCTTTTGGATGCATCCACCCCGGAATCGTCCGAATCATCCGCTTCCCAGCCGTCATCATCACCATCATCATCATCATCATCATCCCGGGCAGCAGCCCAATCATCGTCATCCGGGTCTTTGCTCCCGCGCTTCAAGCCACCAACATCCTCGAAATACTCACCATATTCCTCATCAAACGTGTCTTCCCATCCGAGTTCTCCTCCCGAAAGCGCGTTCATGATGGCGCCGGCAGGAAGCATGATATCCAGCGACTCCAGAGGCAGATATCCCTCATCAGGTCTTTTCATCTTTATCCTGCCGATCGCAATCTGGCAGATCTTGTAATCAACATAGTTACTCGGGAAGACGTCTCTTGCCTTCTCGATGTGCGGGATCGCCCGTTCATCCTGCTGCCGCACCATACAGTCAAGCAGGTGGAAAAAATCCATGTTTACATATTTCCAGTCGTGTTTTGTTGGGTCAAAGGGTCCATCAGGCAGTTCCGACATGTACCCATCCAACAACCGATTCATGAACTTGATGGACCTCTCACACTGGATCTCGCCGATTGTGCTGAGCGCGTATGCGGTTATGCGATCGATACCGCCCTCACCCCTGATCGGGTGCGCAATCCGGTATTCCACCCTTTTTATCACTTCAGGAATACAGACCTCGCCAAATTCCTTGAGAGCGTCCTTTGCGCGATCACCCAGATCAGAATCCTCCAGCACATCAGCAAGCGGGACGATCGCACCCTCATCACCGATCTTTCCCAGTGCATCGGCAGCAAAATAACTGCTCCAGCTGTCAGGGTCACTTAGCATCCCGATCAATTCAGGGACCGCCGGGCTACCGATAGATACCAGTTCGCCCACGATTACGTCCAGTTCCACTTCAGACTCTCTTGAGTAACCAACATCATCATACTTCTTCAGATCCCCGGTTAACTTTGCAATCTTCTCTTTGTCACTCTTCCCTGATTTTTCAGGATTCTTCGGCCCCATTGGTTTTTCCACCTTTCTTGACATTCTGACCAGTCTCCTGCATTCACTAACAGGTATCGCATCGTCCAAAGCTCAAAGGACGACCCGGTTTCGTTAAGTAGGGTACCCCGGAAACAATAAGTAGTTTTCCATTTTCCGGGCGGTAAGCTTGGGTACCGGGGTTAAAACCGCAAACGAGCGCGAAAAACGGCGCTTTCACGCCAGGATGCTGTGGGGATGTGCACACCCCATTTCAGAAAAGATTAATATCTATGTCGCCCACTGGTACTGTGATGACGAGATAGCCAAGCCCGGTATGGCGCTGGATTGCTAAACGTTCGAACCCCGAATTTTGTGCAAACATCCAGTGGTGCATCGCACCTCGGGGGTTCAAATCCCCCTCTCGTCGTGACACTGTTCTATTGTTTCTGCGACGCGGCAGTCAACGCCACACCAAAGCGCATAAATAGAGTGACATACTATTTCACATCGAAAACTACATTTCAAAAAAAGAGTTGAAATACATGGAAATTGATCTAAATAAAGCGCTTCGAAAAACAATCAGATCCGGCAAAGTTCTCATCGGATCAAATACGTGTCTTGACGTTGTGAAAAATAACAATGATCTAACGGTTGTGCTTGCTGCCAACTGCCCAGCCCATATAAGATCGCAGATACACGATTCAGGGGTACCGATCATTGAGTATAAGGGAATGAGTGTGGATCTCGGAACTGCATGCGGGAAACCATTTACCATTGCCACGATGGCGATCATTGACCCTGGCGATTCAAACATCATGAAGATCTTCGATCCGGAAGAAAAAGAAGAAACCAAAGAAGACGAATTACTGTCCGAAGAGGTACCCGGCGAACTTGAGGGATAGGCGTGGGTGAAATCAAACTCACCACCGAGGGTATCCGGTATATTGCACTCTTTGAGAGTCTTACAGGCGCTGTTGCACGCGACTGCATCGATGATGGGGACAGGATACTCTGTGTGGTGCAAAACGGTGACATGGGGCTTGCAATCGGGCGTGACGGCGAACATGTCAAACGCGCCAGTAAATCAGTGGGCAAACACATCGAAGTTGTTGAGTACTCTGACGACCTTTCCGCATTTATGAAGAATGTGACACAGCCAGCAAACATGGTCGGGATCGAGTCGGTCGTGCGCGGTGGCAGGCGGGTCGTGTATGTGGATGTGCCCGCGGATCAGAAGGGGCTTGCAATTGGGAAGGATGGCAGAAACATCGAGAAGATGCGGCTGCTTGCACATCGACACCATGATATAGACGATGTGATTATCAGATAATGTTTAAGTTTAAAACCGATAAAATGGTGACTATATGAGTAAAGGAAAATACGCTGCCCGCAAACTGCGGAAGGATCGACAGAAAGCTAGATGGAGTGATCAGAATTACAGCAGTCGCACGCTCCGATTGAACATCAAAGCAGACCCGCTCGTCGGCGCTCCGCAGGGGCGTGGAATCGTTCTGCAGAAAGTTGGTATCGAGGCAAAACAGCCGAATTCTGCGATACGCAAGTGTGTCAGGATACAACTGGTTAAAAACGGAAAGCAGGTTACTGCGTTCTGTCCGGGCGACGGCGCTATCAATTTTATTGATGAGCATGACGAGGTAACCGTCGAGCGTATCGGCGGTCGGATGCACGGCGCCAAAGGCGACCTGCCAGGTGTCAGGTTTAAGGTGATCGCGGTAAACGACGTGTCGTTGCGTGAAATGGTTATTGGGCGTAGAGAGAAGCCACTCAGGTGATCTTGATGACTGAACAACTATTATTTGACAAATGGGACCTCTCAGAGGTTGAAAGCACGGATCTGGGCACCAGGCGATATATCAACTTAAGTCCAAGAATCGTGATACATACCGGTGGCAAACACGCCAACCAACAGTTCAATAAATCGGACATCCCGATCGTTGAGCGGCTGATCAATAGAGTCATGCGAGAATCAACGAACAACGGCAAAAAACAGCTGGCATACAGGGCTGTTAGGTCTGCATTCGAGATTATCCATGATAAAACAAAGAAGAACCCGGCTCAGCTTCTTGTTAATGCCATCGGAAATGCAGGACCACGTGAGGAGGTTGTCCGTCTTAAATACGGTGGTATTGCCGTGCCAAAGGCTGTCGACACTGCATCCCAACGCAGAGTGGATATAGCGCTCAAGCTGATCACAAACGGCGCACACAGGGCTGCACTCAAAAGTAAAAGGTCCTTAGAGAAATGTCTTGCAGACGAAATCATGGCTGCTGCATCGTATGATGTCAGGTGCCACTCGATAAATCAGAAACAGAGCATCGAACGGGTTGCAAAGTCTGCACGATAATTAATTGGCATGTGTTTAGCTGAAGCGAAAACACCACGAGATTAATATGGGAATCCGTGCAATCTCGTGGTTAGCTAAACACATACATTAATTGTGATAGTGTGGCTGTGGCACAGCAGCGCTAACTGCTGCGTACGACCATACCGATGTTAGATGCGCAGGGTCGCAAATCTTGCTGGCTCCTGGCACTACATTTTATTAGAGTGATATGAAGAGACTGAAGTCAGTCAAAGACCAGCGAGTGGAGTATCATGTCAACACACTACAAATTATGGATTAATGGTGAATGGACTGAAGCAGAATCTGAAAGCGTGTTTTCAGTGATTAATCCGGCAACAGGGTTGGAATTTGCAACTGCGTCCGCTGCAAAGCGCGTTGACGCACGAAAAGCGATCGATGCGGCACGGGATGCGTTTGATAACACGAACTGGAGCTTAAGTCCACAACTTAGAGCAAGCGTCCTCCGGAAAGCCGCGGATCTGCTCAGAAGAGACGTGGACATTTTTGCGCGCACCGAAACACTGGATAACGGGATGCCAGTTGGGTGGGCGAAGCGTTTTGTCCTGGACACGGCAGACTTCTTTGATTATTTTGCAGGTCTCACAAGACCGCTTGAAGAGCAACTCGATGAACACAGCACAGTTGTCCACGAGCCGATCGGTGTTGCGGCAGGGATTGTTCCGTGGAACCTGCCACTTAAGATGGCGTCATGGAAGGTTGCGCCGGCACTTGCCGCCGGAAACACCGTTGTGCTCAAGCCATCAAGCCAGACTCCACTCACCGCACTAAAACTCGGGGAGATCTTCCATCAGGCAGGATGTCCGGACGGCGTGATGAACGTGATCGCAGGACGGGGAAGCGTGGTTGGGGCAGAGCTTGCAGGCAGCAAAAAGGTTGATAAGGTTGCGTTCACAGGCGGAACTGAGACTGGAAAAGAGGTCATGCAACTTGCATCAGCAAACCTTAAGAAGATCACGCTTGAATGCGGCGGCAAGTCTGCAAACATCGTCCTTGCGGATGCGGACATTGCAAAAGCAGTGAAAGGAGCGGTCTTTGCAATCTTCTTTAACGCCGGACAGGTCTGCACAGCAGGTTCGAGGCTGCTTTTGCCAGAGAGCATTCACGACCAGTTCATGGAGCATTTAATCCGGGAAACCGGAAAGCTACGAATTGGGGACGGATTTACCGATCCGGACATGGGACCGGTGATCAGTGATAGGCAGATGGAAAAAGACCTTGAACACATCGAATACGGAGCTCAGGATGGTGCAAAACTTGTTTTCGGTGGAAAACGTCTTGGTAGGGGTGCTGGTGGCGCAAGCGGAGTCAATGGGGTCGGCGGGTTCTTTGTCGAGCCGACAGTGTTTGACGACGTTGCGCCTGACATGCGCATAGCTCAGGAAGAGATCTTCGGACCTGTGCTATCTGTGCTCACGTACGGCGATGAGAATGAGGCTATTGAGATTGCGAACGGCACAAGATATGGGCTTGCCGGAGCGGTCTGGTCAGAGGACATATCACACGCAAAACAGGTCGCAAGTCGCATTGCAGCAGGAACCGTGTGGATAAACACATATCACGGCGCGCCCAAACATGCGCCGTTTGGCGGGTATAAGGAGAGTGGAATCGGCAGGGAACTTGGAGTGCGTGGGCTTTGGGAATACCTTGAAGTGAAGCATATAATGCTCGGGTGATTGCGGATAAGGCGTACTTTTTTATGCCTTGCCGCAGATATGCTATGGTAATGTGTGCAAAGATTATGGTAGTAGATGATGAACCGGATACTGTGGATCTGGTTGCACTTGTGCTTACGAATGAAGGGCACGAGATCATCCCTGCATATAATGGCAGGACGGCACTAGACAAACTTAAGGGGGAAGAGATGCCGGATCTGATTCTACTGGATATTATGATGCCGGATATTGATGGCTGGGGGGTGTATCAGGCAATCCGCAAAAACGACGACACAAAACACATCCCAGTGATAATGCTTACCTCTAAGTCGCAGTCAATTGATAAAATGATCGGTCTTCACGTTGTTGGCGTTGATGGATACATTACTAAACCATTCGGTCGCAAAGAACTGCTAAATGGTGTGAAAAAGCACCTGAAAGACGCAAACGAGAATAAATAAGATGGAATACCGAACCGGCTGCATCGGCAGGATATTTGTCGCACGTATCGATCATGGCGAGGATCTGCTTGCTGAACTTAAGGGACTTGCAAAGCTGGAAGATATCAGGCAGGCATTCTTCATCCTGATCGGTGCAGTCAGGGACCTGTGTCTCGTAACAGGACCAAAGCGAGACACAGTTCCTCCGGATCCGGTCTGGTCATCAATCACGGATGTACAGGAGATAGTTGGTGTTGGAAACATTCTCTGGCAGGACGGGGATCTGCCTGCTATCCATCTCCATGCAGCTCTTGGGAGGGATGAGGCTACACGTGTGGGCTGCCTTAGAGAGCGGGTTTCAGTGTATCTTACGGTTGAGGCATTCATCATTGAGATGACTGATGTGGCTGATGCAGCTGATGCGGGCACGATGGCGGTGGAGCGCATCATGAATGATGCACTTGGGATTGCTCGAATGTCGATGTAGCGGTCGTTTGCCAGAAACATTAATTAGTAGCAGCATTCAATAATAGAATAACCAATTAAAATCGGAGGTGTGGACGTATGAGGTACCTGTATCAGGATTCGGTTGAACTATCAGTGCAACGTGACTATATCAAAGATCTGGAAAAACTGCTGGGCGTGGTTGGGGATTCGTGCCCCAAAGAGAACGCCATTATATCTGCCAGGAAAGAGCTTGAAAATATTGACCGCGCGAGGGATCAACAGATCACCCGGTTAAAGACGTTCGAAAGCAACCTTGGTGCGCAGTTGAATACCATGATTGCAGATGACGACGCCGACATCCTGGATGTCTGCAAAGAAGCGATCACAGAGACGTGCGGAACATGCGTGCGCCAGCAGACCAAAAAACTTGACGCACAGTTTGATTCAAGGATCAAGGATCTAAAAGAGCTGATTAAACGGGATTCAGAGAATATTCGGAAGATATTTGAGACGTTTCTTGAGTTCGGCGTGTATAATGCAACACGAAACTATTCAATGATATCTGACAATGGGGGCGCGTTATGTGGTGAATTTTCGTTGGATATGGATGTGTTATCCGTTGTTTATGAACTGCGGTTCAAAGAACCTGTATATGTGAAAGAACTGATTGGTTCGTTCTCCCTGCCCGTGTGGAGCACTTCCGGGATATTTCATAAAGAAGATGTGATGAAGATGCTGGATATGTCAAACCACCATCTTGCCAGTGTTGAATGCACAAATAAAAGTATATTCGCAAGGTTTGAAGATAAAAAAGGTCTGGATGTTGTGCGCATTGAGATGGGGCGGGCTACCAAAGACTATTCGATATTGTATGGGGTCGACGAACCTGTTGACATAACAAAGGATAAAACGATCTCAGAAGAGATCGATGGTGCAAGTGTCATTGGGCTTATGCGTTCAGTCATTGATTATGTGGAAAATATCGAAAACCGCTCGATATCCACACTGAAAACGGCAACGTTCAATGATATGGATGTTATCGGGCAGTCGATGGCTTATGACACCTTGAAAATCGTGCTGGCGGAGTACGGTAGGATTGCAAGTAAATGCGTCGAGCATGGCGTGGCAAAGACTGAACTCATCATAAAGGTTGAATCGGCTGACGGGACTCGGACTGAGACCTATATGCCGATCTCAACGGTTCGAGAGTGTTTTGATCAGGTTGGCGAGCGTGGCGCGGGTTTAGCAGGTGCATTTGGCTTGCCTGCGCTGGAGGCTGCCCGGTAAGATAGTTGGCGTCATGTCGCATAGACTTCTCAGTTTTCCGGCAGGTGGCTGACACATTCCATCTGCCACACCCCTACTATTTGTAGCAGGCGTGCGTATTTATGTTTGTAACAAGGTTGGCAGCAGTGTAGCTGCCTACTGTTCCTGTTTTTTTGGGTAAGAACTTACGGGGGCACGAACATATATGTTTTGGACGGGACATGTGTGAATCTGGCTACCACACATTTTGCATGAATTTTTGATAACAATTGGTTAGCTCCACAGTGACTCAACCTCCCAAATGTTTAGTAATGCGGGGTAATGTTTAAGATATACTCCGATGAACGTTTGTTGGAACAGATAACTGGTAAACACCATGCCCCCCACACCCCGCATGTCTATAGAGTGTACACGGATCAGCCGATGTTGTGAGGGTACCCCCGGGTTATTTGAAGTGGTTATGGTCATGGTTATAGTGTGTATTATTGGCATGGTCGGTGCTGCGAGCATGGATGCAACCATTGATCCTGCAAGTAACACAGCCACCACCATCGCGCCAACCGAACCCACGGTGCTTGCGCTCGCATACAACGGGGCACTTGTTAGTGTTGACATGAGTATCGATCGCCATATTGGGGAAAGTCATGCCAACCCAAGTTTCACACGTGCAGGAGTAGAACCTCTTAAGCAAGCTCCCGCAGGAGCAGGTCTCGCCATATCAGTTAACACAACCGGTTGGTGGCACGACGGCGGAGTACTCAACCAGAGCAGCACCCCGATTCAGTCCGCGGTCGATAACGCTACCAATGGCTCACACATATTTGTGTGTGGTGGCAGCTACACTGAGAACGTGGTGATCGATAAGTCCATCACACTTAGAGGTGCGGGAATGGATATGGTGGACGTATTATCAGCAGACGTCGCCGGAAGAGTCTTTGATGTTGAGAGTTCATGGGTTAATATCAGTGGATTCACGATAATGGGGGTTTCTGACGCCGGAACCGGGGTATATCTCTATGAGGCACATCATTGCAATATCTCGTACAATAACATAACTGACAACTGGTATGGCATTGATCTCAGGGGGTCAAATTACAATAGCATCAGCAACAATGCTGTGACCGACAATATGTATGGTTCTACCGATTCCAGTGGCTACGGCATCCATCTCTACGCGGATAGTAGCTATAACACGGTAAACGATAATGTTGTGGTGCATAATGGGCATGGTATCAGTATCCGTGGCTCTGGCAGCAATAATAACACGGTGCACACCAACGTGGTTAAGGATAATCGAGAGGGTGTGTATGTATCAGCAAGATACAATTTAATATATAATAATTACATCATCTTCAACAAAAAATTCGGTGCCATGGACATAACAGGAGATAACAGATGGAACACCACAAAAACTCCCGGAAGAAACATTGTCGGCAGCTCACATCTTGGAGGGAACTACTACAGCGAGTACACCGGTAGCGATAGTGATGGCGACGGTCTTGGCGATACCCCGTTCAGCATCAGCGATAAAGACACCGAAGATCAACACCCCCTCGTTTCAACAATACGGGTCTCTGAGCGGTGGAACAGCAAGACCGGGGACAGTAATCTAACCGTAACCGTGGATATAGGCGAGAGCATCGGTTTTCATATCAATTACACTCAGGCAGGTGACATTCTCTGGAAAGTCACCGATCAAACGGATAGGGAGAATCCATCGTGTGATGGGGCAGCTCAGACATATTCATGGAGCAACCCCGGAACAAAATATGTTGACGTCTGGCTCACAAACGAGGAGAACGGGACCTCAAACAAGACAGAATGGGTCATAATCCTGAGCACAGCGGTCAAGGGACAGGTGATGGAAGATTCCGGTGCACCGCTCACATCCAACATCACCTACTACGACACCACCGGAGAGACCGCGCTCCGGAGCGCACCATCAAACAGCACATTCAATTTCACCGCCGTTCCACTGTATGGCTACCTTGAGATCAACGCATTCCCAACAAAGAACACATCCGTACGGTTCTGCATAAGTGAAACGAGCACTAGCGCAGTTATAACAATCGATGAAACAAATGAGAACCCCGCAGGTTTCGAGTTTTCCGAACTTCCGGTTAAGTACATCAAGATACAGCCCGCTTCGCTCGCATACAACAACAGCATCATAGCGATACGGTACTCGGAGGACGAACTCAATGGCGCGAGTGAAGGTGTTCTTGCAATTTACAGAATGAGTGCTAATAGCTGGCAAAAACTTGACACCGAGAGGGACACCGAAAACAACCTGCTGACCGCGCCCATACCCACCATATCGTCCGGGTGGTTCATGGTGGGCGCCCCTGCGAGTGTTGGAACATGCACACAACTACTGATCACAACAGACAAAGCCACGTATCTGCTCGACCCATATTACTGGGTGTATGAAGCGTCTTCGTATGGGTGGGGGGAGGTATCTCCAGGAGACCTGTGGCCCCCCGACGGATACCCGAGAACTGTGAACATAACAGTACTGCTCATGGACAACAAGGGATATCGAGTGGCGTCAGATGATGTGCAGTATGAGGTTAGCAATGGCACAACAGTCATAGCGAGCGGAACTGCGCATGACCGGGGCGATGGACTTTATACTGCGAGTTTCGAGATCGCAGACGCCAACTCCGGTGGGATGAACTTCGATGGGAGCGCTCCCACGTATTTCACCATACGTGCGGATGCAAATATTTCGGATGGCACTATTGATGGATCAAAGACATTCAGGGTTGGGAGATGGGGATGTGACCGGTGTCACGTGGGCTATAAACACGATTACGGATGGCAAAACTCAACCGCCATGTCCATGTACCCATGGGCAAGGTTCCCAAATGGCGGACCCGGTGGACCGCATAACTGGCATAACATCCTGGGGGGTAACGGAGCAAACACGACCACATTTGATATCGCACATCTCACGAATTCGGAACTAACGCACACACCATCGTATGCCCTTAATACGCCGCCATATCATGAAATGACGAAACGAAAATTGGGTGGAAGTCCCCAGTGTTCTCCGTGCCACCAGGGTTCCGGACGTCTTCGTTATGATTATTCATCCGGAGAACCGAATGCATTCGCAAAAGCCGAAGCAGTCGAATGCACCTTCTGCCATGGCATGGACGGCGGTTACAATGAGACCTACTGGGCGGATATCAGTGGATATACCTATGGCGAGCACGCAAAGGTCGATCCATCTCCTGGCACAGATCAGAATCCATACCTTGCATCCCAGTCCTGCTCAAATGCAAGCTGCCACGGTCACATCAGCGACTCAGACCCCGGAGCGATCGATAACGCGTACCCGGCGTGCGCAGACTGCCACCCCCTCTCCTATGGCTCAGATGTCCCGCAGTGGCTGGATACTGCGACCGGTGAGTCCAAAGACGTTGGTGGACACCCGAGTGGTGATAGCCAGGTAGTTAACTGCTCATTCTGTCACAACGCGTTTCACGCGACCGCAGATGAAAGTAACATACTCACATGTGACGACTGCCACCCTGAATCCGCAGACTACCCGATCCATCCTTACGAGGGTTATCAGGGTGAAAACACTGCGACATGCGCAAACTGCCACTGCGATGGTGCCGATCACCTTAACATCCACAACATATCAGCCCCGCGATGCAGTGACTGCCACTCGCCGGTCTACGATGATATCAGTGATGGGTATGCTAACTATGTGATGGAGAATGACTCAGAGAACCTTGCGCCCGCAGGCTCGAACATGACTCACAAGAGGGATACTAAGGTCGCAGCAACGTGGGGCAGCGACCCACAGGGTATGAGCATGGGCGAAACCAACAGTGGAATTCTTTATTCGAGACACGCATATCCCAATTCAAGCGGTGGATGGGATGGTGCGGCAGGACCTGCGAGAAACGGCGATCAGGTATGCATAAACTGCCACTCTGATATCGTGAGAACTGCCGGGGCAGAGCATGAAGATGACTGGAACAATTGCTACAGCAAGGCATGCCACAATCTCTGGACCGATGATGAGTACGGCACCCCTAACGTCCATTATCTCTCTGTTCCATACTGCACTGACTGCCATACCCAGGCTCTATCATACTCGGGACACGTGCTGTGTGATGTGATGGACGCGCCAAAAGACTATGGGCGCGCACCTCACATCGGACTCATGCTCGATCAGAGCATACACAAGCGTCTGATCATAAATGCCACAACAGAAAAGCCAACAAACTATCTTGGATGCCTGATCTGCCACACAGACGCAAGTTTCAGCATCGATTATGGCGACGATCCTGATGGCGATGACGAGTACGGTGACTTTGAGATCATGATTGACGATTACGACGGCGTGCACACATGGAACTCACTACCATCATGCACAAAATGCCATTCCCTGAGCGATAACATCTCACGACCGGGTCCGCCGGCGTATGCGCATGACCTGCTGGAAGGAATCACGTGGGGCAACAACACACAGTGCCTGGAGTGCCACAACATCTACAACCAGACTGTGGACCGATATCATGGGCATGATGCAAATACCGAGTCATGCACCAGCTGCCACTACAACTACACCGCCATGGACGACTACGGCACCCCTGAGGTGTATGTGAACAAGACCATGTACAAGGTAAGCGTGCACGGAACAGATCCGGGCGACAACTGTGCAAAGTGCCATACCAACTACCACCCACCACCCGAATACACATGGAAGTGGTGCGACTGCTGCCACGTTGTGCAGTCAGACCCTGTGAACGATGTTGACCGCCACAACATAACGGCAAGCCCAACAACTCTTGATGTGACCGACTGCACCGAGTGCCACAACAAAACATCTTACGATAATTCAATATCAAAATACGGCGGCGCATCTGCCGAGTACAACTGCAGATGGTGTCACACATACCCGGATCAGGAGTACGAATAATCATGCGGATGCCACAAAAAACACTGAAACAACCGGTCGTGCTCATGGCCGCGCTGCTCGTGATCGCTGCAACATCACTTGTAGCTTACGGCATATTTGCAGGCGGACACAGCACATACATGAACCAGCCAAACCCGGATGACTTCTGCGACCGATGCCACCCCAAGATTGCAACCGCACTGATGGGAGGAGAACACAGCCCTGCAAACTGCATCTGCCACGGCTACAACCCAAACTCGAGTACAGGGATGGCGGGCACTGATTTTGATATTAACATGAAACACAACCTCTCAAAAACAATCTACTGCACAAGCTGCCACTCCGGGTACGATGATGTCACAGGCAAGATCAATATCGGGAGCGATACAAGCGGGATCAACCAGTCAGCACACTACATCATCGACACATCAAAAAAGGCAATGCTGTACAACCACTCTGCACAGCAGTTCAAGTAGTCAGATCAAAATAATAAAGTAATCAGTTAAGACCATTTTGTCTCCATCCACCGCGGGATCTGTCCCGAGTCCGGAGGTCCGACCAGTACTTCAAGTCCAGTGGTGTCCTCAACGTCACCTTGTAGCCGCGCAGCAAGCCCTGGGATGATTAAGGTGCCGTGATCGGTTTTTTCTCGGACATCAAAGTTAGCAGAATCAAACATGCCCTTGATTTTGCCCGCATCCAGTTGTCCGCCTGCCACCGCAGCCTCTACACCGATGCCATCGGTATCCACCACGCCAAGGTAGCAATCGATGCTGTTGGACGCTAGATCACTCTCTACGGTGTAGTAGGTCAGCGCAAAGTTTGTTGTCACGAATACTGGTGACTTGCGACCGGGCGAGCCGATTTCAAAGACGCCTGCATCGACCATCACAGGTTTTCGGGGGTCGGTGTAAACCGTGTCCCTGATGTGTAGTTCAGGCAAGAGCGAGTATGGCTCAATGCTGTGCAGGATCATGATATCGGCGTACCGGACTGTGAATATGGATGCAAGCACGCTCTCCCAGTATGCGGCACTGACACCGTCCATCTCGTTCCACGCGGTCATGGGCACTGCCATCATTGGGTACGCAATATCGGTTTGTTCGGCAATTCCTGCACGTCGTAGCTTCAGGAAGTTCTCAAACGAGTCACGAAGCCCGGGTCCAGTTGGAACTGTTCCCGGGTCGAGCACCAGGTCAGTGATGCCCATCGACTCGAATGTTGCTGCAAGCGATTTTAGCGTATCAGGATCGTTTGGCGCAGAAAGCACCACGGGAACATGGTATTTGAGTATGAGTTCCGCAACCTCGCGCCAGTTGTCGGTTGTGGCGGCATAGATCAGGGGTTTTCGATCAGCGGCGACAGCAAGCCCTGCTGCAAGGACCTCTGCATCGAGTGAACAGAGCAGGAGCGGTAGTTTGGTTGTTTCAGCTACTGTTTTCACGGTTTTTGCGAACTGACCAGCGTCTCCTGATACGCATCTGACCGCGATTGCATCAAGCGTCAGGAAATCGCCAATATAGAATTTTTTGTAGTTTTGAATGTTATTGACACGATCAACCAGTTCTTTCTCGTCCATTGTGTCGTGCACATCATAAGCAAACGCTGTTTTATTGAAAAAAGTCAGTTTGTGGCGGTACAGCACATCATCTCCGCCGATTGTAACCTTGTGTTCGCCAGTTCCGAGGGATACCTCACGTATCTCGGGGGCAAGAAGTTTGATGAGTGTGTTGTAATCTTCCTTGTGTTCGGCATCAAGCAGTGGCGGGCAGTCCTTTGGCTTTCTTGCCCGATCTATCAGGTGTGATGCAAACGCCATACACGTTGGCTCATCACACTCGCCACAGTTGGTTTTCGGCAGGTACTCATAAGCCTGCAGCGGACTGTTAATTTTCATCTTTGGGGGTCTGTGCGCTTATGTGCGATTATCTTCCACCGATCCGGGACCGGTCGATCTTGATGCCAGTTGGAGTCGTGATCACAAGATCATCATCGAGTCCTGCGATGTCCCCCCCTACATCGCTCACTACATCATGAAGGTCCTGAAGCGCGCGTTCGAGCATCATCTGATCTCGTTTGATTGCCGAAATATCCACAACTACGATGTTTCCCTCATAGATCTCCTTCTTCAGGTCCGCGATCCCATCCAGGTTGCTTAACTCGGCAACACGTATGTAGGTCTCGGCTGGCTCGGGTTCTATGACCTCTTCGTACTGTGAAAGATCCAGTTCAGCATACTCGCTCTCAGTCTGCTTTGGTATCGGACCAAACAACAGTTCTTTGATCTTCATAGATACGTATGCGCAATCTCTGCATATTAACTTATTTGGTCGAGATTTTTTATTGGCTCTCTCTGTAATTCGCGAGTGCAAGCACTTTTTCGCTCTTTGGGAGGACCCGGTTAGGGTATTGAAGATTGGATCGTTAGATCACTCAAGGTCCCTGCGGCGAAAAACCTCTAAGAATCAGGATCGCAAGAAAGATGTTTGTTCTATTTCACTGAAAGTCAGGATTTAGCATTGTTGGACCCTTGTGTTTTGTAACAGCATACTGCGCAAAAAATCCTCCTGTGTGAGCCCGTCCCGCCGCGCCATCTTGCGAAGTGCGCTCTGGATTCTTGTGCCATACTGTGCTGCTTTCTTTGGAGCCTGCGCAATTTCTGTGGGGAGATAATTTTCAGACGCCTTTCGCAGAATGTATTTTCGTATATAGCCATCGCCCCTGTGTATCTTGAGTCTGACATCGATCTTGCGGGCGAGATCTACCACGTCGGGACCGAGGATTGGCATGCGCAGTTCCACATTGTTCAGTTGTGCAACCGCAGAATCCCGCGCAAGCTGAGCAGGAAGTGTGAGTATGTCTTTGTTAAGTTCGCTGTCAAGTCTTCCATCATCAAACGCCTGTTCGTATCGCTTGTATCCGGCGAACAACTCGTCTGCGCCCTGTCCGGTCATTAGCACCGAATCTCCGTGGACATGCGCACATCGGGATACAAAGTATATGCACAGACCGATCCCAACTGCAACCGGACTTGTGCTCCGGATTGCGCGCACCACAGGGGGAATCGCGGACTTAATCTCTGCGGGGGCACACTCGCAGATGTGCAGCTGGTCATGTAGTCCGAGTAGTGTTGCTGCCTGTTCTGCCTGCTTTAGGTCGTGGGAACCGCTCATCCCGATTGCATACAACTTAATCCAGGGGTTTATCGATGCTGCAACAGATGCGATGAGCGCACTGTCGATGCCTCCGGAGAACGCGACGCCATCGCAGTTAGGCATGCATAACCGCACAGAATCGGTGATGTGGTTAATGAGCTTATGTGCAATCTTGGTTTCTGATTCAGGTTCTGATATGGCTTCTGATTCTGTTGTGTGTCCCTGGTTATTGTTGTGCCACGTCATATTTATCTCGCGTCGCCCGATCTCACACCGCTCACAATCTGAACCGTATTATATGAGCAAACAGATTTTTTGATATTATTAAATCCAGCATCCCGAATCATAAAGGATAAATCCCTTTTAATGAAATCTTTCGCGGTTTTTCCTTCAACAAACATCCAGATAGCAAACAGGCATTGGACCAGTTTATTTGTGGGATATGAATAATCAAGGACCACGATCTTCCCGCCCGGCTTTATAACCCTCCGCATCTCGCAAAGCACGTTCATCCGCACCTGATGTGGCATCTCATGCAAGCCAAATGTTATTGATGCACAGTCAAAATATCCGTCGTCGCAAGAAATCTCCTCCGCATTCGAGAGGTAGAACCGCACATTATCTTTTCTTCTGTTTCTCTTCTCTGCGCCTTTAAGCATCTTTTCGGACAGATCAATGCCAACCACCACACCATCCGCGCCGACTACATCCGCAATCCTCGCACACATCACACCAGTGCCGCAGCAGACGTCCAGAGCCTTTTTGCCCGATGTTGCGTCCATCTCGTTAATAACAGAGGTCCACATCACCTCCAGACCCCGCGCTCCGCCGATGAACAAGGAAAGAAATCGGACAAGAGGGTCATACATAAATGCGATCCGATCGCAATCGTCCCTGTAATGCTTTGGTCTTCGCACATCCCGAATTATGCGCCGCGGGGGCATATAATTAACCCGCACAAAAACCGCCGAGCCACACAAATGATAATCACATGTAAGCCCAAATAATCTGTTATGCTCCAACGCATCTACGAGCGCATCTACGAATACCGGCTGCACTCCCGGGTCGTCAAGCACAACATGCCCGCCGGACTAACGCTCGTGATGACTGAGAGTGATATTTCCACACCAGATGGGATCAAGAAACTGCGATCCTTTGTTTTGTGGTGCGCAGAGCTTGGCATCGAATCACTCATCGTGTACATCGCTGTGACGATGGATGATGGTCTACAAAATGATACAACCTCGCAGATCGTTGATACACTGGATAAAACCGATCTGATTGCAAGAATGTATGTCAGGGACGATTCCGGGGCAAGAATGATCTCTACTGTGGCTTACAGCGAGGTTGGGGGCGTGGACGTGAATTGCAGGGTCAAACTCGATATCTCAATAGGGTACGGGGGAAAACTTGAGCTTACTGATGCGATAAAAGATATTCTAAAGAAGGTGGAGTCCGGGAAAACCGATCTTAATGACATCAACACGGATATGATCGAATCTCACCTTGTTTTCAAGCATAAACCGGATCTGGTTATTCGTGCGGGCGGGAAGTCTCTAACCGACTTTTTGATATGGCAGACAATCTACTCTGAACTATATTTTACAGATGTGAATTTTGCCAAGATACGAAGACTGGACTTCCTACGAGTCATACGGGATTATCAGAAGCGTCAACGAAGATATGGCCGGTAAAATAATCCGGTGACGAGGCTGTCACATTACGTGGTGCTGGGGTCATATCCTTGCAGGTGGTGCGGTCGGATGAGCTCAAATATATCATGAAATCTCTTGAATGGATCGAGTTCTTTGGTAAATAACCTGTAA
>RXIK01000001.1 GCA_004211975.1 Methanosarcinales archaeon | reverse complement strand
GTTGTGTCGCCTTCGATGGTGATGGTTCCGCTCCAGTTGAGGACTCCGGGGAGTAGTCTGGCGTTGCCTTTCACGAGGATTTCGCCGCCGCACATGTGTTCGCCGAGGTAGTCGAGTACGTTGCCTTCGATTGTGAGTTTTCCGCCTCGCATTCCGCAGGTTTCGCCGCGGTATCCGCCGCCTGCGTAGTATGTTGCGTTGCCTTTCACGAGGATTTCGCCGCCTAGCATCTCGCGTCCGACCCATGAGTCGGCGTTGCCTTCGACTGTTATTGATCCGCCGCTCATGAGTGCTCCGCAGCGCATGTCGACGTCGCCTTTAACGATGATCTCGCCGGCGGTCATTGCCTCGCCGATCCTCTTGACTCGCGGGACATTGCCGTCGATGATGATTTTCGTGCCTGCGGCATCGGCAGATCCGTCGACTGTGACATCGAAGATATCTGCGAGTGTGATCTCTTCGTTTCCTTCCCATGCACCGATTGCTCCGATCTCGGCGGCGTTCTTTCCGGCGAATGCGTCTGGTGTGATCATCTCAGCCTCGATCGAGATTGTTGGGCTTCTCTTTGGTTTGAGTGTTACTGTCTGCATTTATGCCACCTCCGGTCTGATCTCGACTGGACGCGGTACGTACGCATCCTCAACCATGTAGTTTGAGAACTGCATGCTGTAGTATTTCTTGAACCGTTCTTCGAGGTCTGTGATCAGTCGGTCTTTCTCTGCTTGCACAATGCCGTTTTCGTAGGCGTTGACCCAGTAGACCTTTCCTTTTGGTAGTGCTGTGATATCGCCGTCTTGAACAACGACTTCTCCACCTTTGATTGTGTATTTCGCAAAGCTGAGTGCTTTCTTGACTGCCTCGTGCTGAACCGACACATCGACCTTGTCTGGCTTAAGATCATAGATTGCGACATCTGCGTCTGCTCCTGCGCCGAGATGTCCTTTCTCCTCGAGTCCGAGCATCTTTGCCGGCATTGAGCGGGTCATCACGGTCATCTCGCCCCAGTCCAGTTCACGATCGATGTTCGGGAGGCTTATGCGGTCCATTGTCATGTCAGGGAATCCCGCGATTACTTCCTGTCGTTTCTTGTCGCTCATCAGGAGTACCTGTCCCTCCGGGTAGTTTACGAATGCGCCGCCGTTGGGGTTGTCTGTGGTGAACATTACCTTCCATGGGTCTTTCACGAGTAGTGCGAGTTCGAGTCCGATTGACCACATTGTTGCGTGTGCGAAATGCTGGGGTGTGTATGAGAGTGGCACAATGCCGCCTGCATCTTCGAGTTCTTGGTCGTAGTTGCTCCATTTTGCACCGAACATTCGTGCGTTTCTGTACTCGGTTGGTCCGTCTGCGGTCATTGTCATGGCAGGACCGAAGATCATCTGTCCCATGTCGAATGTGAGGTGGTCGTGCTTGTTTACGTAGTCTGCGATCTGGTCTGATCCTGATGCAAAGTCCATCCAGGATGTGCCTGTGTAGGAGTGGAACTGCATGTGCGTAAGATGCATGACCTGCCTGTCTTGTGATGCCTTTACTTTCTCAAGTAGTTTCATCGTGTCAAGCGTTGTCGGGATGTTTCCGGGTACACCAAGGTTGTTGCAGTGGACGTGAATCGAGTGTGGGAGGTTTAGGGCTTCGTTTGCCTCTGCAAGTCCGATGAGTATGTCTGCGGGTGTCACATCGAAGTCGATCACCTTGTCATCGATTCCTGTTACGTTCTTGCCCCATGTCCAGCTTGAGCCTCCGCCCGGGTTCACGACTTTGACGCCGTATCCGCGGGATGCGAGTAGTGCCCATGCCATGTATGACTTCAGCATCTCGCTGTCGCCGTCCTGTATGTACTGCATCACCTGCCAGTTGCTGCCCAGCAGTACCAGCGCAAGCTTGTCAAGGATTGGGATTGACTCAAACTCTTCGTGCATGTGCCGCGCCATCATTGGCGTTATTGCAGCCTCGGCAATTGTGGTGTATCCGAGTTTTGAGTATCTGTATCCGATCGCATGAGTGTTTGGGGTGTTGTACCCGACCTGTGGGCGCAGGAGTTTTGTTCCTGGCTCAGGTCCTGATAGCCCTGGAATTGGTGAATACCGCATGTCGTGTGGGCTCATGATCCTTGCGGTGTTGATCTTTCCTGCGCAGTGTGTGTGCCCGTCAACGCCGCCTGGTAGAACGAGGCATCCTTCTGCATCGATGACCTTTGCTCCGACTCCAACATTATTCACGATCTTGCCGTCTTTTATGCAGATCTCGTTTTTCTCACCATCGACACCGTTCTTTGGGTCGTATACGACACCGTTCTTGATAACAATCTCTGCCATTTCACGCACCTCCGTTCTCTTTCAGTTCATGAACTTTCGCTATGATTTCCGTGAGGATTTCCTCGTCCGTCTTGAACGTAGTCTCGATTAACTTCTTCATCCTGATTGGCTGACCGTCCATCCGGTATGCGGTTCCATCACATTCGACACCCGCGATTGCCGCTGGGATCACGACGTCAGAGAACTCTGTTGTTGGGTTTGCGTACCCGTCGACCTGTATTGCAGGGATCTTGTAAAGATGTTTTACTGATTCCTGTGGGAAGTGTGCTCCAGGGTCTGCTGCTCCTGTGATGAACGCATCCACCTCTTTTCGCATGAGGACATCGTTTGTTCCGGTCTCGCCTGGGTTGTAGTATGCAGATCCTCGTGAGAAGTCGATTGCCATCGGAAAACCTGTCTCCCATGCCGCGACCTGACCGAACCCGGTTACATTGTAGTGCCCGCGCATCCCGATCATCACGAACTTGTTTGTCTGGGTTAGATCAGATAGAAGTGAGGATACGTTGTCGCCGCTCTTGTATCTGCCTCTTGTCTGTGTGATGCCCATTCCGAAGTAGATGATCCCGAACTTTGAGGCTTTACACATATCAGCCAGTTCCATCACTTTTGCCTTTGGAAGTCCTGCGATCTCATCAGGTAAAACATCGGCGTGCCCGTTCACAATAGCTCGCAGTGCCTCAATCAGCACGTAATCGGTTCCTGGTGTTAGCTGGATCAGGAGATCCGCTTTTTTTGCGGTGTCTGTGTTCCGGGGGTCAACAACAACCATTTTCTTGTCTTTCTTCCCGTTTGGTGTGAACGCTCCCTTCGCCATTGTGGAGTACCGTGTCTGGTGTCTTGGGTGGGCGTGCACAGGGTTGCAGCCCCAGAAGATGATCAGGTCTGCGTAGTTCTTTGCAGTTCCGAGCGAGCAGCTTGGCGCCCCTTTCTCCTGTGTGGCAAGCGCACTTGGTCCGTGACAGACGTTTGCCGTGCTGTCAAAGAGCGATCCGGTCACTTCTGCAAGAACTACTGCTTTCTCGATCGCCTCGCAGGATGTTGAGCACCATCCATAGGACATCGGTCGTTTTGCAGCAACAAGAATCTCAGCCGCCTTTGTTATCGCTTCATCGTATGAGCATTCCTCAAGTTCACTGTTCTTGCCGTTTTTGCGGATCATTGGCTTCTCGATTCGCTCGTGCAAAAACATTCCCATGGTCTTTGCCCGACCGAGCTTACACGCCTTTCCTACCTTTGTGATCTTGTTATCCTCGACTGTGACTTCGAGGTCGTCACAGAGGCAGCCGCAGAACGTGCATACCACGTCTTTTATTACTGGCATATCGTTTTCCTCCTTTCTCACTCCTTGTATGTTGCCATCAGATCCTTCATGTTCAGTACTGGATCTGTGGTTGCCTCAACTGTTGCTGGCACGCCCTTGAATCCGGGCATTCCGCAGCCACATGTGTCAGGATCAACGATAGCATTCGCCCATGGTCCCATGGGGATGAAGACTATGTCATCCGAGAGCCGTTTATCAATCTTTACAGGTAGCACAACCGTTCCGTGGGCGGTTGCCACCTTTACATTCTGGTCGACAGATACTCCGAGCACTTCGAGATTGCCTTCGCTTAACTCACAGTATGCAGCCGCATTAAAATAAGCCTGTGAAGTTTTCTCCTCGAGAGTAGCGCCCTGATCAATCGTCCTTCCCGATATCAGTATAGTTTCTATCATGCGTACACCCATTCAACTGTACTTTTAAGGTTGTATGCGAACTATGTGTATATCAATAAAAGGGTTTGTGTGTCACAGCGCCCACTGATAGTGATTTTGTTTGATTTTTGTGTCTGGTAAATGTAAATTGGTTGACCTTGCTATTTCGAAAATCGTCTAAATCGTTTCGTTGACTTATGGGCTTTTGGAGACTTTTTATTATTTTCTGGTTACTTGGGGTTGTCTTGTGTAAGCACAACTGATAAAATTGAGCGCTATCGATCTGAAATTCATTTATATCGTTAATCTGTGAAATCAGTGTTAATCTGTGGCTAAAAGTTTTGTTTGCCACAGATTAACACCGGTTCCACTGATTTTGGAAGTCCAATCGCACCACTGTTTGCGGGATTTATGTTTCTCAATTAACCATGATAAATTAAAAGACTCCGGAATAGTGTGTGGCATCGTTAAGTTTAAGTAAAATAACAATGATTGACATTTTACATTGGACAAGTAGTTATCATTTAAACATGATGGCTTCCAAAACACAGGAGTTCCCATAATGGACGAGATCATCAAACAGATCAAAGACCCGGAACTGCTCTCGCAGATAGAGCGGGTGGTCCCGTTCCACGGATACCTTGCTGCAGGCGCATTCATTGGCATTCAGATGTTTAACATCGCAAAACGTGTGCTTGGTTTTCAGGATGGTGAACGCATCTACGTGACATGTGAGACCTACAATTGCATCCCTGACGCTTTTCAGGTGCTTGCAGGTGCAACCATCGGAAACAATGGCATGAGAATCAATGACACCGGGAAGATGGCGGTTGTGGTGAACAAGCAAGTTCCGATGGGTGTGACGTCCACACGCGGAATCAGAATATCTCTTGACCCGGTCAAGACCAAACGGTATCCGAAGCTGCATGCATGGTACATGAATACTGAAAAGGTCCCTCACGAGGAGGTGGTCCCTGAACTCCTGAAAGCGGGAGACGGTGTGTACAGTCACGAGATTATTGATATTGTAATTCCTGTAAAGCCTGTTAAGTGCGTAAAAATGTGCGAGGGGTGCGGCGAATCCTTTGTCAGTCATGGGGATGAGGTTCTCTGCGGCACCTGCACGGATGCGTGATTATGGAGGAAATATATGAACGAATTAATAGTTCAGACGAAAGATGACAAGCAAATGGTGTATATCCCGGAGAAGTGTATTGGCTGCGGGACCTGCATCCTGACTTGTCCGAAAGACTCTATTGTTATCGGCTCGGTGGGAGCTGTTGCAAGGGGTCTTATTGATCAGGACTTTCTGGAGCACGTTCCGGATACCTGTATCGTGTGCTCAATGTGTGCCAAGGTCTGCCCAGCCGGTGCAAGGGTGATGAAAGTTGCTGGTGAGCCTGTGAAGGATGAGAAGTATCTCTGCGGAGCTATAAAGCCAACAACCGTTAGCGATGACTGTATGCACTGCGGCCTCTGCGAGGAGGTTTGCCCCGAGGATGCGATCACGGTTACGCGGCGGCTTGCAAACGACAGCAGCACAGGCATAGAGGGCGAGACCACAATAGATCAGGATTGTTGCATTCACTGCGGCTGGTGCGAGGCGGTCTGCCCGGTCGGCGCAATCACTGTGGAGAAGCCTTTTGCCGGCGAGTGGAATATGGACGAAGACCTCTGCCAAACCTGTCTTTCCTGCGTGGACGTGTGTCCGTGTAACGCGCTCTTTACCCGTGACTGGGACGCTGGCGAGAGAGTCGAGAAGATCACCCAACGCCCGAATGCATGCATATACTGTGGCGCGTGTGCAGTCTCCTGTCCGACAGATGCAATAACTGTGACAAAGAGTGCGATCCTGACTGAAATGACTAAGAAGAAGCCATTTGAGAAGAGGCTTCTGGGCGTACCCACTCCGAAACCGGTGCTAAGATCGGTTCTGGTAACAGACGACGATGCCTGTCTCGGATGCGGAAACTGCGTCATAGTCTGCCCGATCAACGCTGCATCAGACCCCTATCTTGCCGCAGGACATTTGAACGAACTGGACAGAAAACCACTTCTTGAGATTGTGGACGGCACGGTCACAGTGTACGATCAGGATCTCTGCGGAGGCTGCGGCGCATGCGCCATGATCTGTCCTGTGGACGCTATATGGCTCGAGAAAAAGGAGGCGTGAATCATGGCAAACAGTAATGGAAATGGGAACGGAACAATCGCAATCAAAAATGGCTATGTCTTTGACCCGCTAAACGAGATCAACGGGGAGGTAATGGACGTCTTCATCAAGAACGGCAAGGTTGTACGAGAACTAACCGATTCAGAGATGAAAGACGCGAAAGTGATCGATGCGACAGGCATGACCGTTATGCCCGGTGGCGTTGACTCACACTCCCACATTGCAGGAGCAAAGGTCAACGGTGGACGGATAATGCGTCCTGAGGACAGTTACAAGTGGAACCGGAAGAAAACCCCGCTTACTCACTCAGGTTCAGGTTACACGGTGCCATCCGTATACATGGAAGGATACGAGTACTCACAGATGGGCTACACCACGGTGTTTGAAGCAGCAGTCCCGCCGCTTGAAGCCCGCCACACACACGAAGAGATGCGCTCGATTCCAATGATCGATACGGGCGGCTACCTTGTGCTTGGCAACAACTGGTTTATCATGCGCTACCTTCGAGACGGCGAAATGGACCGAGCCGCTGCGTACGTTGCGTGGATGATGAAGACTCACAAGACCTACGGGATCAAGTGCGTGAACCCGGCAGGAGTTGAGAACTGGGGCTGGGGACAAAACATCGGATCGCTCGACGAGGCAAACACCCACTTCGAGATCACCCCAAGAGAGGTCATCGAGGGCTTGTGCGAGATTAATGAGCGTCTCGGTCTTCCAATGGCAATGCATCTGCACTGCAACAACTTAGGTCAGCCAGGATGCTATGAGATCACGAGGGACTCGCTCAAAATACCGAGCCAGATCAAGCCAAACCAGAACCTCGATGTCGAATGGGCAGAGACAAAAGTCGATCCCGCAAGACAGGAGTCAGTGTACCTTACCCACGCACAGTTCAACAGCTTCGGCGGAACCAGCTGGGGTGACTTTGAGTCCAAGACAAAGGAGATCATAGACTACGTGAACAAGACCGATCATGTCGTCTTCGACAGCGGCTGCGTTCCTTTCGGAGAAGCAACGGTTATGACTGGCGATGGACCCGCCATACACAACCTGTACGCCCTTACCGGCAACAAATGGTCGAATACCGATGTGGAGCTGGAATGCGGATCTGGCATACTTCCGTTCACGTACCTCAAGAGCAACCCGATACACAGCGTCCAGTGGGCGATGGGTCTTGAACTGTTGCTGCTCGTGAAAGATGCGTGGAAGTCCATCATGACAACAGATCACCCCAACGGCGGCACATTCTTAAAGTACCCGCTTGTGATGGCATGGCTCATGTCGCAGGCTGCACGGAATGCAACCTTTGATGAGTGTCACCCCTGGGCACGCGACAGAAGCGATCTTGGCGCAGTGGACCGGGAGATGTCACTCTACGATATCGCGATTCTGACCCGTGCAAACACCGCAAGGACAGTTGGTCTATCGCACAGGAAGGGCAGTCTTGGCGTTGGTGCCGACGGAGATGTCACGATCTACAACATCAACCCGAAGAGCCTGAATGTCCGCGACCACGAGAATCTGGCAAAGAACTTTGCCCATGCAGAGTACACGATAAAAGACGGCGAGATCGTATCAAGGAGGGGCGAGATCGTAGCGATCCCTGAGAAGCGGACCTACTACCTTGATGTGAACGCCAAAGAGGCAGGTACAAAGGACATGCTTGCAGACGTCAAGGAATGGTTCAAGTACTACACTCTTGGCTTTGCCCACTATCCAACACCTGACAGCTATCTCATGAACCCAACACCGATCAAAGTTACCGAGGAGGCGTGATTGATATGGCAGAAGTAACACTTACACCAAAAGGCGAGATTGGTATCATGATTGAGGCAGAGGTGATCATACCCGACACCTTCGCCGGAAAGAGCGCAAGTGAAATTGGAGACCTGCTCGTGTGGCAGGGTCCAAAGGAACTCCCACTGGCAGATTTCTTTGATGTTAAAGGCGATGGTGGCAAAACACCAGAGGACACCTCGATTGTCGTTAACGGAGACGTGTCAAGGGTCAAGCGAATCGGAAACGAGATGACCGCAGGCAAGATCACGATAAACGGCTCGGCTGGCATGCACGTCGGCGCAGAGATGAGCGGCGGAGAGCTCACTGTCAATGGTGATGTCAACGCGTGGGCAGGAATGGAGATGAAAGGCGGACTCTTGCACATAACAGGAAACGCAAAAGACCATGCGGGCTGCGCCTACCGTGGAAGCTGGCACGGAATGAGCGGCGGCAGACTCGTTATCGACGGCGATGCTGACAGCCAGGTTGGCGGCGGCATGAGCGGCGGCGAGATCGAGGTACTGGGAAGCGTCCAGAACTTCTGCGGGATCCGCCAGAACGGCGGTCTGATCGTTATCCGTGGCGACGCTGTACGCGGCGTTGGAGCCGAGATGAGCGGCGGCACAATCGTTGTCGGAGGCACAATCACACACTTCCTATCAGGATTTGAGCAGGTGGGATCAGAAAGCGATCTTGCACTTGATGGCGCCATATACCCTGGCGAGTTCCTGAAGTTTAGCGGTGATAACGCGATCA
>RXIK01000016.1 GCA_004211975.1 Methanosarcinales archaeon | reverse complement strand
TGGCAAATAAAACTTTTAGCCACAGATGAACACTGATTTCACAGATTAACGATATAAATGACTTTTCAGATCGATAGCGCTCAATTTTATCAGTTGTGCTTACACAAGACAACCCCGGGCAACCAGAAAATAATAAAAAGTCTCGGATGTGTTAGCTATTTTCCGATCGCACTCTTATTCCACAACATGCATCCGCCGCTCCTCCTGCTCCCGCCATGCAGGCTCGGTCGCAGTTCTGATCCGGATCTTGTGCGCAGCAACTTCCGCCTTCTGTTTTGCATCAAACGCATTTTCGCCAAGCGCAAGCGCAATTCCCATCCGTTCCTCAACGATCCAGCCGTCATGGTATGCAAGTGGCTTTCCGAACATGTAGATGTTTGTGCCCTGAACAGTCATCGCGTCAAAGAGACCTTTGTACTCCGGATCGAACCCCTGGGCAGGCGACAGAATCACGTGGGACGCGGCAGGCTTGATCGGATCAAACATCCGGTAGCCCGCCCGAGTTTGCGCCGGGATCGGGAGCCCTGCGACCGCACGTACGTGCAATCCGCCCTCGTTAAAGCCCTGTGGATGCGAGATATATGTAACCATGCCAGTATCATGTGGTCTGGGTGCGCATTCGTTGCCATAGACCTCAACCTTGCCGTCGCGGACACGAACAAAGAGTTCACATCCAAACACCCCGACTCCACCCAGTTCATCGGTTATTTTTTGTGCTGCGTCATAAATCTTCTTCTCAGCATCTTGTGCAAGCCCCGGGTCACCATCAACCGACTTCCCGATCTCATCGACGTTGTATGGCAGATACTCCCCGACATTCGGGCTTTGCCACGATGAATGGTAGTCGCCGTCGATCTGGTAGTGCCCGATCGGCTTTGGGAACGTGGTAACAATCCTGCTGCCGTCCTCATCCAGATGCCTGACCGCAATCTCGGTCACTTCAGTGTCAAATGGTATGTACTCCTCGATAATCGCCATCTCCCCAGAGCCCCTGGCATCGTATCTGGCAGCATCCATCGCCGCCTTGATGTCCTCCGGCTTCTCGATGAAATACGAGCCTTTGCCACTGCTTGACATGATTGCCTTGCTAAAACACGGATACCCGATCTTTTCAACCGCATCTGTGAACTCTAACAGGTCATCCGTACGAGTGTAAGCGTATGCCCCAGTCTTAACACCGGATTTCACAATTAACTCCCTGATACGCTCCCGATTCATGGCAGCATGCGTTGCACGTGCATTCGGCGTAACCAGATACCCATCCTCCTCAAACTCAAAGAGTACATCCAGGTCAATCGCCTCAATCTCAGGCATAATAATATCCGGCATCTCCCTATCCACAATCGAGCGCATCGCATTTGCATCCATCATGTTCACAGTGTACGCCCGATGCGCAACCTGCTGCGCCGGTGCCCGCTCATATCGATCAACAGCAATGACCTCCATGCCAAGACGCTGCGCCTCTATCGCGATCTCCTTACCAAGTTCACCCGCACCAAACAAGAGGATCTTAAGCGACTTCTTTTCAAGCGGGGCTGCAATGATGTCGAGTTGTTTCATGATAACCTGACTCCTGTGCTGTGTGGCGTGTTATCTGGTGACCATGTATTTATTTGGGCGCCATCGGTGTTGCACCAAGATTCCGGGGGTTCGGATGATGGGTGGGGGTAACCAAAAAAATTTGGATTAAGATGTGAGGCATCGAAAAACAGCATGCATTGTTTGCGTGGTGGTGTGGATTTATGATTTATTTTAAGGCGTGGTATGGTCCAAGCAAAAACACATCCACATCTCGGATTCCGTGCATAGTTTTGGTGAACATCTTTAGTTGTTCAATCTCGTTGTATTGTTTGAATCGGCACATCACAAGCAACCCGTATTTCCCGGATGTGACTTCCCATACGCCAAAGACCCATTCCTGGTCTTTTAAAAAGTCGATTAATTCGTTGACGATCGGTTTCGGACATTCAACTCCGATATAACCATTAATATAATATCCTAGTTCCTCCCAGTTGACCTGTGGGCGAAACCCGGTAATTATGTTTTTTTCCGTGAGCATGCGGACACGCAGGTTCGCAGTACTCCTTGGAACCTCTAGATGTCTGGCAAGCTCTGCCAACCTGGGACCTACACCAATGCCTTCCGACATCGCCTTGAGAATCTGTTCGTCCAATTCGTCTACGATAATAGCACATCCGTTTCAGTTGCTGTGTTATATTGACAATAAATCCAATCGTTCTTTAATGTATCGGTTGAACCCGATAGTACCCTCTACAATATACATTGCAGGGGATAATTAATTCACTCGGAAAACAGTGGTTTGTTTGGAAGTTAAATACCAATAACAGCTCAGAAATTGATGTAATAGATTTTCATAATATCACGCGTTATGGTGATAGTTGTGCAGGTGTTGCGATATGGGCTTATGACTACTATCTGGACGTGGATATTGGAGTTATAGAATCAGTAGCTACAAATATGAAATGTGAAACTACCAACTACATAGACATATAATAGTAACCAGGATTAACCGGATCGACAACATGCGGACGAACGTGAACCGGAAAACACACCCATCAACGCATGAGGGTTTCAGAAAAAAGTCTCGCGGCACATGTAACAGTGTTAGTTGATGGTGGCTCTGCCAAAACATCCCGGAGTGTTCCTGACCGTCATGTTACAATGCCATGAAGTGCAGAACATACACCGTTTGCGCGAGTGCGCGCTACGACTATCCCGACTACATTAAAAAATCATTGCTACGTAATCATACAAGCACGGTGAATTGTAAACATTGCAGTAGCCCCCAGGTATTTTTCATACAGTATGACGCCGTAGAAAACGTTAACCTGCTGTTTAGCGCCCGGCACCGAGAGGTTGTGAGGATGATTGAATAAAATACATACCATAACAAAACAACATAACTCACGAGCAGAAGCGGCACAACCCAGCAAATAACAATCCACAAAGCCCATATCTGCCAGGGTCGATTAAGGACACCTGCACCAGCGGGGTTTGCCATACATTCAGTCAAGACGGTCAGGTGGTTAGCACAATTAAGAGATAACCGGATATGCGCGGTGGAGCCTCAGCACACATTCTCCAGTAACCACGGGTTTAGTCTTGCATGTTCAATATTCCCACGATTCTCATGGACTATTCAGTATCACTATGATGAGTCTCATTTATATTGAGTCGGGTTGCATATATTTACATGGAGCAACCGTCCCAAAAATCCGATCTGTCCCAAATATACCATGACGCGGGCGGCATCATCAGCTCGGTATTCCGCGAGGTCGAGAAGGTCATCGTTGGTCAAAAGGATACTGTGGAACATCTGTTGATAGCGATACTGAGTAATGGGCACGCACTTGTAGAGAGTAACCCGGGACTTGGGAAGACTCTTATGATCAGCACACTTTCAAAAGTAATGGACCTGTCGTTCAGCCGGATCCAGTGTACCCCGGACCTGATGCCATCTGACATAACTGGCACATTCATGGTTGAAGAGCACGCCGGAGAAAAACGATTCCGATTCGAGCGCGGCCCGGTCTTCGCAAACATCGTGCTTGCAGACGAGATCAACCGTGCATCACCAAAAACACAGAGCGCACTCCTTGAAGCAATGCAGGAAAAACAGATCACTTCCGGAAACGAGACCTTCAAGCTGGACATACCGTTTTTCATTCTTGCAACCCAAAACCCAATCGAGATGGAGGGGACGTTTCCACTACCCGAGGCGCAGCTTGACAGGTTTCTGCTGAAGATATTGATGGACTATCCTACTGCCGAAGATGAGCGCATCATTGTGGACCGGTACACCTCCGCAGCCGAACCAAGTGTGCAGCGTGTTGTCAGCAAGGCAGCAGTACTAAAACTACAACACCTAACCCGCGAAATCCCGATTTCAGAGGAACTCAAATCCAACGCGATTAACATCGTGACCGCAACCCGTAAATGGAATAATATCGAGTACGGCGCATCACCCCGTGCATCGATCGCCATAATACTGACGGCAAAAGCAAGAGCATTGATTCACGGGCGCAACTATGTATCCAGTGAAGACATCCATGCGATGGCATACCCCGTCCTGCGACACAGGATCGTTCTGAAGTTTGAAGCCGAGCGGACCGGGATCACACAGGACCACGTAATTGCAGAGATCATCAAGACCACAAAATAAGGAAAACTCGTGTGGAGCTTGGTTTCTATGGTGATAACAACTTAGATGGGTCTCTGCCAGTTACCTGACCTGCTGCTGCGACATTCTTTGTGACGTTTGTTTAAACGTGCGCATTCTGTGGTTGATAACGCCCAATACACCACATAATTTTAATTAGTGTTAGAGGGGTGAACGCCCCTCCAAACTCAATTGACAGATCAGGAGTCCACCCCTAAAAACCCTCGCTTATCGTACCATGTCCCCGCCGCCGTATCGTTTCCGGTCCTCAAGTTCCTGCCTTTTTGCAGCGTTCCAGCCGGATACCGCCTGAAGATACCCGGTAACCCGCGATAACTGCTCCACATTCTCTGATCCACAGTTTGAGCACTCGTCTTTAAGCCCGGAATCCATGTGGTTGCAGTCAACACAGATCGTCATGTCTCTTGTGAACGCAAAATAGCCGGTCTGCGTGTTCTTTGCAATGTGCATCGCAAAGTCTCTGAGCCCTCCCGAGTCTGGCATGCTCTCACCAAGGAATATGTGCATGATGTTTCCGCCGTCAACAATCGGGAAGAAGACGTGCTCAAGCCGTATTCGATCTGTGATCGAGACATCCGCGCCCGGCGGAACGTGTGTTCCGTTCGTATAGTAAATCGGAAGGTCCCTGGTCTCGTGTATGTGTGCAAGTGCATTATCAAGGTCGCCTTTGACCACGTCCTTCGCGCACTTTGAGTACTCGCGATGCAGGATGTCAGATACTGCGAACCTGCCCGTTGTTGTCTCGGCAGGCGTTCTTGCAAGCGCGATCGTGATGTCATGCTCCTCACTGAGCGTCTCCGAATAGAGCTCCATCTCGGTCATCGCCCTGATCGCAAGCTTCCACGCATCCTTTGATTCATGCATCTGGCTGCCTATGTGGTGCTGCACCATCTCATTTATGCCAACAACACCGACCTCATAGACAAGACCTTCAAGATCAACAGCCTGCGAACCGTACGCTCCGGTGATCGGGTCCTTCGGGCGCTGGGTTGCAAACGGCATCCGCCCGCGCTCAACGATCTGCTGCATCCACACCCTCTTGATCTTGAAGAGTTTCACGGCAATGTCCATCAGGTGTTTTAACTCGGTGAAGAGCGCCTGATCATCATGATTTGCGCGGTACGCGGCTCTCGGGCAGTTTATTGAGACCACTTGCCACGCGCCCATCGAGAAGTGCTTTCCGTCCGCAAAGATCAGTTTATCATCAAAGTCAGAGTCAGTATCCGCGTTTGAGGAGAAATTATAGGCGCAACATTGGTAGCAGCTTATTCCTTCTCCTGCCCCTCGATACTCAGGTATCTGGTTATCAAAGTATGGAGCGCCAAATTTTGCTGAAAGATCGAATGAAAGTCGGTACAGATCATCGTAATTCGGAAGATCCGGGTGTTCACGGTCAAATTCCTCGTTTTCCTCCATGAAATCCGGTTCTATTGATATCTCGGGCTTCGGGAAGTTAAACGGCTTGCCCCAGTAGTCTCCTTCAAGCATCACGTTCATCAGTGCCTTGAACGAGAGCCTGACCTCCCGCTCAAACTCACCATAAGCGCGGAGTGGTGCCTGATCAGAATCGCCGTTATGGATTCTTCCCCTGTACACGATCGGTTTATCCCTCCAGAGCTTCGGAACCCCTGGAGCCAGCTGCACTGACGAAAATACGAGCTGTCCGCCTCTTGCAACCATCATCTGGGTATTATGAAGGTAAATTCCTCCAAATCCGCCAACGAAATTCTCTATTTCCCTGCCTTCAGGTCGAACCACGAAATCGTAAACATACGGTTCCGAGTATTTCACTTCTTTCATGCTCACGATTTTGTCAAGCCTCGCAGATCCGCAAGCAAAGTTCTCAAGGTTCTTGATCTTCTGCACAACCGAATCTGGCGTGTTTTTATCAATTCTTGCACGGTATTCTTCGAGTAATTCGTTTAACGTCTCTTTCGTGATGTTTTTATGATACTTTGGCGTTGTGCTGCCAAGATTGACCGCCCCCAGAGATTCCTCTATTTCAGAGAGTATGGGGCGAGAGTTTGGGAGTATATCCGTCCTATCTGTGCCAGCGGAGCCGTCGCAAGCTTTCAGCATCTCTTGTAGCCTTTTAGCTTTTTCCTTGTGCACTGGCGTAACAATCTCTGCAAACTTTCTTAAAACAGGGGCTGCGGTAGAGACACATACCTTGTAAATCTCTGAAGCCTTGAAAGCACCTTTGCCCCTCTCTTCTCCACTTACAAACTCACACTTTGCGGATATTCCGAGTCGTAGGAACAGATACAGCAGATCGCTTGCAAGTGGCTCTGAGACTGTGTACGCGGCGATTCTTCCGCCCCGGTTCTTCAACTCGCCGTTCTCCGGTTTTGCGCCTGGAATTTGACCGTCACCACTCCAGTACGCGCTCAGGAACTGCGAGATTTTGCCCTCAGGGAGAGTGAATATAATTGTTGGAATTCTTTTACTATGTGAATCTTTTCCGCAGCCGAGAAGCGAGGAGAACAAAATCGAAGCAAATTGCCCCCCGAAGATTATCTTCCCCTTGTCACCATGTGGCGTAACTTCCGCCCCAAACACGCGCTTAACACACGCCGTAACGTCTTCTATTATCTCCTGATCAAAAGCAGCGATGTGCACACCGTCATCGGACGACCATCCCTCTGAAACATAGTAGCCAAGCAACCTCAAAAGCTCATCTGATATCGGGATCGTCGGGCGGAAACTCATGTTGCTCTGCTCAACCTTTATCCGCACCAAAAACTCCCCCATTACGTCCTTCAAACTGTTTTTATGGTCTGCCGTGGATGTGGAATCAACGAGTTCTGTAAAAACACTCAGTGGCATAGAATCCCGGTCATACCACCGAGATATGTCTTTATAACCACGATTTATGAGATTTCCCACCTTTCCAAAATCACCCCGATCATTTCTCAAGGATTCAAGGAACTTTCTCACTTCACACACTCTTAATCTATCTGCAAGACCGTTCTCGTTCAGCAGAGATATTAAATCAAGTTCTTCGTCATGACAAACATCATCAAAGTTCAAAGTCCGGGGGATCACTACATAATCCCCATTTTTCAATTCGGAAACTTTCACAGAGATTATTTCGCCACAGTCATCCATCGTAAATACGCTGTGGCTTCCAGTTACCTTCACACTACGATGTGTTGCGGTCCTTATCTCATAAAGCGTTTTCGGCGCCCGGTGGCGAGCAACCATCGTTATCTGCGGGGTCACCGCCTCCTTCGACCCCCTATCAAATGCAAATGTCCTCCAGCCATCGACACGGGCAACATCCCAACCATCCGGCACATCCGGACCATCAACCACATCAGATCGCTCAATAACATCATCCACGAACTCCCCGATCTTCTTAAACGTGAAACCCCCTTGTTTGCCATCTTCCAGCAAAGGCACAATCTCGTCGTGGGCGACACTCATCTCGTATACGAACATCTGCATCAGCTGTTCGATCTCCTCGTAGCCCATTCCCTCAAGATACGGCGCAAGAAACGTCAGGAAGTTGTAGAACCCTTGCCCACCTGCAAAATTCGTCTGCGCACTCCCAAGAGCCTTAACCGCATGAAGAATCGCAACCTCCGCCTTCTTCGCAGGACCTGCCACACTTGACTTTGTGCCGCTGCCATCCGGCATCAGCCCATAGTAGAAGAAGTACCGGAGGTCCCAGTCCATGCAGAAACTACGGGTCCCGAAGTACTCGAGGTCGTGGATGTGGATGTCTCCGTTCAGGTGGTAATCAGCAAGTTTTGGTGGTAGCAGGAGGAGATACTGCTCTTTTGAGATCTTATCTGCTTTCTTTTTATGTGAGGTCTCGGCGTTATCCTGAAGATTCGCATTCTCATTTGCTTCAAACCCGGATCCCACATCAATTTTATGTGCGTCGTAAACCGGAGTACCGACCCTTGTTGCGATGTTTCGCCACTCGGGGTGTCCGCGCTCAAGGAGGACCACGTTTGTAAGCTCGCGCACGAGCGGACCGGAGAGATGCGTGATACCGATCCTCTTGATCCGCTTTTCAACCTCTGCCGCGACCAATTTCGCCTCTTCCTCGGTTATTGGATCGATTCCATAGAACTGCTTGGAGAGCTTCGTCTCCTTAACCAGCTGAGCTACGATTGCATCCCGGTCCCAGTCCATCAGATGCCCGTCCGTCGTGCGGACCCTGGGCATGCGCGGCACACTCTTCCAGTCAAGTGTCTTCTGCACGGTGTCCTGCGGATGTGAGTGCGTAGGTCGACTCATGATGATGCGCGCCCCGTCAGATCATCGATTACGTCTTTTCTGATCTGATCATCGTCAAACATCTCGTCAATGGTCAGGAACGAATCATCAACCTGCAAAACAGGCGCCATCATCGTGAAGACGCCGTTGACGCGCAGTTCGGTGAGTGATTCAGGCGTGGACATATCAGCCTCGCCGTACTCGATTGCTGCTGATTTCAGATATTCTTTCAGTTTCCTGCACTTCGGGCAGGTCTCGGTTGTGTACACAATGATTTCAGTCATAGCAACTCCCATATCGGGTAAATGGGCGTGAATGCCGCCAAACCCAGAGT
>RXIK01000015.1 GCA_004211975.1 Methanosarcinales archaeon | reverse complement strand
ACCACACAAGCATGCCCACAACAAGATCATTACGAACAGGGGGTAATGGGCGAACAGTTAAACCATGGGGCAGAAACACATCCCCCATAATTAAGAGCCGCACATATTCTGCAACTCCAGGAAATCCCTCTCTGGGTCCCTCTGTGCTCTTTGTGCGCGCTGTGATTTTATTTCATATAATATATTCTTTAGAGTATCTCATAGATTGAACCACCGAGGACCCCGAGGGCACAGAGATTACGAATTTTGTGGTGAACCGGGGTGGTAAGAAGTAGTTTTGAGAGGTATTACCTTAAATGCACAGGTTATTCGTGCGCGTCTACTAAGACCCTAAACGTCTACACCGGTGTTTGGTTAAGACGTCACCAAACCACCCCATCCCAAACCACCACCACCATCTTATATATAATAAGCACGCATATTCGGCACCCTCAAGAGCCCCCGACCACATACTTTATCTCGTTAAAAACAGTATTTCAATTGAAACGGAGGAAAGAACCGTGACAGATGCAACCATCTCTGGCGCAAAGGCATTGATCGAGTGCCTGCATAATGAAGGGGTTGACACGATCTTCGGATACCCCGGCGGAGTATTGCTGCCGCTCTACGACGAACTGTACGATGCCGATATCAGGCATATTCTGGTGCGGCACGAGCAGGGTGCAGCACATGCGGCGGACGGATACGCACGAGCAACCGGCAAGGTTGGAGTATGCCTCGCAACATCCGGTCCAGGAGCCACAAACCTTGTTACTGGCATCGCAAATGCTTACATGGACTCAGTCCCAATCGTCGCAATCACCGGGCAGGTTCCAACCCCCCTCATCGGTAATGACGCCTTTCAGGAGGCGGACATCACCGGAATCACGCTTCCAATCACAAAGCACAATTATCTCATAAAAGATGTAAACGACCTCCCGCGAATTGTCAAAGAGGCATTCTTCATTGCGTCCACCGGAAGACCAGGACCTGTTCTGATTGATCTGCCAAAAGACATCACAACTGATGAGATTGAATTCAAATATCCTGAAACCGTGCGTCTGCGCGGTTACAACCCGGATACCAAGGTTGATACGGACGCAGTGAAACGCGCTGCGTCCATGATTCTTCAGGCGCAGAGACCGATCATCTATGCAGGTGGCGGCGTCATCATCTCAAACACGTCATCAGAACTGCTGAAACTTGCAGAAACCATCAACGCGCCAGTAACAACAACATTACTTGGCATCGGAGCGTTTCCTGAGACGCATCCGCTCTCGCTCGGGATGCTTGGTATGCACGGCACCAGATATGCTAATTATGCGGTGCAGGAGTCGGATCTCTTGATCGCGATCGGCGCGAGGTTTGATGACCGCGTAACAGGGAAGATCGATGCGTTTGCGGCGCAGGCAAAGATCATCCACATTGATATTGACCCGGCAGAGATCGGGAAGAATGTGCGGGTTGATCTACCTGTTATCGGAGATGCCAGGGGGGTGTTGCAGTTGCTGCTCTCGCATCTGCGCGAGAAACAGGGCAAGCCCATAGCACGGTCCGGGGCATGGCTCGGGAAGATCGATGCATGGAAGAATAAGTATCCGCTGCAGTACACTCCGAGTGATACGGTGATCAAGCCACAGTACGTGATTAAGGAGATCCACAAAGCATGTCCTGACGCAATCATCGTGACCGAGGTCGGGCAAAACCAGATGTGGGCAGCTCAGTACTTCCAGTATGAACATCCGCGCACGTTCATCACGTCAGGTGGGCTTGGCACAATGGGCTACGGATTCCCTGCCGCAATGGGTGCAAAGGTCGCATGTCCGGACCGAACGGTCATCGATATCGCTGGCGACGGCTCATTCCAGATGAACTCGCAGGAGCTTGCAACCGTTGTTAAGAACGACATCCGCGTGATCGTGGCAATCCTTAACAACGGCTATCTCGGGATGGTGCGACAGTGGCAGGAACTCTTCTTTGAGCAGAGATACTCGCACACCGAACTGACCGGGAGCGTGGACTTCGTGAAACTAGCGGAGGCGTACGGTGCAATCGGCATCCGCGCAGAGAAGCCTTCAGAAGTGCCTTCTGCAATATCAGAGGCGCTCGCAGCAGATCGGGCAACAATCATCGATTTTGTGGTTGACCCCACAGAGAACGTGTTTCCCATGGTTCCGGCTGGCGCTGCGATCAACGAGATCCTTGAACAGGAGGTGACCGGATGAGACACACGCTTGCAGTACTCGTAGACAACAAACCAGGCGTGCTTGCACGTGTCTCGGGTCTGTTCAGCAGACGCGGGTTTAACATCGAGAGTCTTGCGGTTGGCGTGACTGAGAACCCGGAGATATCGCGGATGACAATTGTTGTCAGGGGCGATGACCGGGTGCTTGCGCAGGTGACAAGCCAGCTTGGCAAGCTGATCGACGTGATCTCGATATGTGATCTTCCATCATCAGAATCGGTTGACCGTGAACTGGTCTTGATCAAGGTCTCTGCCGATGCGATCACAAGATCCGAGATCATGCAGATCGTGGACATATTCCGCGTAAAGATCATCGATGTCGGCACAGAAACCCTGATCATTGAGGTTACGGGTAACCAGGGAAAGTTAAGGGCAATCAGAGAGATGTTGGAGCGGTTCGGGATAACGGAACTCGTCCGGACAGGAATGGTAGCAATGAACAGGAATACAAAGACAGTTAATGGAGATGACACATGATCGTAAATTTCAAAGTGACACAGGTCGAATCAAAGACATACGTGACCCCTGAAGAGGTCAAGAAGCAGAAGAGTATCAACATCAACTATGACATCAGTCTGAAGAACACTACAATCATACCGAAACAGACCCCGTTTGGCGAGAAAACGGTTTTAAGGGTTGAATATGCATTCTCAATCAACTATCTAAGCCCAAATGTGGGGCACATCCGGTTTGAGGGATATTCAGACTATTATTCGGATGAGGAGGATCTAACCCGGATCAAGAGCGAGTGGGATGGAGGGAAAGCCCCGCCTGAGGTCCAGAACCAGATCGCAAACACAATGGTCAGCAACCTTGCGCCGCTTGCGGTCACACTATCCTCAACGCTCGGGCTTCCGCCCGCAATGCCACTGCCAAACATCAATTTCCAGCAGCAGCAGAAGAAGGCAGAACCTGTGCAAACCACATATCACGGTTAAAGTGACCCAAACAGGCAAAATGAAGTCGGGGTGAGAGGGGCAGGTACACTTGCCCACACCTCATTGATAGCAATTGCGCCCAACCAACAGTTGCGTAGCGAGACTTTTTATTATTTTCTGGTTACCCGGGTTTGTCTTGTGTAAGCACAACTGATATAATTGAGCGATATCGATCTGAAAAGTCATTTATATCGTTAATCTGTGAAATCAGTGTTAATCTGTGGCTAAAAGTTTTATTTGCCACAGATTAACACGGATTTCACTGATTTCGGAAGTCATATCATACCACTGTTTGCAGGATTGGCATCATGTTGTTCAACCGACCAGAACAAATTAAAAAGTCTCTGCGTAGCCGCCTATCACAACATCGTTAGGAGCCGCGCATAATTAAGTTGGACAAAAACAACTTTTTTGTGGACATATTCTGCGACTCCAAAAAATCCCTCTCTGGGTCCATCTGTGCTCTCTGTGGTTTTATTTCTTATGATATATTCTTTAGATTATCTCATAGATTGAACCACAGAGGACACAAAGGGCACAGAAATTACGAATTTTATGGTGAAACAGGTTGGTAAGAAGTATATATCCGTACAATACTCAAATGCACGCGCAAATAGCGCCCAACACCCTAAAACAGATGCACCGCAGACGCCTTAAAAACAATCCAGACACACGCGCCGCACAAGAGCCCCATATCCTCATACGATTGTTTTGTTAGCGCAACCACAATAGGAACACCCACATCAACCACCACTCTCATGATTGTGCCCATGTTCTTAACCTCCGTAATCTCCCCGTAAAACGAGTTTCTCGCGCTTGTTTCGATCTCTTTTTTTGATATTAGTATGTCTTCGGGTCGGATCGAGATCGAGACGTCCCCTGATTTAAGTGAACTTGAGACCATCGACATTCCATCGGCGTGAACCAGAGCGATACTGTCATGGACAACTGACTTTCCACGAAACAAATTCTCAACACCAACAAAATCCGCAATAAACTCGGAATTGGGTCTTCTGAAAACATCATCGGGCGCACCCACCTGCATGATTCTGCCGCCGCACATCACAGCGATCCGGTCCCCGAGCGCGAACGCCTCCTCAAAACTGTGTGTCACATGAATCGTTGTGGTCCCTGTGATCTCGTGTATTCGCGCAAGTTCCGCTTGCAGCCGCTCGGTTGTGCGAGAATCCAGTGCGGATAGTGGCTCATCCAGCAGCAGCACCTTTGGCTCGGTCACAACTGCTCGAGCGATCGCGATTCTCTGTTTCTCTCCTCCACTAAGTGTGCCCGGATATCGGCTTAACAGGTGTGAAACACCTAGAAGCTCTGCGATTTCACCGGTTTTCATGATGATTTCGCTTTTAGCGATCTTTTTCTGGCGCAGCCCAAACCCAATGTTTCCTGCCACGTTCAGGTGTGGGAAGAGCATATAATCCTGGTAGACCATGCTGATCTGCCGGTCTTTTGGCAGGATGTTTGTTACATCCACCCCGTTTAGAAACACTCTGCCACTATCCGGGCGGTAGATGCCTGCGATCGTTTCGATTAAGATTGTTTTTCCTGCGCCGGTGGGACCCAGTATGATGAAATATTCGCCTTCGTCGATCTGCAGGGTTGCATCATCCAGCTTGAATTCGCCAAGGTTCTTGGAAACATTCTCAATTCGTATCATGTTCAGCCATGTTTGCCATGTTCAGCCATGTTTAGTACAGTTGGGTGCTCCCGCCACGCTGCTCAAAAATGTATAGGGATATGATCGATATAACAATCAGAATGGTTGCAGCAGCTATTGCCAGTTCAAGGTCCCCACACGACATATTCAGATACAGCGATATCGGCAGGGTCTCGGTCTTCATCCGTGTTGCGCCGGCGAGCATCAGGGCTGCTCCAAACTCCCCGATACCTTTTGACCATGTTATGATCCCACCAGCCATAAGCCCATTCTTTGACATGGGAAGCGTTGTCTGCAAGAATGCCTGTATCGGATTGCACCCGAGCGTCTGAGCAACATATTCATACCTTGGACTGATCCCTTCAAACGTCGAACGCATGATCCGCAGCATAAACGAAATATTAACCGCGAACTGTGCGATCACGATCCCGAGCGGTGTCAACACGAAGTTCAGCCCGAAATTTTCGAGCCATGCTCCAAACGGGGTCGTGCCAAAGAGAAGGAGAAGCCCCACTCCAGCCACAAGCGGAGGCAGCGCAAGCGGAAGATCCACTATCGTGTTCACGAGCGTCTTCCCGAAAAAATTGTAGCGTGCAAGCGCGTATGCTGCGGGTATCGAGACTACAACACACATCAATGTGGATATTGCGGATGTGAGCAAGCTTAACTTTATTGCGAACCGGATTTCTTCAGATGCAATGCTTGTAAGTAAGCTCTGCGGGCTTGTATGCGTAACGATGCACACAACCAGCGATAGGATGAACGCGGTTAGAAGTAGCGTGATTGAGATTGTGAGAACCTTAAATGTTGATTCATTGATTGGCATGTGCTTATGGAGCCTTCAAGCTCCGCGGGGTTTTATCCCCGAGGTCATCGATGTGCTGATCATCCACCCATCCACTCTGTATATCATCCCTGTGATCAAACTGATGTATATAAGGCTTGATATCCAGAAGCGGCGTCCCATCCAGAACATCAACATCACAAATCTCCAGTATGTTGCCTCTGACACTCTCCAGTCTGACAATAGAGATCCCGATCGGGTTCGGTCGTCCCGGATGCCGTATCGAGAAAATTCCTTTCTCAATGCCACCCCCTATAAATGGTTTTGAGATCAACGAACAACCGTTCGCACGATGAAAATCATATAGGAGGATCAGATGGGAGAATCCGCCGATGTCCTTAAGTCCATCCGCATATTCCATGAAAACCTCCACCTCACCTCTTGCGCCGTCTGCAAAGACGCCCTGAATCGGTGTATCCTCCGGATCTGTGAATGTTGAATGTATAACCCCAATCGGGGTGTGTGTTATATCAGTCATTGCTAATAGCCCTCATACTTTTCATCAGGATATTTTGTGAAACCATGCTTCTCAAAGATCGCTTTGCCCTCGGGAGATGCGACAAAATCCACGAACTTCGTTGCAGTACCTTTCTGTTCGGAAGCTGTGAGCGTGCCGATCGGAACGATCTTTATGATGTTCTGCCCAACCGGGATCGCAACAGCCTCCATCTTATCATTGTAAACAACCAGATCCCCCCAGATTATCGATGCGTCCGCCTGATCCATGGATATATACACAATAAGTTCGTTCACAGTCGCTCCGCGAGCGATCACATTACGATCCACCGCATCATATATCCCGTTCTTCTCAAGGATCTTATTCCCAATTTTGCCGATGGCTGCTGCCTTTGAGTCTCCAAGTATGACCTTAACCTCAGGTTCCGCAAGATCCTCAAGAGACGTTATATTAGCAGGATTTCCTCCTGGTACGGCGATAACAGGCACATGGTATGCGATGAGTTGCTCGTAATCGGTGAGCCCCTTATCCCTTGCACAATCAAAATAATATGTAGCTCCGGGCATGTAGACATCCCCCCTCTGCGTGAGTTCCATCTGGGAGAGAAGCGTGTTTGAGCCAGCATAGTTATAGTTCACAGAGACACCGTATTCATCCTCAAAAAGTGATCCGATCTCATCCATCGGCTTTCTCATCCCTGCACCACAATAAACAATGAGCGACTCCGGCGTTTGTTCCTGCATATCGTCGATACATCCGGACGTGATCACGCTACAAACCAGAATCATCAGTAGTATCATGAACGTCAATCTTCTTTTCATTTGGGCATCATCACCATACAGTGAACACTCTATACCGTCCATAAAACTACTACAAATACGTTCTGGTCAGAAAAACAATAAAGTCAAGATATAATGATTGACCCGCGACCGCTTCAAGCCAATATGACCCTCAAAAATAAGAGTGCTGGCTGTGGTTGACACAGGTCCCGCCACACCACCTATTCACCCTTATATTCCATGAAACCATCGATATGCCGCAGAACTCCGATGTGATGCCTTTTTGCAACCCGCACCTCACCGGTGCACAGCGTACAGACCGCAAGCGGCGCATTATGCCGAAGGCGCATCGCCGCACTTCCATCTTCGCAGTCATCCTCGCCACCACAACTATCCTGATCACCACCAAGCTCCGGCGCATGTAACATGGCGTTTCCAAGTTCGGATGCACCCTGCCCTGTGAGACCGTTCGCCTCAATAATAATGCATTTAGGGTTTGCCTCCATAACACGCTCCCGAAACACCTCCCGCTCTGCCTGAGACACAATATCCCCCTTTGTCGCAACAACCACGTCGGCAGTGGTCAGCAGCGGTCCAACCTTAATCGGCGTGTTCGGCCCGGCAGTAACATCAATCACACAGACCGCGAGGCACTGGTCCACATAAGGGGCGCACCGCAGACACAAGCCCGCGGTCTCATTTAACAATATGTCCGCGCTCTGACCCCGCGCCCATGACAACATCTCCCCGGTATTATAGATCGCAAAATGGTCGGGGCACATGTCCTTAGACAGGGCGACCCGCACCGGCACGCCAAGCCGCTCGAATCTGGCGCCGTCATCAGTAAACAGGCAGTCTATCTTGATCACAGCAGGCATAACATCATTCTGGCGAAGATATGCTATGGTGTGCAGAAGTATCGAGGTCTTACCTGCGCCAGGGGTTCCTGCAATGATTGCAAGTTTCATTTACAAGTCACTAAAAAACCTTGCGATGTCGCGATGTCGCGATGTGGTGGCGCCGGACATGCAAAAAACAACTCATATCGCAGACCTGCGTAGCAGCGCACGTATCCGAGTCTTTAGTTCAAGCAGATCAAACGGCTTGGTCACATAATCCTCAGCGCCAATCTCGATGCCAAGAACCTTATCCTTAATTTCACCCTTTGCACTGAGCATGATAATCGGAATGTGCCGTGTCAACGGGTCTTCCTTCAGTTTCATGCAGACCTCATAGCCATTCACCTTCGGAAGCATCAGGTCAAGGAGAATTAAGTCAGGCGTCTCTGCCGTGACCTTCTCAAGAGCTTCTGCGCCGTCCGCCGCCCCGACCACAGCATAATTGTCCGCCTCAAGCGCACGAGTAAGCGGGATCAACGTGTCAGGCTCATCGTCAACAACCAGTATCTTAGTTCTGGTGTCAGCAAGTCGGTCAAGCCGCTCCTTCACCATCTCAGGAGCGATACCGAGCGTTTCTGCGACCGCTGTGCTTGCTGCATCTGCGTCCTGCTCAAGTATCGCAAGAATCTGTTTATCAATCTCATCGAGTTTCATCCGTATCACCTACACCATTTTAATGTAGGTGTGTCACGGTCAGGTAAAAATGTTTGGCTCCTTGCTATTTTGAGCAAGTACACGGCACACCCCATAAACTGCTCTTTTCATCAACAAGGTGAAGCTATTGAAATCAGAAAACCATGAAACAAAGGTATCCGCTCCAAAAAGTATGGTAAGACTCATCTTCAGTCTTTCTGAAAGAGATACATAAAAACCTCAATCTGTAGACTAAGGAGGACGTGATTACTCGCGCCTCCTCGTCTAAGAACCGTACGTGCAACTTTCATCGCATACGGCTCAAGCATTTTGTAACCCTTTCAGTCCCAGGGCAGCAGTT
>RXIK01000124.1 GCA_004211975.1 Methanosarcinales archaeon | reverse complement strand
AGTGATAATTTGTTGGAGTGGCATTTCTGTTTTGCATGGGCAACCTGTTATCACTACGCTCTGACTATGCGGGGTGGCTTACTCCGCATTGAAAATGCGAAGATTGCGCTGCCCCCTGCACCCCGTTCATTTCACCACGTAGACTGCAAAGAGTATATGCGAGATGCGATGAAGAAAACCACCATGACAGAACCATCGGACAAGGGAACCGCGGGTGTCAATACACTCTTTGGCGATCCTAAAAAAGCCATCATAAAACTGGCTATTCCAATGATGGTCGCGATGTCGGTGCAGACGATCTACAACATCGTTGATGCGTTCTGGGTTGCCGGTCTTGGTGCTGATGCCCTTGCTGCGATGGGTTTTGTATTCCCGTTCTTTTTTGTCATCCTGTCACTCTCAAACGGGCTTGGAATCGGCGGTGGCGCTGCCATATCCCGCAAGATCGGGGCTAAAGACAAAGCGGGCGCAGACAACGTTGCGGTTCACACGATCGTTATGATGGTGCTGCTTGCAGTTGGCTTTTCAGTGCCGTTCTTTTTTTTTGCAAAGGACATCTTTGCCCTGATGGGGGCTTCCGAGACGACCGGGCTTGCAGTGGCGTACGCACGGATCATTTTTGCAGGGAGCATAATTATATTTTTTGTGAATGTGGCAAGCGCCATACTGCGCAGTGAGGGCGACGCAAAACGGGCTATGTATGTCATGGTGCTGGGCGCAGGTCTGAACATCGTGCTGGACCCGATCTTCATATACACGCTTGACATGGGCATAGCGGGCGCTGCATGGGCTACACTTGTATCGTTCGGTGTTTCATCAGTTCTCCTGTCAAACTGGCTGTTTTTCAGGAATGATACGTACGTAGCGTTTAAATTCAGTGGTTTCAGGTTCGATTATAGTGTTGTCAGGGATATTTGCCGGGTTGGTCTGCCAGCCTCGGTGCAACAGCTGTCTATGGCGATCACAACACTGATAATGACAGTTCTGATCGTGATGGTCAGCAACACCGACGGAGTGGCAGTCTATTCGGTGGGATGGCGGATCGCAACCATCGCAATAGCACCCTTAATCGGCATCGCGACAGCAGTCGTCACGGTGACCGGGGCTGCTTTTGGCAAACGCTCCTTTGAAAATGTGCAGATTTCCCATACGTATGCAACAAAGATCGGTCTAATCATAGAGGTGATTATTGCAGCCGCAACATTCATCTTCGCCCCTCATGTAGCCGCGATCTTCACGCATGCGGAAGGGGCGGCGCATATTGCCCCGGATCTAACAACGTTCCTCAGGATCATAAGCATCTTCTACCCAACCGTGTCGCTCGGGATGCTGTCATCATCAATGTTTCAGGGTGTGGGCAGGGGGACTGATGCACTCATCGTAACGCTTCTGCGAACACTCGTTCTAACGCCGATTTTCGCGGTTTTATTCGCTTTCACGTTGGGGATGGGGCTAACTGGGATCTGGTGGGGGCTGGTTGCAGGAAACATCCTTGGATCGGTGGTGGCTTTTGTGTGGGCAAGGCTTTATGTGTGCCGGCTGGTGACGAATTGTTTCACAAAAAATCGAGTGAAACCACCCGCCCAAGATTAAAGCCAGTGTTTGACCATGTTTTTGCGATCATGCTTATGCTCAAGCACCGACATAAACTGCGCTTTTTATTGAGGGGGTGCAATACCATAAAAAAAAGATGAGAGTATTTATAGGGGTGCATAACCGGTATGATTATATAACACGCCCACAGATATGAAAGCCTGAACCGTTAGGAGGTGCGCCATCGTGAAAGGTGTTGGGAGAGTATCTGAGAGGGGTATGAAACGGTGCAAGATTGTTGCAATGATGCTTCTGCTTGCCTGTTGCTGCATGACTACCTATTACTTCCATGTGGTGCTCGGGATCGGTGCGGTCTTCAGCCATCTCTTCTATATCCCGATAATCCTTGCAGCCCTGTGGTGGCGGAAGAAAGGTCTCTTTGTGGCTATATTCCTTGCAGCACTTCTGGTGTTAAGCCATCTTTTCATGAGACACGATGTAACAACCGTCTATGACTATATCAGAGCCCCCGTGCTCATAATCGTCTCCATAACGATCATTGTTCTGACGGATAGGGTTATACATGCAGAGCATCAGGCGCACTTAAGTGGCATCTTCAAAACCATCAAGAATGTTAACCATCTGGTCGTGACCACGAAGGATCGGAGTAGTCTGCTCAATAAGGTATGTGATGCCGTGATCGAGGAGCAGAGATACTGTGCGTCATGTATTGCGTGTTTTGGTGGCGATTCATTCACCGCGGTTTCAAGTTCTTGTGCGAGTGATGCTGATGGCATATCCCGTTTCTGTGACAGCATGTCTAACAGTAACCCCCCAAAGTGCGTGAAAGACGTGCTTGCCACAGAAGAACAGCCGGACCAAGACAACCATGAAAACTTGATTAAAGCCATGAACAAAACCGCAGATTGCAGAGGATGTCCCTTTGAGGACACCTGTGCCGGCAGCAATGTTGCAGTCACCCGCATCGAACATGCAGGCAAACAATTCGGGTTGTTCGCCATAATATTCTTGCCCGGCGTCAAAGTCAGAAAAGGCGAGAAGGAACTGCTGAAAGAGGTGGCAAGCAGCATAGCGATCGCTCTTGACAACATGGCACTGGAAGAGATGCGTAAACAGTCAGATGCGGCATTGCAGGAGAGCGAAGCCCTGTATAGGGCGATCTTTGAGAACACAGTTGACGGGATTGCCATATATGATGCTGTGGACGATGGTGCGGATTTCATCTTCGCAGATATCAACAAAGGGAGCGAAACAATCGATAATATCAAGCGTGAAGAGGTGATCAGCCGGAGCATTCTCGGGGTGTTCCCTGGTGTCGAGGAGTTCGGGCTTCTTGAAGTGTTCCGGCGGGTGTGGGCGACCGGCATGCCTGAACACCATCCGATCAGCATGTATCAGGATAACCGGATTGCAGGATGGCGAGAGCATTTTGTGTACAAGCTGCCATCAGGAGAGATCGCTTCGGTCTACCACGATGAAACCAACCGTAGAATCGCAGAAGAATCATTGAAACGATCAGAAAGGCAGCTAAGAGAGACAAAGGAGTATCTGACAAATGTCATTGAGAGTTCTGCTGATGCAGTCGTGGTTGTGGACATGGACGGGATCGTGCGTGACTGGAATGCCGGAGCAGAGGGCTACATGGGTTACACGGCAGATGAGGTGCTCGGAACACACAACAGAAGGTTCTTTGCAAACCCTGCAGAAGCCGACAGGATAATAGAGATGGTGAACAGGGATGGGAAGATCAGGCACTACAGGACAATTGCAACCCGAAAAGGCGGGACACCGGTTCAGATCAGCATGTCTGTGGCGATGTTGAAGGATAAGGATGGTGTGCCGATCGGCACGGTCCGGGTGAGCAGAGATATCACGGAAACAATGGAATTTGAGGCGAAAATAAGGAAAGAGCGGGATAATCTAAATTTGATGTTTGACGCGATGGCTGATTGGGTGTACGTGGTGTCAGACAACTATAAAATAGAGTTTATGAATAAAGCCCTGGTTAACATATTTGGAGATCGGGCAGGCAGCACCTGTTATGGGGTGTTTCACAACCGGGAAGAGCCTTGTCCGCTCTGTAAGAATCCCCGGGTACTGAGAGGAGAGACGGTGCGGTGGGAATGGCACGCCAACCGGAGAGATAGGACGTATGACCTCATCGAGACCCCTTTTAAGAATATTGATGGCACAATATCAAAACTAACAATGTTCAGGGACATCACAAGACGAAAACAAGCAGAGAAGCGCATCAAAGAAGAATACCACCGTGCCGAATTTTACACAGACATCATGGGACACGATATCAACAACATGAACCAGGTCACAATCGGCTATCTTGATCTCATGCTGCAGATGCCCGACTTCCCGGATCAATTCAAGGAACATATCCGGACCGCGCTCAAACACGCCAAAAAAAGCGCAAACCTCATAGCCAACGTGAAAAAACTCTCAAGAGTCAGGTCAGGCGAGATCGAACTACATACGATCGATATTTACCCCGCGTTCACAAGCGCCGTCGAAGACGCAAAATCAGTTCAGGGAAAAGTCAGGGTCAATTCAAACATAACTGATGGACAATATTTCATCCGGGGCAACGACCTGCTCTTCGATGTCTTTGCAAATCTCCTGAACAACGCAGTCAAGTTCGACGAACACGAGATCATTGAGATCGATGTCAACATCGATTCACCGGCATCAACACCAGCGAACAGGGAGTACTGGCAAATCGAGGTTATGGATCACGGACACGGCATAAGCGACAAGTACAAAGAAGTGATATTCAACCGTCTGGAACAAGCTGGCGAGAGCAGCCAGGGGTCAGGACTCGGACTTACCATCGTGAAAAACATTGTTGAGAGCTATGGAGGAACAGTTCAAGTTGAGGACAGAATCCGGGGCAACTGGACACACGGAAGTAAATTCGTTATAAATCTTCCGAAAGGAAAAAATGATGACAACAATACTCATAGCGGACGATGAGCCTGCACTCCACGAACTATACAGCGCGTTTCTTACGATGAATGGGCACAACATCGTTGCAAACGCCTATGATGGCAACGAGGCAGTTAAAATATTCGGATCGATGAACACACCACCCGAAATCGTGATCATGGATCACCGAATGCCAAACAAAAACGGAATCGAGGCTACAAAAGAACTAAGAGAAATTAACTCAGACGTAAAGATCATACTTGCAAGCGCAGATGACCTGATAAAGGACAGTGCGCTTGAAGCAGGAGCGTGCCGGTTCATGCTAAAACCATTCAATGTGATGGACCTCCTGACAGAAACTGAAGCACTGATCAGAGCATAAATAGGCGTGTTTGTGCACTGGTAAATGCACTTTTGAATTCTGATATTTCCAACCTTGCTTCAGAGAGTGCTGTTATTCTATCAACGATTAATCCCATTTTTCGGTGAAATGTAACTTACTGCCCAAAACATGCCACACAAATGCGATATGTTTGTTACCCTCAGCAAACACTATTTTTGAATACACCCAATAAATCATGGGTTTTTAGCAAATTTCCCACAAAAAGATACGTGCTCAACACCATATGGTTAAAACCATGGTTATTGAAGCAAGAAATTTAACTGCTGAGTACGCAGAGGAACGAGAGAGAGACAAAACTCTGCGCACTCCGCGTTCTCTGCGGTGATTTCAAACCACTTAAAAACCGTGACGATAAAAGGGATGTTTATTTCAGTTCGCCGAAAGTCGAGATTAATGCTGATCCGCACCAACTTTCTGTGATTTCCAGCGGGCACAATCACATAATATCCTTAGCCATGTTTGTTCCAATTCAACGAAAGTCAGGAGATCGTGCCTTTCATGAGTATCTTTTGACCGCCACCTGGTTTGCCGGAAGGCTTAAGTACAACCACTCGAGTGTTAAATCACCAGCCATGAACGATCTGCGAATGGCTGCATGGATATTCAAGGGTGCAGTGCCGATAAAATCATGCAACTAAGCGCCATATTGGTATTCTGGTATATGTGGTCGGGGTACTGCAAAAGCGCGCAAAACATGCGCGTGACAACAGTGTAAATATGTTGGAGGTAAAGAATAATGGTAAATAAGACGATGCTGCTCAGTGCAACAGTAATCATAATGCTCGCACTGTCCGCCGGGGGTGTGTGGGCAGATGTGGGTGCAGATATGACCATATCCGGTTCGGATGTCAAATGGAGTCAGCCACCGGACATGAAATACGGCGTGAACATCCAATCAACAGAAGAAGAACCAATTGTAGCTGACGACTGGAAGTGTCGGGATCCACGACCATTGACCGACATTCACTTCTGGGGCTCTTACATTGGATGGGAAACAAAGAACGAGAAGCCGCAGTTACGCACACCCCGGGTCGAAGGCTTTGTGATCCGCATCTATGAAGATGTGCCTGCCGTGGCGGGGACTCGACATTACAGCCACCCGGGAGAACTCATCTACAAAGAGAAAGTAGAGAAGTTTGAGGAGACGTCTGTTGCCGCGATCCTGCTCCCTGATGATACATACGAACACAAGTTCCACTACAGCATAGACCTTAACGAACCGTTCAAGCAGACAGAGGGCACAATCTACTGGATATCCATCGCCGCAATCCTGCCAGGTGAATACAAGTATCCCTGGGGATGGGAAACCTCCACACACCACTGGAATGACGATGCGTGCCGATACTGGCATCACAACAATTACTGGGAAGAAATCTTGCCTTCACAACTCCCCCCATGGTATCAGGAACAGCATGATACCGTGGACATGGCATTTGAACTTACCGTGAGATCCCAATCGCCACCGATCAAATGGCAGCAGAGACCGGATATGGTGCAGGGAACCAATGTCATCTCCCTCGTTGATGATTATGGTGATGATGATCTGAAATCCCTGACCGTAGCTGATGACTGGCTCTGCCTTGACGGCAGCCCGGTCACTGACCTCCATTTCTGGGGTTCTTATCCGGGTTGGCATCCGGATAAAGTTCCACGTGATCCAGAAACCCCACCAGGAGTAAAGGAGTTCAGGATTCGGATATACTCAGACGTTCCGACAGTTATAGGAAGAGATGGATTCAGCCATCCCGGTAAGCTCCTATACGAGAGCTGGACGGGTGATTTTACTGAAACTTATGTGGGTTCCATATTGCTTCCATGGGAACAATACGAACATAAGTACCGGTATGACCTGTATCTGCCAAAGTCGTTCCCACAGGAACAAGACACGATCTACTGGCTCTCTATCGCAGCCATAACCCTTAACCACACATATCCATGGGGGTGGGAGAGCTCCATGGACCGGTGGAATGATTTCGCGGTTCAGGGCTGGTATAGAGACCCTGATAATTCAGAATGGGATCTGATTCACCATCCACAGACAGAACGCCACATTGATATGGCATTCGAGCTTACAACTGGTGATGGTCCGATAAAATGGCTCCAGTTCCCGGACATGGCAGATGGCGTAAACATACTCTCACTTCCGGAGGATCCGGTTGTTGCCGATGACTGGCTCTGCACAGACGGTAAGCCGATAACCGAAGTCCGCTTCTGGGGCTCTTACCTAAGTCGCGAGGAAGACAAACACTGGGAGCAGGAGAACCCGGGACCGCCCGAAAAACCGCTTTCACAGCCTCCGGGCGTCTCAGAATTCAAGTTCAGCTTCCATAAGGACATCCCAGCCGGAACAGATCGTGAGATGCCATGGAGCCATCCCGGAGAACTACTCCACGAAGTTTGGATGGATCCTGATGAGGTCAAGGAACACTACTGGGATTCAATTCCTCATACGGGCGTGGATGGCGATATCTGGTGGGAGCACAAGTTCTACTACGTCGCTCGCCTGAAAGAGCCATTTAAACAGGAGAAAGGAACGATCTACTGGCTGGACATCGGAGCCAAACCCAGAGACGACATGTGGTACTGGGGATGGGAGACATCCATACGCCACTGGAACGACAATGCAGTCCGCGGCTGGAAAGGCGGCAACTGGTGGGAATGTCTGGGCTCAACGACCATTGACTTCGAAGACCTGCCGCCCGGAACCAAATACAATGTTGGAGATGCGTTTACAACACCAAGCATTCCAGTCACTGTCAAGCAGTTCCAGGGAGGTGACGAGGGCTGGACCAGTGATGGATACACCCAGATAGAGAACAGCGGGCAGGCTGGCGGATCTGGCAATGAAATGGTTGTTAACAACGTCAACCTTGACTTTGACTTTGACTTTGGCACCCCCAAAAAAAGTCTCTCCCTGCTCTTTGGCGAGTACGGCGGCAACAGCAATATCCGGATCAACGAAGACCTCCGGAACTTCAATAGCTTTGCTGATATTAACGGACTCATGATAGGCGGAGTTCACGTCACAGTCATCGATCATGGTGACAACACAGGAATCCTCACCCTGACCGGCACAACTGAGCAATTCGCTATCGGCGGGCAAGAGTTTTGGATTGACAATGTGAAGCTTGTGAAACGTGTCGATATGGCGTTTGCGCTGACAACAGAGACTGAGGCGGCAGAACACGACCTTGGCGATGCGCCGGACACGACAAACAGTCACATAGCACCGATGACAGCATACCCCGGAGTTCCCGCAAACTTCCCGACCATATATCAGGCAGGCTCCCCGCCGCACGGACCGATCCACCGCCAGCCAAAAGCCCTGGCATTCCTGGGCAGGAGTGTTACCCTTGAAGACGAGGCTGACACCGGTCTGGACGAGGACGGGGTCAACAACCTTAACCCACCAAACAACGCAGCGAACCGCGATAAAGCCGATGACGGCGTGAACATGCCGCTGACGCTGGTGCACTGCAAGCCAAACACGTTTGATTACGTGGTAACAGTCGTAGACCCCCTGCAACGGTCGGTCAATGTCAATGTCTGGTTTGACTGGAACCGAGACGGCGACTGGAACGATGTGATGAGTTGCTCGGCAATGGATCCGGTGGCGCCAGTGCCGGAATGGGCGGTGCAGAACCAGCAACTGCAACTAAATGGTACAGGCACGTTCACCTTCACAACGCCGCGCTTCATGGCGTGGCTCTCTCCAACCGACAAGGTGGCACCTGCGGCGACATGGATGCGAATCACGCTATCAGAGCAAAAGTGGGATCCAATATCCGATGTTAATGGCGCTGGTGGCTCTGGTCCGGCAGACGGATACCAATATGGCGAAACCGAGGACTACTATGTGCAGTACTCACAACCACAACCCAACACCAAGTGGGTGCAGCTTCCAGACCTGACACAAAACGGAATCGACATCAAGGTCGATGAGTTACACAACATAGCCGACGATTTCGAGTGCACCTCACAGAGCCTGCTAACAGACGTGCACTTCTGGGGCTCATGGAAAGATGACCGGAAGGGTAGAATTGAAAACATTCGTCTAAGCATCCACAGTGACGATCCCGTGGGAATTGGCGGCACGGATTCGGATAACAAGTTCTCCAAGCCGGATAAACAGCTCTGGAGTCACGATTTCGGTCCCGAGGAGTTCAGGGAACTGCTATACCACACGGTTCCTGACCATGGAGAGTGGTGGTGGGATCCTGCAAGCAGGGAAGGCGCAATTCCAGGTGGTGACACACAGGTGTGGCGATACGACATCAAGATCGATTCTGACGAGGCATTCCTCCAGAGAGGCACCCCTGAGAAGCCAGTCATCTACTGGCTATACATTGTCGTTGAAACCGACGAAGAGTGTGAATTTGGCTGGAAGACCCGAGAGTGGTCAGATCACTTCATGGACGACGCGGTCTGGGACTACGGCAGCGAACTACCACGGTTATGGAAGGAACTACGATACCCGAAAGGTCATCCATACCACGGACTCGAACGTGATTCGATCGACATGGCATTCATGCTGACATTCGAGGGGGTGGACTGGGGCGATGCGCCGGAGGGCACGGTTGCACCAGGATACCCGACACTTCTGGGCAGCAACGGCGCCCGCCACACAATCGTGCCCGGATTTTATCTTGGTCGCACGATCCGTATCTCGCAGGAATCAAGCCCCGGAGCTGGTGACTTTGATGCCAATGTCCTCGGGTACGTATCCCCTTACGCAACCAGCCTCTCAACTGCCGGCTATTACCAGTACGGAACTCCGTATGGCGCATCCTTCAACGGTCCTGCACCTCCACTCACCTCGAATCGATCCCATCTATTCCTTGCGGATACGGCTGATGGGCTCTCGCTCTTCACCGTCCATGACAAACCCGTGGATGGATGTGGTGGCTTTGCCAGTACGCACTGGACACTTGCAGGTGACACGGCAGGTGTGCTTGTCGAAGATGATCCGGGGGAGACTGTCACCGTCAGCGGTGGTGGAACGATCTTTGACAGCTACCATCGCTGGGATTCGTGTTGCACGGACGGTATGGCACTTGGATCTCTTGATGGAGCGTGGACGATGATCGGGGCGATGACCGGTAACTTCACAGGAATGAGCGAGTGGCATGTCCACTCGTCAGACAACTCGAGCATCGTCCTTTCCTTTGAACTGAACCGACGGGTAAGACTTGACTATCACGACGCAATCGACCCGGAGCCTGACGGACAGCCCGATGCGAATGCCCTCGGTGATGACAACGACGGCAATGACGACGAGAACGGTGTCGTCTTCAACACGCCGCTCGTCGCGGGCAAGCCGGCAACGGTTACCGTCACTGCCAGCACGCAGGGTCTGCTTCAGGGCTGGATCGACTTTAACGCAGACAGGGACTGGGCTGATTCTAGCGAGCAGATCTTCGTGGATCAGGTTCTGGTTTCAGGACCCAACACCCTCAACTTCATCGTGCCTGCCACAACAGTGTCCGGTGCAACCTTTGCTCGCTTCCGATTCAGCATGGTACGCGGACTGTCGTTTGAGGGACCAGCACCTGATGGCGAGGTTGAGGACTACAGGGTAACTATCGGGTGCAAACCCGGCATAGACGTTGAGAAGACGGTCTTCGATCCGGAGACCGGAGAATGGATGGATGCAATCACTGCAGATGTTGGCGATACTGTGCGATTCCGGTTCACTATCCACAACGATGGAACGTGCTGTGATCTAACCGACATAGTTGTTGCAGACAAGCTCTCAGAGAGTCTCAAGTACAGAGACAATGCAACAGTCAATGGCATGCCCGGGAAGCCTACGTTCATAGGTATTATTTCGGTTGTGTGGGAGTTCCCGGACCTGGTGCTTGAACCATGCCAGACAATCACAATAGAATTCGATGCTGAAGTGGTCGAATGCGGCATTGACGAGAACATCGTGACTGTGAAGGCGGTCTGTGTGGATGCCGACGTGATTGTTAGAGACGAAGACACTGCAACTGTCATGGCTGGAAAACCCGAGCTTGAGTGGACGTGGAACAGTACCACGGTTGAGCCGGATTATGTCCAGGTGATGATGTCACCGGTTGTTGCCGATTTAAACGGCGACGATATCCCTGATATCATCTTCAGCACCTTTAACCGCAGCTGGCTTGCCGGCGGAATACTCCGTGCCATAAGCGGTGATGGCAGCGGCGAAATCTTCAGCGTCACCGATCCGGACTATAGGGTCCAGGCAGGTGCTGAGCCCGCTGTAGCCGACATAGATGGTGACGGCAAACCCGAGATCATGGTGAGCAAGAACACAAGTGAAATCATCTGCTTTGAGCACGATGGGACCTTCAAATGGCTCAGCTCCAGTACTGTAGGCAGGTGCGCCATAGCTGTTGCCAATCTGGATCAGGACGGGACACCTGAGATCATTGCAGGCAGAACGGTCTTCAACAACGATGGCACCGTCCGCTGGACCGGCACATCCGGCTCAAGCTATGCGTCTGTTGTGGCCGATCTTGACCTTGACGGGAAGCCCGAGGTAGTGACAGGCTCTACCGCATATAGGTACAATGGAACCATATACTGGACAAGTGCTTATGGCGGGATGCCGGCAATCGGGAACTTTGATTCCGACCCATATCCTGAGATTGTGGTTGTTGGCGGCAACAACGTCTCACTCAAGGAACATGACGGTACGCTGAAATGGGGACCTGTTGCCATGCCAGACGGTGGTGGAAATGGACCGCCGGTTGTTGCGGATATCGATGGCGACGGTGAACTTGAGATTGGCGTGGGAGGACGTCTGCACTACGTTGCCTTTGAGACCAATGGCAGCATAAAATGGATGGCCGATATCGTGGATATCAGCTCGCGAGCTGCAGGTTCTTCAGCCTTCGACTTTGATTCTGATGGAAGCTGTGAGATTGTATACAGCGACCACCAATATCACCACATCTTCAAAGGCAGTGACGAAACAGTCCTCTTCAAGACCCCGGGTCCATCAGGCACGCTCATCGAGCAACCGATCATCGCCGACGTCGACAACGATGGACATGTTGAGATCGTCTTTGCTGTCAACAACTACGGTATCCCGGGCAACACTGGAATCGAGGTCTACGGCAACGACGAGTGCTGGCGGGCAGCCAGACCCATCTGGAATCAGCATACGTACCACATCACCAATATCAACGATGATGCTACCGTGCCTGTGGTTGAGACCAACAACTGGGATGTCTTCAACAATTATCGGGTGCAGTCGCCACATAGTTGTGGAGAAGTGAACGTGACAACCGTGGACATCACACCACCATCCCAGGATGTTTATTCGGGACCATTCACGGTAAATGTGACCGTGAACCCGGTAGAATCGATAACCGGCGTACAGTTCGATCTGAGCTTCAACACTTCGCTTGTGAGTGCAGACAGCGTGATAGAAGGAGATCTACTGAGCCAGAATGGTGCGAGCGCATTCTTTAGCCCGGGCACAATAGATAACGCAGCTGGAACAATAACAAGCGTAGCAGGAGCGATCACAACCCCTGGAGCAACAGTCTCGTCGCCAGGAGTCTTTGCAACGATCCGGATGACCGCAAAGTCGGTTGAAGGAACATCATCGCTGGACCTCTCCAACGTCATCGTCGGCGATATAAACGGAGATCCTGTATCAATCATGGTGAACGATGGAACCGTCACTATAACAACATGCATAGGTGATGTGAACGGCGATGGAACTGTGGACGTGCTCGACATGATTCGAGTAGGACAACACTGGGAGGAAACAGGAACCTCCGGGTGGATCCCGGAAGATGTCAACAGAGACGGCGTGATCAACGTCCTGGACATGATCATTATAGGGCAACACTGGGGACCATGTCAGGAGGCGTAGATTATGAAGGACAGAAAGAAGCATATCAAGATAGGGATTTTATCCCTATTTCTTTTATCCGGATTGACCGGGATGGCAGCTGCAGAAACTCTCGTAAATGCCACACCACCCACGCAAAACATAGCTAAGGGAGAAACATTCACGATGAATGTAACCATAGACCCGGACATATCTATCGCAGGCGCCCAGTTCGATCTGAGCTTCAACGCTTCGCTCGTGAGTGCAGACAGCGTGACAGAAGGCAACCTACTGAGTCAGGATGATGCAAGCACATACTTCAATCCAGGCACAATAGATAACGCCGCCGGAACGATAACCAGCGTAGCAGGAGCGATCACAACCCCCGGAGCAACAGTCTCATCACCAGGAGTCTTTGCAACGATCCGGATGACCGCAAAAATGGTTAGTGGAACCTCACCCCTTAACCTTTCGAATGTTATCGTTGGCGACATAAACGGAAATACGGTATCGACCACCGTGAACAATGGCAACATTATCATTGGAGCACTTTGCGGCGACCTCAACGGCGATGGCAAGATCACAACCACGGATGCAGTGATCACGCTTGAAATCGCGGCAGGCAGCCGTCCGAACGATCCCGCCGCGGATGTGGACGGCGACGGCGTGGTCACATCCCTCGACGCTCTGATGATCCTGCAGGCGGCGGCTGGACTGATCGATATATGCTGACGTGACAACGGCGGCGGCGCTGGTACCGCTGTGCTGGTGGTACGTTTGTGCGCCGCCGGGTTCTCTTTTTTGTCCGATAGTTTGTGGCGAGGGGTTTTCAACGGTGTTACTTTTGCGAAAATTCGATGAATGCGGACGGGTTTCATGCATGAGCGAAGATTTTTAAGCCTGGAGATCGAGTTTTTACCGGTGATGTTTATTGCGGATAAAGGCAGTGTACGAAGATGATATCTTGAAGCCACTGGAAAAATTGGATTTGAGAAGAGGGGAGGTGGTTGAGATCACAGTAAAAACAACACCTGTTGAAAAGTTAGAAGGGCTTATAAAAATTTCGAATAGAAAATGGGTTGAAGAGATTATAGAGAGTCCTGACCTGGAGCCGGTGTAGATGCCGGATGAGCTAGAAAACGGGACCACTATCTTTATCGATGCCAATATTTTCCTCTACGATATTCTTGATCACTGGAAATATGCTGAATCGTGCAATCGTTTCTTAGAACAGATTAATATGGGCGAATACCACGCTGTAATATCTGTTATGGTGTGCAATGAAGTTTTTCACAGGGTTATGATTGCTGAAGTTGTTGAGAAATACAAAATAGAACCAAAATTCGCTGTGAGGTATTTGAAGAAGAATTGGGAGTCGGTGAGGGAGTTGGGCAAAGCACGGGATGCTATACTAAACATCAGCGCGATCGAAAATTTGAAGATTGTTGGAATAGATTGTACTATATTTGGCATCGCTCTCGAATACTCTCAACGCTATGGCTTGCTATCGAATGACGCCATACATCTCGCAACGATGAAGAAGCACGGAATAACGAGCATCGCAACCAATGACCGGGACTTTGAGCGAGTAGATTGGCTCAATATCCAAAAGCCGTGAGAATCGTTCGGGGGCAGCCGCCCGAACGATCCCGCCGCGGATGTGGATGGCGATGGGCAGGTAACATCGCTCGATGCACTCATGATCCTGCAAGTGGCGGCGGGACAGATCGAGATCTGCTGACGCAGGCTGCGGCGGCAGCGGCGACGACGGTGCTGGCGGTGCGTTTGTGCGCCGCCGATCTTCTTTATTTCGTGGCATGCGGCTCCGGATGCCGTTTGAGGTTAAAATCGCACGAAAACTATTTGTGCAGGCGGCAAGCCATCATAACATGAGACAAAACCAAACGGCGGTGACATAACATGAAACGAGTAGTGGCAATCGCGAAAGGCAGGGTTCAGAGGGTTGGATACCGTGACACTGTGGAGACAATTGCCTATAAGCTGAAGCTGACAGGTTTTGTCGAAAATCTGAAACCTTATAGTGTTAAAATCATTGCAGAAGGAGAACAAGACGTTCTCGATGAGTTTATAACTCAGATCAGGATAGAGAAGCATCCGATAACTCCGATATCTGTTGACGACCTCACTGTCGAGTTCGAGGCGGCAACAGGCGAATTTGAGTATTTCGAGATCAAGCGAGGCGAATGGCAGGATGAACTCGGGGAGCGACTGGACACAGCAGGTGCGCTTCTGTACCGGTCTGTGGAACTCGGGGCACGATCTGTGGAACTTGGAGAGAAGTCGGTGGAACTTGGGGGGAAGTCGGTGGAACTCGGGACACGATCTGTGGAACTTGGAGAGAAATCAGTGGCGATCGGGGAGAAGATGCTTAACAAGCAAGATGAACACACCAGGATCATCACAGAATTCCGTGATCAGACGCTTGACAAGCAGGATGAACACACCAGGATCATCACAGAGTTCCGTGATCAGACGCTGCAGGGATTCGTAACTCTGGACGTGAAATACGGAAGGATATCTGACAATATGGAGCGACTCATCGATGAAATGCAAAGCGAGCGGAAGGAGACGCGTGAATCGATGGCAAAGCTGACAGATGCGATTCTCGAACTCGCGAGATCCCGCGAACAGAAGTGACAAATCATCTTCAGGACGCTTTTTCGAGCTTTTATCCCAAGAACGCTTATAAAATCGTGTTGAAGTCTTGCAACGGTGCTGTGCCAACAGATGCGTTAGTATTGGAGCAATATAGGGGTGTGGTTTCACCGGACAGAGATGCCTGTTGACCAACTATCCTTTACATGCTGCTGACACCAGAGGGGTCGGGCATCTGTAAATAACGTGCTCAACCGGAGCGTTGCAGGCGGCGGTGGGTGCAATTGAGATCTGCTGACGTGGGCTGCGGCGACAGTGGTGCTGGCGGTGTGTTTGTGCGTCGCCGATCTTCTTTTTTTGGCTCTCTCGGTAATTCGCGTTGTAAGTGTATAGTAGATGGATTGTGGTGGTGTGATATTAAGTGCACCTGAGTTTGAGAGATCCTCCCTCCAGCATCACTTTTGGCTGCCTATAGTCCGCTCTTGTTATCGTTTCGCCCCAACCCGGATCCTTAATTTTGTTGCCACTAACTCTTTTGAAATAAATACATATATCATGCGCAGTACTACCAGCACCCACGACCCTCCGGGTTTCCCATAAAAATCTAAACACATTTTCTGAGCAAACTTTAAATATGATAAATATCTCAATATACTATATAATAGATACTTCCGCTATCAGAGAAATCAAGCCATATCTCAAGAAGAAGATTGTTAAAGATTTAAAATCTGTTGGTGGCAACAAAAAACGAGCGGTGAAGCCTTCATTTTTGCGTAACTTTCAAACTCAGGCATATCGATTGTATTCAGCACCTCGATTGAGACAAGCGACTTTGTTGTGGATTGCCTGGAATTATGGTTGGATGAAAATAAAGAACGGCATGCGAATATTGAAAAGTTGATCATAAATCCGGACAATGGACCGCACGTAAATAGCCATAGAACACAATTTATCAAAAGAATGATCGAATTTACTGGTAAAATGGGATTGAAAATCCAGTTGGTTTATTATCTTCCATAGCATAGCAAATACAACCAGATTGAACGATGTTGGGGGGTTTTAGAGATGCATTGGAACGGTACACTTTTGTCCTCAGTCGATAAAGCTGTCAGATGGGCTGAAACCATGGCATGAAACGGTGTGCATCTTACAGTCCATCTTAGCGATAAAGTTTACCAGAAAGGAGTGAAATTAACAAAAGAAGCGATGAAATCTGCGAAGAGCGGGTCAAAAGATTGGGAAATTTACCAAAGTGGGATGTCACAATCAAGCCTACCGGCTGGTAAGTTATTTATGTGTCTTTGGTATCTCGCGTTGCAGTGACCGACGCTTATAAAGTGATTGCGCATTTATCCAAATCGTTACACTTTAGTTCCAGGAGTTTACTGGGAATTTTATCTGGTTATATCAGTTTTTATCACGAATAGCGCGTTTGGACAAATGACACGAATTTATTCCGGTTCAGCATTCGTGAAATTCGTTTATTCGTGACATTCGTGATCTCTAAGCACTTAATATCACACCACCACAATCCATCTACGAGACACTTACAACGCGAATTACCGAGAGAGCCTTATTTATTGGACGCTGCCTTATTGGTGCATGTTTCGGTGCAACATTTCCTTAATCTGCCTACCCCTCACCAATCATTGCGCATCACCATATCGATTTTCGCACTTCTCGTGTGATTTATGGGCGATTTCCGTACCATAATGTTATATACTCGCAGTACACATCACAGTAACAGTAAACTATTAAAAGGTTTACGCGAATCATCTAATAATGGCGGAGGTCTTGAATAAATGACTACAGAAAGCGAACTCAAAGCACACTTCAAGGGAGAGACAACAGAGGTTGGACTCTACCTTGCGATGTCAAAACAGGCAGAGCGCGAAGGACATCACACCGCAGCGATGTACTTCAGGCAGCTTGCGATGGATGAGGCATGGCACGCCGCAGATATTGCAGAGATACTTGGCATGATCGACGACACCAAGGCAAACCTTGAAATGATGCTCAAAGGCGAGACTATGGCTGAAACCGAGAAAGCGGATGCTGCAAAGGAAGCTGAGGCGGAAGGCAACATTGATGCAGCTCGGTTCTTTGAGCGAGCATCCAAAGACGAAGCCCGGCATAAAGCAGGGCTGAAAGGAATTCTCATGCGATTCGACGCGCATGGATGGTGATAGACAACAGGTGATAGAAATGAAATCAACAATTGAACAGACAAAGTGTACAATGCCGAAATTTTGGCAACAGAGGTGTTAGGAATGGCGGGTGAAAAGAAGAACGACCTACCAGAGAAGGGAGCAGTCGTGCAACGAGACCGAGAGACTTATGCGATAGCGCCGGACACTCCGGCAGGCGTGGTATCGCCCGATGCCCTGCGAAAGATTGCGGATGTTTCCGAGAAGTATGGTGCAGCCGCGATAAAGATAACAAGCGCACAGCGAATGGTTATTGTGGGACTCAAGGAAGAAGACATCGACAGCGCATGGAAAGACCTCGAGATGAGTCCGGGTGCTGCAATCGGGCTATGCGTCCGGAGCGTTAAGATCTGTCCGGGAACGGCTTTCTGCAAGAAAGGCATCGCAGACAGTCTCGGGCTTGGAATGGCTCTGCATGACGAGTACCACGGCATGAATCTTCCAGCGAAGTTCAAGATCGGCGTATCGGGATGTCCGAACTGCTGCGGCGAGTCCTGGGTTAAAGACCTCGGATTCTTCGGCTTCAAGAAAGGCTTCAAGGTAGTTGTCGGAGGCGAGGCTGGCAAGAAACCAAGGATCGCAAAGGAACTGACCTACGTTGAGTCGATTGATGATGCGAAGAAGGTTGCAAAAAGCGTCTTTGACTACTACACCGCGAATGCGAAGCCAAAAGAGCGGATCGGAGACTTCATAGACCGGATCGGGTTTGAGGAGTTTGCAGAAGGAGTGCTCTGATGAAGATCGTCGATGCACGATCGGCACCCCTATCTCCAAACCCGCACGGCGTTCATGCGTCGATGATTCATGACACCGAGCATGTTCAGACCGTACACATCACGTTGCAGCCGGGGGAGGCGTTGAAACTCCACGCAACCCCGGTCGACGTCTTTTTTTATGTGCTCGAAGGACACGGCGTTGTTGAGATCGGTGACGAGCGAGAAGAGGTCGTGGCAGACCAGTTCATCGAGAGCCCTGCACGAGTTCCGCACCGTCTGCTTAATGAAAGCGAGTCGGTGTTTCGTTTCCTTGTCGTGAAGACACCAAGACCAAAGGAGAAGACGCGGGTGCTGTGAGATCACGCACGAGACCGATTTACAAGAGGGAATAAACCATGAACACACAAAATAGGATACATATCCTGCGCTACATCGCAGCGGTGAGATTTCCTGTTGTTCTGCTTTTATGCCTGCTGATTGCACAAACCCCATTGGCTACGGCTGAATGGACCCATGCCGGAATTGATGAGTATACCGGGGCAGAGACCTGTCTTGCATGCCATCAAAAGGAAGGGAATGACTTCGTAACGTCCATCCATAATACGTGGAGGGGCGAGGCGACACACGTCGTTGGGAAGACGGGTAATATGACCGGTAAAGTCGTGGGCGTGAACGAGTTCTGTGTGGGCACCCAATCAAATGAGGCACTCTGTGGCAAGTGCCACGCAGGATCCGGCACCTGCTGCAAATGCGAATGCGATTGTGCGGTTAAGGAGATGATCTGCCCAGTTGAGAAGATCGATTGCCTGGTCTGTCATGCGCCGAACTACAAGAAGACCATGATAGGTCCTGATCCATCGATCGACGCGACCGCAGCAGCCCGTAGTGTCGGACTACCCACGCGTGCTATATGCCTGAGCTGCCATGCAACAGCAGGCGGCGGCGACAACAACAAGCGGGGCGATCTCGAACTTTCGATGGGTGCAACTGAGGTCTCACGGGACCTTGATGTGCACATGAGTGCGAACATGACCTGCCAGGACTGCCACACGTTCGTGGATCATCATGTGTCCGGCAGAGGCATGGACCTGCGTGTCGATGACACCGACACCCCAGTCACCTGTGACGACAGAAGATGTCACGGCGAAGAACCACATTCCAAGGGCTCTATGTACAACCAGCACGCAGACCGGATATACTGCACCGCCTGCCACGTAACCGCGTACGGCAAGACGCATACCGTTGAGATATCCCGTGACTGGGAGACCCGGCATCTCGAACATCTGGGCTCAAAAGTTATGTACCACGAGATGATCGTGCGTGAAAGTAACCCTGCACCGATTCATGTCTGGTGGAACAGGTGGTCTGAGATCCTGGATCTCGCAGACCCAGTCGTGCTTGATGACGATGGAGTCGTGATAATGGCGAAGCCGGTTGGCATGATAAATGATTCTGCGTCAAAGATTTATGCGGCAAGACTGCATCGTGGCAGACAGCCATGGGACGGCGAACATATGCTGCCATTCAAGGTCATGACTGTTAAGAACACCAACAACATGACTCAGGCAATCATTGATGCAACAGGCAAGATATACGATCCGATCCAGTACGTGGATGCCAAACGGTACATGGGGCTCTTCCACGGGGTCTCGCCAAAGGACGAAGCGTTGACATGCAAAGACTGCCACGAAGATCATGTCATCGACTTTGAGGCGCTCGGATATGATGTTGAGAAGGACGAATCAGGAAACTTGATCAGTGCAACAAAGCCGGGCGAGAGCCTGAATCTTGCCAATTTCCGTGCGAATGGCGACACAGATACTGGAACCTGCGCATGTCCGGATGAATCAACCACATGCACACCAGGTTTCGGGATTATTCCAGTACTTGGCGGGCTTATAGCTGTAGCGTATCTGCTGCGGAGGCGGAACTGAATCAATCGGGATTGTGAGATGGATGGCTATGTCCATTCACTCTTTTTTATTTTATTGCCTCGTTGACTCGTGATCTGAAACCGGAACCAGGATGGTTTCACCGGCACGAATGACATAACTAACACAAATGAGAGGATACCGGAGGAAAACATGGAAGATAACAGAACAAAACCAGCAATCACCACGCTCGGCGGATTCGTTCTCGGCGTAATCGCCGTGATGTTTGTAATGAAAATGGCAGCACCCGGGAGGATGATTCACGAGGCAAAGAATCCTTACGACTCCATACACCTGTTGATACGATAATCGCGAATGCAAAAAGCGAGGGATGGAAGGTTCCGAAGACGTACGACTTCCAAAAATCCATCCTGGATGCAGGATCCGGAAATATCGGCAGGGTCAAGGTGATCGAGATGTGTCAGCCAGAGTGTGCATCAGGGCTACTCGATGCGGATGATGCCATGCTCTGTTGCGGTGTATAAGAAGTCGAATGGCAAAACGTACGTAGCGCCGATGAATAGTGGTATCATAGCAAAGTCTTCGGTGGAACTGTCGATCAGACGATGTCGAAGGTTGCGGCTGACGATAAGAAGATACTCGAGTTTGTGCAAGTGGTTTGAGAGACGCGAGCTAACCATCCGTGCATTCCACCGAAGGAATTGGATTGTTATAGTTTGGGAATAATGAGGCGGTGTTTATATGCCAACAATCTGTTACACTGGTATACCTATACGGCACATATCGCGTGAGGACACTGTCGATTTTCACATCGGCACGTGTTTAGCTGAGGCGAAAAACCACGGTGTGAAGATGGCTTCGCAGACTGTGTAATTTTGTAGTTCCTGCCACCCGAGTTATTAAGCATATATTTTTGCGACTTTATTGTTCGGGGCGCACTGATGCGCGTGTTATTGACTTTAAGGTGTCCGGATAGTATGTTGAGACTGACTCATCGGGAAACTTGATCAGCGTAACAAACCCTGGCGGGGGGGCTCCTGAAACTCTGCGTAAAACTCCGGTTAATACCTTCTTCTGCATACTGTTAGGTTGCGACGTAGTTGGGATCGACGATGAGCGAGAGGAGGTTGTTGCAGACCAACTTATCGAGAGCCTGCACGAGTTCCACACCATCTACTTGAACGCGGGTCTGTGTTCCTATTTCTTGTCGTGAAAACCGAGACCAGAGGCGAATACACGGGGTGCTCTGACCGCGAATGTCGCCAAAGATTTAAATAGTTTATCGTAATGATATTCTGTATAACGTAGGTATAACTACTAAAACCGTAACGTCTACACTGATATACAGAAGGATGAATTGACAATGAATACACAAAATGCGACCGCCACCTCCCTGCACCATATCACAGCGGCGAGGTTCTCTGTTCTTCTGCTTTTCTGTCTGCTGATCTCATCAACCGTACCGACTGTATCCGCCGGAACGCATGACTACATCGATGAATACACCGGTTCTGAAACATGTCTTGCGTGCCACCAGCAGGAAGGCGAGGACTTCGTAACGTCAGTCCACAACACGTGGATGGGCGAGGCGACACACGTTGTTGGAAAGGAAGGCGAGCCAACAGGCAAACTCGTTGGTATAAACGATTTCTGCATCGCCGTGAAATCGAATGAAGCCCTATGTGGAAAGTGTCACGCTGGCTATGGCTTACCCGAATACGATTTTTCAGTTGAGAATATAGACTGCTTGATCTGCCACGCACCGAATTACAAGAAGACCGCGTCAGGACCCGATCCATCGATTGATGCGACTGCGGCAGCCCGGAATGTTGGAACGCCAACGCGTGAGATGTGTCTGCGCTGCCATGCACTGGCAAGTGGTGGGGACAACAATAAGCGAGGCAATCTCGAACTTGCGATGGGTGCGGCAGAGGTCCCGCGAGACCTTGATGTTCACATAGGCACTGGCATGGTATGTCAAGACTGTCACACGTTCGTGAATCATCATGTATCAGGCAGGGGCATGGACCTGCGTATCGATGATACCGATGTACCGGTCACCTGTGACGATGACCGGTGTCACGGCGAAGAGCCGCATTACGAGGGCTCGATGTACAACCAGCACACGGATCGGCTCTACTGCACCGCATGTCACGTAACAGAGTATGGCAAGGTGCAGACTGTTGAGATGTCACGCGACTGGGAAGACACACATCTTGGCGAGGGAAACCCGTATCACCTGACGACCGTTCGCGAGAGCAAACCCGCACCGATTCATGTCTGGTGGAACCGGATGTCTGAGATCGTTGATCTTGCAGATCCGGTTGTGCGTGGTGATGATGGTGTCGTGATGCTGGCAAAGCCTGTTGGCGAAGTCGGCGATCCCGCATCAAAGATATACGCAGCAAGGTTTCATCAGGGAAGACAGTCATGGAATGGTACGCACCTGCTGCCGTACAGGCACAAGACTGTTAAGGAGACCGGCAACATGACTAAAGCGATTTTTGTGGCGACAGGCAAGATTTACGACCCGGTTCAGTACGTGGACACTGCACGGTACATGGGACTCTTCCACGGGGTCTCGCCAAAGGACGAAGCGTTGACGTGCAAGGACTGCCACGAAGACCACAAGATCGACTTTGAGGCGCTCGGATACGATGTCGAGAAGGACGCATCCGGAAACTTGATCAGCGCAACAAAACCGGGCGAGAGCCTGAATCTCGCTGATTTCAATGCGAAAGTAGGAACAGGGACCGGAGCCAGTGCAGGTGCAGACGAATCAGCCGCATCTACACCAGGTTTCGGGGTTATTCCGGCACTTGGCGGGCTTATGGCTGTAGCGTATCTGCTGCAGAGACGAGACTGAATCGATTGAGATGGAGGGATGGATGGTTTTGTCCATCCACTTTTTATTTTATTTATGCGAACAAATTTGTGGTGTTCGTTCATTCGCGACCTAAAACAATAACCAAAAGATCACGAGTTCTATTCTACCGTTGAGTCCGGATCCGGTCCTGATCACGCGGTCTCCTGTTAAGATCGCAGCGCTTGTGTCAGAGGCTCATATTCCGGTCCACAGGCATTTCTTGTACGATCCGATCACCATTTTTACATCTGAGTCTATGATACCCTCGATTTTGCGGTATCGGTCGATAAACTCCTGTAATTCGATGATAGACCTGAACATGACCTCACATAAGAGATTGAATCGTGTGTTTGTGCGATACAGGGCGATGATTCGCTCATGATCATTAAGCAGTTCGTCCGCAACGCTCTGCAGGTCTGAATCGGCGATCTCCATACTTATAAATGCCTTAACACACTTCTTCGCTTCTTTACAATCAAGGAGCAAGATGAAACCTTCGATTACCTCATTTTTAGCCATCTCGGTAATTCTTCGTCTGACCGTTCCTTCACTCACACTGATCTTGTTTGCGATATCGACATTACTCATCCTCGCGTTCTCGCTTAATATCCGGATGATCTTCATATCAATGTCGTCGACTGCCAGTGTTTCAAGTAGACCCTCACACGACTCTTTTCGCCAGCACCGAATTCCCTGATTGTGATGATCTTCCATAGTTAGCACTATGTCTTGACGGTATAAAAATATTGTGTAACGAAATCCGTAACGCTATTACGAAATCTTTATATAGGGGTGTGAACAACGGAAAGATATAAGCATAATATGCAACAGAACTCTACAAGGGGCAAATATCATGGCAAACGAAGAATATAAATGGTTCCTGCGAGACGAAGTCGTCGACGCGGGATTATGTACATTCTGCGGCGCGTGTGCCGCGGTCTGTCCAAACGACAGAATTGAGTTTCGGGAAGACGGTCCAGCGCTTAAGGAAGAATGTCCGAGAAACGGTCAGGGCGCTTGTAAGGACGTCTGCCAGCGCGTGGTTACCTTTGCATCAAAAATCGGTCCGAACATCTTTGGATTCAAAGCAAAACCACCAGCACTGCTCGGACAGTACGAAACACTTGTTGCAGCACGAGCAACCGATCCCGCTATACAGGAGGCTGGACAGGACGGCGGCGCTGTAACCGCTCTTCTCTCATACTGCATGGACAATGGTTTGATCGATGGCGTGATCGCAACCGGTGACGCAGGAAAACCAAGTTCACGAGTTGTTCGGTCAAAAGATGAACTGCTTGATTCAGCTGGCTCAAAATACTCCGCAATTCCGGTTCTCTCCGCAATCAAGGACGCAGGCGACATCACAAATGCCGCTGTTGTCGGGCTGCCATGCCACGTCTACGGGATTCGGAAGACCCAGTTCTTCCCTGGCATGACGTCACACGGCTTTGAGGTTGGTGAGAACGGCGAGAAGATCAAGGTTCCGAACATCGCATACGTCATCGGCTTGTTCTGCACCGAGAACTTCAACTACGACAAGCTAGCAGAGTTCATGAAAGAAAAAGGTGTTGCCATAAGCGACGTCCGAAGAGCCGTCATACACCTCGACGAACTGGTTGTGACGACCGATTCCGACAGTTACGAGTTTGACCTCAACGAGCTCTGGAACGCGGGCTGTGTTCAGGAAGGCTGCGTGATATGCAGGGATGCAGTCTCCAAACTCTCAGACATCTCAGCAGGGTTCATGGGATCTGGCAAGGGCTGGACAACGCTCATGGGAAGGACTGCGAAGGGCGTTGAGCTAATCCAAGCAGCCGAAAAAGCAGGATACCTTGAGACAAAGCCGGACGTTGATCTCCACCGAATCGAGGAGTTCGCGGGCTTGAAAATGCAGCGGTTCAAATGGGAACTAAAGCGACGGCTCGACGAGGGTAAAAAGGTCAAGTTCTACTGGGCATCCGACTACCCTGGTGTTATGGGCGAGAC
>RXIK01000123.1 GCA_004211975.1 Methanosarcinales archaeon | reverse complement strand
GAGACGGGCAAAATTTTGATACTTGCAAAGGGGAGACATCGCAAATATGACTTTTGAAGAATTACGAAATTTGAACCTTGAAGTGATCAATTATTATGGTGATGATCTGCTTAAAGAAGAGATTGCTCAGGAACGATTCACTCTTTTGAATCTTATAGCTGATCCCTATGATAGGGTGGCTTTACGCTATTGGCTGAGTCTAGATGGGTCAAAATCGAATTGGCGTGAAAAGCCATATTCTGTATTGCGTAAGCATTGTGAGCAGAGTGGTGATTCTCCAAGCAGTGCGCTTGAGAAGATGAGATGTGGAACATTGCAGTTGGAGCGATGTCAGCCACTGATCGATCGATATTCAAAATTGATCGAGATCAAGGCAGATATCGGAGATGAGGTTGGTATAGAATTGGTTAACCAACTATTTCCAGAAGATCTAGACGAATGTTCACAATTAAGAAAAGTTGCATTGGGGATGGTAGAGAAAAATACCACGCCCAAAGAATTATTGAAAAGATTGATAGAAGAATTGACCCATCCAGTGATTTCACATGAAAGAACAGAAATCAGTATTATGAGTCTCCATAACGCAAAAGGGCTCGAGGCAGATTTGGTTGTCATTGCATCCTGTATAGAAGGATTAATACCATCGATCGATGAAAAAGAAACGCTTGATGAGCAGCAGCGGCAACTTGAAGAGAACAGAAGATTGTTTTACGTTGGCACAACCAGAACAAAGAAAATCTTGATTCTGAGTAGTGTATTGTATATGAATAACAGCATGGCAAAACGAATGAAAATAAAATATAATGTTAGTGGAAACGTGGCGAAGGTACAAACCAGTAGGTTTTTGCGAGAATTGGGACCATTCTGTCCAACACCAATAGGAGGAGATGAGTTCTTAAATCAAAAGGTCTGACCATGCCAAACAACGACCATTCCCACCGAAAAAAAGACTCTGCATGCCGTGTCCGGGACAGTAAATCCGGTCGAGCCCCGAACCCGAGGGATATCGAATTCCAGACTGCAGAAGTCGTGATTCCGAATCCACACCACGACCCGACTGTGCTCTCATATTTCACAGAAGACCTCACCCATCTGGAGATTGACAAATCCAGAACCAACCGATTAATCTGGGGCGATAATCTCCTTGCGATGCATACACTGCTCTCGCAGGGTTATGGGGTAAAAATCAACCTTATCTACATCGATCCGCTGTTCTGGACTGGCGAAAACTACTATGGCGGGTCTGTCACGAAATCACCATCTGTGATCGAGCGACTTGCGTACAAGGACATCTGGGCGGACGGGATCGATTCGTTTCTGGATATGCTCTATCATAGACTGCAACTGATGAAGCGACTTTTGGCTAAAAATGGTTCTATTTACGTACACACCTATCGGCATATTGGGCGCTATGTGAGGATTATTATGGATGAGGTGTTTGGCAAAGGCAGAACGGAAGGAGGAAAACAGCTTCCCGGATTTGGAACTGAACTCATTTGGCATTATGCAACAGGAGGTGCGATATGACCAAAAGAGTCCCAAAGACTCTTGAACAGAAACTGCTGGATCTTGACGCTCACCTGTTTCTGTTGAGAGAGCATCTGCACAAAGAGGGGGGAAGTGCTAGCCATCTCAAAGTCATTTCTGCCGAGTTACGCACATTGGTGTGTTTTTCCAGTAGCACCGAAGGGCTGCTCTGGCGACTAACCAAGGAACTTGGAGTAGATGACAGTATATTTCTTCATGTGCCGGGCAAGCTCAAACAAGATCATCCACTTGCAAGAGGACTGCGTTTCTCGATCATTTCGATTCAAAGAGGGGGTAAGGGCGATCCTCATCTCACCCCATATTGCTACTCTTTAAAAGAAGTCATTAAGGATAGTGAAGCGCTGGTCGCTGCCGGCAAACCACTAACGCATGAGCAGCTCATAAAGAAAGTTGCCCAGCAGATGGGGACGGCCCACGAGGACGAGGGGTTAGAGCCTGCGCTAGTGAATTTAAAGTCTATTTTCGTCGGTGGAGTTGAGCCGTTTGTTCCTGTGCTAGCCACTGATGCAGAACTTACGCTCGAGATTGGGGAACGAGTTCTGGAGTTAGGGGAGATGCGTGCAGTCTTTGAACGTCAGCCTCATAAGCACAATTATGGTGACATTTCGATAGTGGTGCGTCTCCGCATCAAGCAACATATAACTGGTCGAATACACCTTTTGGGTTTTCATTCTTACGTGAGTGACGTTGACGTATCGGTCGCCGCGAGCCCAAGTGGTATTGTTTTCACAATAGCGAAACATGATTCGGAGGCGAGAGAGCTGCTAGCAAAGTATCCTGAAGATTGGGTTCCGGGAACTGATGCTGTTTTCGTATTTTCATATTGCTCTCGGACTCGACAGGCACGAACAATTACAAACGGAAAAGCTCACGAGGTTGTCAATTCTTGCGACGTTGGCTGGGTTCACGCTGGTGAACTTGTATTAGGACAGACCGATGTTGATCACATCGACTTCGTAGAAAAGCACTTTCTTCTAACATACGAGAGATTGCTATCATCACAGGATTCTAAAAGCCTGTACGAGTTGCCACCAAACGGATATGGTCTTTTGAAATACAGTGACGAGATTGAGGGGGCGGGGGCATTTCCAGAATGAGTGTTCCTAACATCCGCTTGCAGCCAACAAGAGAGGGCGATCCAGATATTCTGGTCGTTATGGACGTCGATGGCTCACCCATCCGCAAAGCAGCCGAGATCTCCAGGATTGCAAGACCAATATTTCTGCTTATGGACATTATTGTGCGAACATCAGATGAAATGGAACACAGGATCCGGATGGGAGATCCATTCATCAAAAGGATTATGAACCAGAAGATGGTGCGGTATGAATGAAGAATTGGTCGTAACTACTCACCCCCTCCAATCGGGGATACCGATAGCGAAAAGTCGTTTGCTTGCTTTTTGAGAAGCATTGACCGCCACAGTCTTCCGCAGTCGATTTCACCAAATCACAAGACCGAACAGCAGTAAAGTTTAGAGTACATGCAAAGCCTCTTGATAGTGTTTTAATGGGGGTGAGTAGTTACAATTGGTCAAAGGTAGAACGATGACCCTGGCACAGATCGAGCGTCATAGAGAGAAGATCGCCAGATTCTGCGAAAAGTGGCAGATACACAAATTCGCCTTCTTCGGCTCTGTCTTGCGTGACGACTTCCAACCCGATAGCGACATAGACGTACTCGTCACCTTCGAGGAAGATGCGAGACACAAGTTATTCGATCTTGTCCATATGCAGAACGAACTCAAGCAAATCTTTGGACGTGATGTTGATATAGTCAGCCGTCGGGGCATCGAATCGAGCTGCAATCACATTCGCAGGGATGCTATCTTAAATTCAGCAGAGGCTATCTATGCAGCGTGATCGAGAATACTTAACAGACATTCTGGAATCGGCAAAAATCGCTTTGGATTATGTCGTTGGGATGGACAAAAACGAGTTCTTGGGCGACCTTCAGTGTCAGGACGCCGTAATCCGCAGGCTGGGGATAATGGGAGAGGCGGCCCGGCGGATATCGATTAAGACTCATGAGGATTATCCTGATTTGCCATGGAGTGATCTGATTGGCATGCGCAATATCATGATACATGAATATGATGTCGTTGATCGGCACATCGTCTGGGAAACAGTCCATTGCGACTTAACGTCGCTTATTGATACTATAGAAAATATCCTTCAAAGACCAGAGTGAACATGAAATCCACAATCGACCAGCTGATCATCAATTCCCCTTACGAATAGCCGGAAAAGCACCGGAGTTAGGACCGCAAGACACGCTTATTCACCCTCAAATCTGGCAGGCGACCTGCATGATACGTGATCGCTTCTCCCGAATCAAAGGCGTTCGATTATCTCGGCATCTTTATTAGGATACCGCTGGTAAGTCAAATTCGCCAACGCGTTAAGCAATTGCCGGATGCAGAATACCAGTGCGCCACTGGAACCACTAGACGATTGCTTGCACACTGGCACAATCACTAAAAATGAGATTAGGTAAATTGTAAACATGATACCGAGAAGATTGTTACTGGCAGCACTGGTCGCACTGGTTCTCATCACCCAGTGCGCTCTTGCAGAGACCCTCACAATCGAGAAAACCGTTGAAAACACCGATATTCAGGTTGGCGATGATGTGACAATCCTGATCAGGTTCACAAACCCGTTTGAAACCGAAATCCCCATACAACTCGTCGACAAGAACGTGCTTGGGAACAACGGACTTGATATCCAGTGTCTCGAGCGAACGCTCCCCAGTCAGAGAGAAACAACGCTTGCTTACGAGCCAATCAAGCCGTACGCGCCCGGAAGCTACACGCTTGAACCGGCAATGATCACATACACCAGTCCCAAAACCGGAAAGAAGGAGACCGTGACCTCAAACGCCCTTGATATAACGGTTAATGGCACAGCAGTGCAGGGGCAGGCACAGGGCATAACAACGATCTACGAGTGCGGTGGGCAGAGCATACGCTCAACATCATACAGTTCGGGAAGCTCAGCAAGTGTTCAGATTGGAGGTTTGACAGGAACCGGCGGGGAGGGGCAGCAAAATCAGCAGGAAGGAGATCCAGGGGATCGAGTTCAGAACAATCAGATGAACCAGAACACCGGTGCAATCAAAGAAGAGATGCAGAGGGAGATGCAGAAACAACAGCAGATGGGGGATGAATTCAAGAAACAGATCGCAGAGAACCAGGAGTTCCAGAAGAAACACCAGGAATTGCTGAACAATGGTTATAATCTCACGAATGCATCCGTAAACCCGATCTCAAACAACACCGGAGACTTCGAGCTTGGATACCAGAAGCCAGATGGCGAAACGGCACGCCTCACTGGCAGTATGGATAACGGGAGCATGCAGGAACTAATGTCTCAGACGAGCGAGGATGAGGGCGTAATAATGGCTGCACTGGAGCAGAACCCCGAGTTTCAGCGGCTGGATCACGAGCTGAACAAGAGTGGATTTAAGAGAGGTGTCGCTGCGTTTGATCAGCTCTCGCAGAACCAAACGCAAGTAACAGTCCCTTATGGGGGTGAAGACGGCGAGAAGAGGGAGGTTTGCGCGGATTATGTTAATGGGACAATTGAGAACGTCGTAATCGTTGGCGAATCCGGACGGGACCGGGACGACCTGTTGTGGATTCTAATGCTCGCTCTAATTATATGTGTGGCGTGTGTTGCTAGCTGGCTTGTTTACAGGAAATACCTGAATAAAACCCGGGAAACACCGGTGCAACCAGTGGAAAAACCCGAAAGCACAGAGATAAATTATGTTGCCGTCTCCGGAGGGATGCTCAATGAAGCGCGGAGTCTCTTTGAGCGTGGGGACGAGAAAGAGGCGTACGCAAAAGTGTCAGAAGCACTGAGATTCTATTTTTCGCATAAATTCGGAGACAACAGGGAATTAACTGGAATAGAGACTGTGTGTTTGCTGGAAAATAATAATCGGGACGTTCAGAACGTCAAAGAATATTTCAACCGATGCGAGCTCGTTGAATTCGCGAAATCTGAGCCGGATCCGGCGGAGTTTTGGGATATGGTGGGGATTGCGGATGAATTGATTGAATGACCATAACTACTCAGGCACCTAAAACAGGAGACTTTTCATTATTTTTTTATAATATATTCTTTAGATTATCTCATAGATTGAACCACAGAGGACCCGGAGGGCACAGAGATTACGAATTTTGTGGTGAAACGGGATAGTAAGAAGTAGTTTTGAGAGGTATTGCCTTGAATGCACAGGTTATTCGTGCGCGGCTACTTAATCTCATGAAATCTTGTGGTTTTGATCGCCGCATTCAAACACATACACAACCTCAACCACGGATAAGGTTTTTATTAATGGACGCCGGATATAGTAATGGGGTGAGTATTTGAAAGTACTGGTTGTAGACGATTCGGTGTTCATGCGAAAGATCGTGTCAGATATGCTGGAGTCTGACCCGCGTATCAGGGTATGCGGTATCGCAAAAAACGGAATCGAAGCTATCGAAAAAGTAAAAGAATTAAAGCCGGATGTTGTCACGCTGGATGTCGAGATGCCGCGCATGGATGGACTCACTGCTCTTGGGCACATCATGAAAGAATGCCCTGTGCCGGTGGTCATGCTCAGCACGCTGACGCAGAAGGGTGCTGATGCCACACTGACCGCGCTTAGTCGCGGTGCGATTGACTATGTGCAGAAGCCATCAGGAGCAATCTCGCTTGACGTGAAAAAGGTGCAGCGCATATTGCTTGAGAAGGTGAAAGCTGCAGCTCAGTCAACCCCCCGGACGCTGATGCCAAAGAAGAAGAGTGCACCGGCAAAACCACTGAAATACACGCCTAGCGCAGGTAAGAAGATTATTGCGATCGGTACGTCCACAGGAGGTCCTGCTTCGCTTGCAGAGATCATCCCTCAATTCCCGGCAGACACTCCGCCGATGCTGATTGTGCAGCACATGCCGGCTGATTTTACAGCGAGGTTTGCAGAGCGGCTGAACGACACTTCTGCGATCAGGGTCAAGGAAGCAAGTGCAGGAGACAAACTTGAGCCAGGACTTGCGCTCCTTGCTCCGGGTGATTACCACATGACGGTGGGTAAAGATGGCAAGGTTCACATGAACAAGAACCCAAAGGTACATGGGGTTAGACCCGCGGTTGATCCGATGATGTCCACTGCGTCTGAGGTTTACAAATCAAAAATGATCGGGGTGATCATGACGGGAATGGGGCGAGATGGTGCAACCGGCATCGAAGTGATCAAGAAGAACAATGGCGCCACCATTGCACAGGACGAAGCATCCTGTGTGGTATATGGCATGCCGCAGGAAGCGTACAAGACCGGGTGCGTGGATCGGGTTGTGCCGCTGTCAAAGATACCGGCAGAGGTACTACGGAAATGTTAATATAATCAAAACGGAAACATTGAAACGGGGGTTATGAAATGGATGCGGATATGGCGGAGTATAAGGAAGAGTTTGTGAATGAAGCAAGGGAACACTTACAGATATTAAATCAATCGTTGCTTGATCTGGAGCACGATACGTCCAATATGGATCTTTTGAATAACATATTTCGAGCAGCACACACTCTGAAAGGTTCATCTGCGACGATGGGCTTTATGGAGTTGAATAAACTGACGCACCAAATGGAGAATGTCCTTGATGCGATCAGGAACGGCAAGACTGCCGTAACATCAGTGGTGCTGGATACGACGTTTGATTGTTTTGACCTGCTTGAGATTATGATTGATGAGATCGATGCTGATTCGCCGAGCAGTGTCGATGTTTCGAATCTGGTGGGCCAGCTCGATGGTCTGTTGATCGAAGAAGGAGGTGCTGGAGCGCAGGTAGAATCGGTGGCACCAGCAGAACCTGCTGGAGCCGGACCGCCTGCACCTGCAGATGCGCTGGAGGGACCGTCCGGAGTAGGGCATGCACTTTTGTTAAGTAAATATGATCGGGAAATAGCGAATGATGCAATTAATCAGGGTCTCTCCGTATTTAAAATGCGGATTGATCTTGAAGATACTTGCGCACTGAAATCGGTTCGTGCGCTGATGGTGCTAAAGTGCATTGGGGATCATGCGGACATCCTTGCGACCGTACCTGATGCTGATGCGATAGAGGACGGGGGATTTGAGCAGGGTTTTGATGTGATCTTTGGCACTGAAGAAGATGGTGATGCGATTCAGGTGTCGGTTGAACGTGTTAACGAGGTTTCAAAGGTAGGCATAATACCGGCAATAATTGAGTCGGCAGAACCAGCGGCAGAACCAGCTGTAAAACCAGCGGCAGAAGGCACACTGGAATCAGAAGCCAAAGCAACGCCGAAAGCATCGCCTGCTGTGCAGAAAACACCTGCGGCGGGCGCGAAAAAGCCGAGTGTCGTGCGAAGCGTGCAGAGCGTGCGTGTCAACATAGAAAAGCTGGATGCGCTTGTCAACATGGTCGGAGAGCTTGTCATTAACAAAATCCGGCTTTTAGAGATTCAATCCACCCATCAAATAAAAGAACTTGATGAAACGGTGTCAAACATCGACAGACTGACCAATGATCTGCGTGATGAGGTCATGCAGATGCGAATGGTTCCTGTTGATCAGGTATTCAACCGGTTCCCGCGAATGGTGCGGGACCTTGCAAAGAAGAAGGATAAGGAGATTGAAGTGGTCCTTGAAGGCAGGGATATCGAGCTTGACCGGACCGTGCTTGACGAGATCGGGGAGCCAATGGTGCACCTGATCAGAAACTGTGTTGATCATGGCATCGAATCTGCGGATGCGAGAGAAAGTGCAGGTAAACCCGCAAGAGGGGTTATCCGGCTGATCGCACGCAGGGAAAAGAATCATGTTGACATTAAGGTGGTTGATGATGGTGGTGGCATTGATCCTGCTAAGCTGCGAGAAAAGGCGATTGACAAGGGACTCATAGGTCAGGAAGAAGCCGATATGATGTGTGATGAAAGTGCGCTGATGCTAATCTTCGCACCGGGCTTTTCCACGGCAGATGCGATCACCGATATCTCCGGAAGAGGTGTTGGGATGGATGTCGTAAAGACCAGCATCGAAACACTTGGTGGAAGTGTCTCTCTTGAATCGGATGTTGGTGTTGGCACAACCGTAACACTGAAACTTCCGCTCACAATGGCAATCATCCAGGCACTGCTCGTCGAGGTCGCCCAGCACGTGTATGCCGTGCCGATCAGCAGCGTTCTTGAAACAATAGCCGTGCCGACTGCCAGTATCCGGATGATGGGGCAGCAGAAACTGATAACGCTGCGTGGAAGTGTGCTGCCACTTATGTGGGTGCATGATCTGTTCGGGAACGTATCTGAAAACGGGCACGAAGAGGTTACCGCGGTGGTGGTGGACCGCGGAGGTCAGCGAGTGGGATTGGTGGTGGATTCGCTGATTGGACAGCAGGAAATTGCAATCAAGTCGTTAAGCGGAATGCTTGCGGGCGTCAAAGGATTTGCTGGCGCTACCATCCTTGGTGACGGTAAAGTAATCATGATACTGGACGTTGCTTCGATGTTGTAGTGAACATTGAAATAAAACTCTACGAATAAAGAATAAGAAGGACGTTGGAATGCCGGAGATCATCAAAGTGGGAATGGCTGATCTAAAAGTGGCTGCTGAGCCCGGGGTGCTGATCACTATCGGGCTTGGGTCATGTGTCGGCATAGCGCTTTATGATGCAAAGACTCATGTGGGCGGGCTTGCGCACATCATGCTCCCGAACAGCAAACGCACCACAAGCAAAAGCAACGTCGGTGACCTTAACCCTATGAAATATGCGGATACGGCTGTTGACATAACTCTTCAGAAGATGATCCAGAAACACGCCATTAAAAAAAATATAACTGCCAAGATCGCGGGCGGGGCACACATGTTTGCCTGCGCGAAGGATAGCAGTTCGTTTCTACAAGTTGGTGATAACAACGTTACCGCAGTAAAAGAAAAACTGAAACGGGAAGGAATCAGGCTGCTTTCTGAGGACGTTGGTTTGAATTATGGAAGAACCGTTGAATTACATACAAATGACGGGAAATACGTCATAAAAACGATTGCCAAAGGATCAAAGGTGATTTAGATGGATGATTTCGAGAAATTAAAGGATAAGATATCCCGGGACAAACATTTCAGCTGTAACCAGTATAAGGACCCGTATCTGAAGCGAAGGTTTGCCATCAGGATGCGTGCCACAGGAACGAAGACCTACCGGGATTACATAAAGGCACTTGACACGGTTTCGGATGAGTACCAGGTATTGCTGGACGTGCTCACCGTCAATGTCACCGAGTTCTTCCGGGACATCGGCGTGTTCAAGGAAGTTGAGGGCGTTTTAAGATCGGTTATCAAAGAAAAACAGGAAAAAAAGCAGAACAACCTGCGTATATGGAGTGCAGGCTGTTCCAATGGGTCTGAAGTGTACACAATATCGATATTGCTTGATCAGATACTCGGCCCGAAGATCAAGAATTTCAAGATCACACTCCTTGCAACAGACATCGACGACGCATCCCTGCAGAGGGGGCGCGAAGGGATATACAACCCCGACATCCTAAAAGGCGTCAAGTCCACATACCTGAAGAAGTATTTCGAAAAAACTGATGATGGGCGATATCAGGTGATAGCACCCAACAGAAAGATGGTTACGTTCAGGAAACACGACCTGATCAATGACCGACCACAAACGATGATAGATGTGGTATTCTGCAGGAATGTTGTGATATACTTCTCAAGGGAGCTACAAGAGACGTTGTTCGTAAATTTCTATAAATCACTGGTTGATGGCGGGTATTTTGTCATGGGAAAGACCGAGACACTGGTCGGCGATGCGAAAGACAAATTTTCACCCGTGAATAACAAAGAACGGATATACAGAAAGTAACATGGGCGAAGAAAAGATTGTCACATGGCTGGATGGCAAAATCCTCTTCATAGAGACGTATGCCAAACAGGCAAACTGGATGCCGTGCAAGGTTGTGCTCACTTACGGGGGCATATGGCTCATGCAGGGCAAAAACAAGAAAGGCGTCCCACTTGCAGCGATCTCAAGTCTTGGAAGGGAGATTTCAAAGAAACAACTCGGAACATCGGTTTCGGATTATATCGCTATCACGTACGTTGCCGAAAACAAGGAGGTAACGGTCGCGATCACAGGGCAGCCTGCGCAACTGAAGAAACTGAAGAAGTACATCATGTTCCTGCGGCTAAATAAGAAGCCGGTGTATATTCTGCACCCTGCAAAGGTTGGCGGAGTGATTAAGGACGGCGTCCAGTGGGTGCAGGGACTTCTTAACATCGCATGGACGCCTGGTGGCGCGGCAGACAAACTAGTCATCCAGCGCAAGGCAGGTAATGTCGAGATCCTGATGAATAACATCGAGATGGTGCAGACCGAGAGTCCGAATATCGGCGGTAAAGTGAAGCAGATTGCAAACATCAAACACTCTGACAGCGAAAACACATATAACACATTCATATTATCAGGAATTCAGAACTCACTAATAGAGTACATTAATGACCACCTGCGCGAGCAGGGGGTGATATCCAGTCATGCAAGCGACAGTGCAACAGACTCAGCGTCTGATGCAACGATCGCTGAAACTGAGGAGGAGATACTGGTCGCGCTATATTCCGGCGTCTCCGCACTCGAGGTGCCCACATTCATGGAAGAGCTGAATGTGGATCAGATAGAATCGATCTATGACAAACTACTGTCATATGGGCTTGTGGAACTGGTCCGCCTCCGGAAAGATGTCAAGCTTACGCCGAAAGGTAGAAATATAGTGAACAAGAAAATGCAGATATAAGGAATAAGGAGGGGTTAGTATCGCAAACATAATGCTTGTCGATGATTCGAAGTTTATGCGGGCACTCCTGAAAAAAGTGCTTGCAGCTTCACACAACATCGTAGGAGAAGCCGAAAACGGGGTGGAGGCAGTTGAGATGTATGATCAGTTGACTCCTGACCTCGTGATGATGGACATCGTGATGCCGCACATGGACGGAATACTTGCAACAAGCAACATCACAAACAAACATCCTGACGCAAAGATCATCATGTGCACGTCTGTCGGGCAGGATGAGAAGGTGAAAGCGGCGATCAAAGCTGGCGCCAGGGGCTATATCACCAAGCCATTCCAGGGACCAAGCGTCATCAAGGAAGTCGAGAGCCTGCTGGGTTAATAGTCATGATCGGGATGAATACCCTAAAAGGGCTGAAACGACTGGGTGACCAGAGCGCAGAGAGAGCGGTTCAATCACTCGCCGAGATGACCGGCACGGAAGTGGTGATGGAGGTCTCAGCTGTCAACATGACCGAGATCGAGCAGATCCCGGCGACCATCGGCATAACCGATGACGCGATGATCGGGCTCTTTGTGCGGTTCACCGGCGAACTTCCGGGTGCGGTGCTAACACTGCTCTCAATTCCATCTGCCCGGAATCTTGCTGATATCGTGCTGGCAGGCATGGGTGACACACCTACCGAAGACGAGGTGCTAACAGAGATGCAGCAGTCAGCAGTTGAAGAGATTGGAAACATCATCACATCCGCGTTCATTGATGTGTGGGCGGACGAATTTGGCATGGGGCTTGACCAGACGCCGCCTGCGTATGTATGTGACTATGTCCCATCGATCATCGATGCCTCCCTTGCACGGGCATCTGAGAAAGGGGACTTTGCCGTGGTCTTCAACAGCGCGATCCGCGTCACCGATCAGGATATTGACTGCCACATTCTGGTGCTCCCTGATCCTGATAAGATGCAGCTGATGTTCGATAATCTGGAGTAATTATGGTTGAACTTGAAAATCTTGAATCATTAAAGAAGATGGGCGATAACAGCGCGTCTATGGTGATGGAGTCGCTCTCTGAGATGCTCTGCATGGATGTTGAGATGGATGTCTCCGCAGTCCACGTAGATACAATCAAAAGCATCCCGGACATCCTGAAACTGACTGGTGACATGATTGTGGGGGCTTATGTGGGATTTTCCGGCAAGTTGTCAGGCACAGTGCTAACAATTCTCTCAATTGAGAGCGCACGCGAGATGGCTGACATCATGCTTGCAGGAATGGATGAGGACGATCCTCAGGACTACCTGACCGAGATGCAGGAGTCCGCAATACTTGAGATCGGCAACATCCTGACATCACCATTCATTGATGTGATGGCAGACGCCCTATCCCTGGAACTGACACAGAGTCCCCCGGCGATTGCATGTGATACGCTGAGTGCCCTGATCAGCCAGTCAATGGACGGGGCAAGCGAGAGCGATCTTGCAATCGTCTTTAACAGCGCGCTGCATGTTGTGGACCAAAACATCAACTGCAACATCCTGATGCTGCCAGACCCTGACAACGTGGAGGCAATGATCAATGACATCGGATCGCTGAATAGAACGCCAGAAGATTCCTGATAGGGGGTGATGGCCGGGTTTCCGTCTGGCAAAGTGGTGGGTGATGCGCCCAATATATGCCACACCACCCTAAACCCCTCTGATTTTTGGAGCCACAAAATTCCTGCATTGCGGCATGGGCTCCCACGACCGTTTCCACATAGCTATCACCCCATACGCGTTAGCCACTCACTCAACCGGGTCCTTCACAGCTACCACATCAAGCGCAGTAACTACCATGTCCACACCCGCGCCCGTTGCGCCCGCTAAACTTGGCACGGTCCGCCCCCCGTCGCCTGAGACCAGTTCCTTCACGTACAGCCCTGCCTCACACTCGATTTTGATCACGGCACAGCCTTCTGAAAACGATTCAAGCATGGTTGAATACACCTTCCGCACCCGCACCAGATCGGCTCTCCGGTGGATGACTCTTAATGGTGTGCGCTGCCTGATCGTGCCGGTTATGGTGTCAAGCCCCCGCAATAGCGCATCCTGATCCACACCTGCGCACGAGACCGTTGCAAGATATGTTTTGTCGTGTTTCATCGACTTTAGTTTCCCGACCATCTCGCGGTCAACGAACGTGAGACCAGAGACTGCAACCCGTCCCTCACAGTATTCGTTGATCTCCTGAGTAAGTGCTGCAAGATCGGTGCTGCGCGTGCGTGGCTCCCTTACTTCGATGATGAACGGGCGCCCGCTTCCCATCATACGTGCATCAACATCTTCACGCCCGGCTCCGTGAAAGACCGTGTCAACCGCGGACAATGCATCGATGACACGGGTTGCAACGAGTTCCTCGACCGATTCAACATTCATCTGCCCGGTAAAGCCACATTCCTCACATCCCTGCCCACGGCACGCACTGCACGACCATCTGGTCTGCGGGATACCGCGCACCAACTTGTTATACCTGCCGCAGATGTAAACCGACCTGATCTGCAGTTGAACCGTTGCATCCGCAAGATCAAGCATGGCAACAACATCCGGTTTTGTGAAATCCACGCCTTTTTGCGTTGTGTCTGATATGCGCTTGCCAACCTCGCGGTTAAGTTCGGATTTCAGTGGCTCAGCATAATCGGTCCCGACAATCTCCCACAGCAGCTCCTCGTTCTCGGATAGCAGCCCGCTTAACCGTGTTCCAACAAGGAAATTTCCGTGTTCGCACCCGTCCAGAGCCTTAAGCGACCTTGACACCCACGTGCCCAGTTCCTCAAACACTCCGTTGCAGACCCAGCACCGCTCCGGTTTTGCTTGCCCGGGTTCCCCGGTATGAACAGGCTCCGGAGCCGTGTCAGATTCCAGTTCTACTTCCGGTCCCTGCCCCAGCACCGCGGTATCCGCACCTGCATCCGCTTCATCGCTGTCCGCACTCATGCTCGCGATCATGTCAAGCACCAGACGGATCGCACGCCCCCGATCCAGATTTGTCGTGCCGGTCGACAGCTTCGCAAACTGCCGTCCGAGACAGTGGTCGCAGATCACACCCTCTCGCAGGATTGCGCGTGCAACCTCTAATATCTGACTGTCACGGTCATGACTCATCTGGTATCTCAAGCTCCCCGCTATCGATTGCCCGCTGCGCAGCTCTTGGCTCCATGCCCTCAACAGTCACGCCCATCGGCACACACGTACCGATAACCTCTTTTGCAGTCTGTTTTATCGTGTAAGAAAGAACACCGTCCTGTTTCACGCGTGCAATCCGCAGCACCTGCTCAAGGGTAAGATCTCCAACGATTTCAGCATCTGAAGCGCCTTTCTCAACCCCAAGTTCCTTCAAGATCAAAGCAGGAGTTGGCGGTACCCCGACCTCTATAGTCACATTCTTACTAGCATCAACGATTACCTTGACCGGCACCTGCATACCGTCAAATCCCTTTGTCGCCACGTTGATGTCATCGACCACCTGTTTAATGTTGATACCAAGCGGACCAAGCGACGGACCAAGTGGAGGACCTGCAGTCGCTTTTCCGCCTGAAACCAGTGATTCTACAATATCTACCATTTTCATATCACCTTTGTGTAGGGGAATTATAACTACATGATAGATAAACTCACTCTGACCGTTTCCAGACATTTGATAGAAATCCTTTTGGCGACCTACCCCCACATTCAGCATGATGACTGAACTTGTGGTATTTGGGCAGGACGAGATGAAGCATTACCTACGCCTCTTCGCAGAGGCAATCAAACTCGGTCTCCGCTTCAATCTGCTGATAGAAGGACCGCCCGGCACGGCAAAGACGCTTGCCGTAAACCAGATGATCGCATCACTAAAAGCCGATATCGGAAACGTTCCTTATGTGCGAGTAACCGGCAGCCATGATGCACTCCCATGCGACCTGATCGGTGACCTTGACATCGGAAAGTACAGGGAAGGCGAGATGGACATCCTCTCCGGACCTCTTTTTCGTGCGCACGGAAGCAGCATACCAGGAATTGTGTATGCAGACGAGCTGAACCGGTTCAGCGAATACACGCTGATCATATTCACCGAGATCATGGCAGAGTGGCAGGTATCATTCCCAAAAACCCCGCTCACAAAACCACTCCGCGCAAACGTGATCGCAACCATGAACCCCTACGACATCTCCGGCATCACCGATGTGCCACAACACATTCTGGACAGGTTCAACGCACGGATCGTGGTTAACTATCCTGACAAAGAGACCGAACTTAGGATCATAGCCCAACACGCAGATTATTACTACAAGAATCTTGCACCACGCCTTAAAAAACTGCACTCCCCACTTATAAGTACCACAAGAGCAATGCGGAAGCTCGGAGTACATCTTGGACCGAGAATCTATCTGTCAACTCTTGATCTGCTTGCACTGGAACTATCCTCAAACGGTCCGGTCAATCATGAGACTGTGATCTGGCATTATGAGAATGCGATCCGCTCCAGGATCGGAAACCTTGATGAAGACAAGCAATCCGAATTCCTGAGCACTGCATCAATCGCGCTGCGCGGCGAACTCACCGGGCAGAAGCGGTGAATATTAAGACGTGTAAAGCGACTACTATCACTGATATTCACACGCACCTAAGTGCTTACCGAAAAATAAAGTAGCAAAGTTGGCTGATGTCACGCTACATCCCCGACATTCGTGCGATTCATTCATTCATTCATGCCATTCGTGATCCTTTATGCTAATTTTATCACGAATTTCACGAATGTGCCGAATGCCACGAATTTTAACAGATTGTTTTCTGGCAAGCCCTAACACCTGCCAGCGTGTGAGTTGGCGGTTCGTAAATCGCACCCTGCACTGCGCGCACCGGTTACATTAAATACCATTGCCGGCGAGAATACCGGACATGGATATAACTAATTTATCTGAATTTCAGGATGCGGTGGACGCCGGCGAAAAAGAGTTTTCAGAAGTGTCCAAATCAATAGCAGGGTTGGAAGAATCAGAATATCAGGACAATGAGGCGTACATGTCTAATTTTTATGAGCGCATCCATCTTTTCATGGATAAAACAACCGAACTGGTCACATCATATCGAGAATACATCGCTGCACTTGAGGATGCATGTACAGAGCAAGAAGAATAGCTATCTACGGCAAAGGCGGGATTGGCAAGTCCAGCACAGCGTCAAACGTTGCAGCAGCGTGTGCTGATGAAGGACGTTCGGTCACCATCATCGGATGCGATCCGAAGAGCGACTCCTCAATCACACTGCTAAGCGGCAAGCGGATTCCAACAGTGATGGACTTGATGCGCCAGGGGGTTGAGCTATGCGAGGAAAACATTGTTAATGAAGGTTATAAGGGCGTTAAATGCGTGGAAGTTGGCGGACCTGAACCAGGAGTCGGCTGCGCTGGCAGGGGCATCATCATCGCCGTAAATTTACTGCAAAAGGTCACATCCGCCATCAAAGACAGTGATCTCGTGATCTATGATGTGCCCGGCGACATTGTGTGTGGCGGCTTTGCGGCACCAATTCAGAAGAAACTGGTTAACGAGGCATACATCCTCTCATCTGGTGAATACATGCCAATTTATGCTGCAAACAACATCGCAAAAGGACTTCAAAAACTAAAAATGCCGCTGAGTGGTGTGATCTGCAATTCAAGAAACGTCACACGCGAAAAAGAGATCATAACCAAGTTTGCATCTGGAATTGGGAGTGAACTCGTTGCATTTATACCAAAGGACGACATCGTGCAGAAATACGAGCGAGAAGGCTTCTCAGTCATTGAAAAAGCGCCAGATTCCAAAATCGCCGATGTATACCGAAAGCTTGCGACCGCGATCATGAACTGCGAAGAATCCACGACACCGGTCCCGATGGATGATGATCGTCTGCGCGAATTAATCAATGTATAATAGAGTATGGTGTGTAGAGTGTAAAAGGCTGCAAAAATCATGAACAAACAAGTCGTGCTCGATATTCTCATAAACATCCTGAAATCACAGGAGTATAGTGTGAAATTACCTGCTGCGGGCAGGGATAGTCCAATGAACCTGCTGAACCCGAGTCCCGCGGATTCAATGGTTGATCTGATGGTGGAAAAAGATGGAAGCACAACATACATCCAGTGTGGCGAGACTGAAGATGATCTGCAGCGTTTTGGAAGCACAGTACGCGGATCTACCGATGCTTTATTCATATCCGACGAAATCACTGAATGGACTGGCGTTTTCGCAGATCAGCACAGGATCAGGACGTGGGATCGTGACGAGCTTGAAACCCGCATAGGAAAAGCGATCCTTGCAGAGGCAGAAAGCACATATTATGATTTTCTGGGATCCACAAGCCACAGTCATGACCGATATAGCAGAAACAACAAGATTCCAATGCCGGAAGGTATGGAAACTAACACCCCCACCGTTAATGATGCTGACTCGCGGGATCAGCTCCAGTTGCGATGCGCTCCGATCACAGTGGATGAAAAACGCGCGATATCGACCGCGAAAGGGTTCATTGGAAACATAAGGAATATCGCCATCGAATTCGTGCCTTTTTGGAATTATAAATATGATGTTGACGGATATCAGCAACATAAAACAAAGATGGTGCACATATCAGCCCAGAATCAGGGTGCGATCAACGCTCTTAATAATCAGAAATATGAATACATAAAAGAGATACACGATCAAATATTGGTTCCTTGCGAGAATTACTTGATAAAAAGTTCGGTCGTGCCAAAAGAAGAAGTTGAGAAACTAATACTGGATGATGCGATCACGAGCAACACAAAAACCATGTCATTCACCAGTAAATCCGGCGATGCCATCATAACCGAGCACACAACCATAAAACCAAGACCAGGAGACATCACCCTTGAGGCTGAGCTGGTCTACCTACCATTCTGGGCGGTTGACGGCGCAAGCAGCAGCATCAAGATCAACGCCTGCGACGGTAGCGCTGCGACAGAACCGATCGACGACGACATCGAGTTTCTATAGGTATATACGCAGCAATAATCCTTTTACGCGTTCCAAACGTTTTGTTTCACACGGAGACCTGCAACACATGCTTCCCACAGACTTAATCGACCGCGCCCGCGCTGGTGAATGCACAAAAGAGGATGCAGCACAGCTCACCAACACACCGCTTCCCGAGCTCTTTGGACTGGCAGATGAGCTACGCGCAGAAGCGGTCGGCAACACCGTGACATACATCCTCAACCGAAACATCAACTTCACGAGCCAGTGCATCGGAACATGCCGGTTCTGCGCATTCAGAGACCCAAACGGCTACCGAATGAACACATCCGAGATCCTTGAGAAGGTGCGGGAGGCAGTCGACACCGGCGCAACCGAGATCTGCATTCAGGGCGGGCTTCTCCCCGATATGCGACTTGCGGGCTACTGCGAGATTCTTGAATCGATCAAATCAAGGTTTCCGGACATTCACCTGCATTCATGCTCGCCGATGGAGGTTTACCATGCGGCAAGAGACGGGGTAGGCGTCAAAGACGCACTTGTTGCGCTGAAAGACGCAGGGCTTGACACAATGCCAGGAACCGCAGCCGAGATCCTTGTGGACCATGTGCGCGAAAGAATATGTCCTGACAAGCTGAACACGGAAGAATGGGTAAATGTCATCAGGACTGCGCACAATCTCGGCATCAGAACAACTGCAACAATCATGTACGGGCACATCGAGACTACGCAGGACCGAATCGAGCATCTCTTCCTGATACGGGATATCCAGAAGGAGACCCACGGGTTCACAGAGTTTGTGCCGCTGCCGTTCATGCCATACAACAACGAACTCGGAAGCGAGATGCTTGCAAGCGGCAACTACGGCATCACCGGAATCGATGACCTGCGGATGCATGCGCTCGCACGAATCGTGCTTCACACACACATCAAGAACATTCAGGCAAGCTGGGTGAAGCTCGGGACAAAACTCGCCCAGTACGCACTTCACTGCGGCGCAAACGACCTCGGAGGCACCCTCATGGAAGAAAAAATATCAAAATCAGCCGGAGCAACATCAGGCGAATACCTGGCACCCGCAGAGTTTAACTGGATCATCCGAAAGGCGGGAAGAGTGCCGACGGTGCGGGACACGCTCTATTCACATCAGCAAACTATTCACAAAAGCTTGATTAAAAACTACCCTCCCGGCGGGGTGGCAACTCCAAGTACCACCGATTAATGAAGTGCGGGTCATGTTACCGGGATGCGTATAATGACTGATAACCTACCAGTAAAAAACAACTCACAAATCCTGCTATACCAAACAGAAAGCGGACAAACCAAAATTGAGGTCCTGCTCGAGGATGAGACTGTCTGGCTGACACAGAAATTGATGGCAGAATTGTTTCAGACAACGATTCCCAATGTCAATATACACATCAAGAACATTTTTGAGGAGGGAGAACTTGATCCGGGTTCAGTTATTAAGGATTTCTTAACAACTGCCGCCGATGGCAAAAATTACAGAACGAAATTTTACAGTCTGGACATGATCATCTCGGTTGGTTATCGCGTAAAATCCCGTGTTGCCACCCGATTCCGGCAATGGGCGACCCAGCGGCTGCGGGAATATATCGTCAAGGGTTTTGTTCTTGACGACGAGCGACTGAAAAACCCGGACAAGCCATTTGATTATTTTGATGAACTTCTGCGCCGCATCCAGGACATTCGCACATCCGAACGGCGTTTTTACCAGAAAATAACCGATATTTACGCTACAAGCATCGATTACGACCCCACAACTGAACTCAGCCTGACGTTCTTTAAAACTATCCAGAACAAATTACACTGGGCAATAACCGAAAAAACCGCCGCAGAGCTGATTTACAGCAGAGCGGATGGCGGCAAGCCAAATATGGGACTTACCAGTTGGCGGGGTGAGAAAGTGCGCAAACAGGATGTTGCTATCGGCAAAAATTATCTTGATGAAGATGAGCTGCGCGGGCTCAATAATCTCGTTGAACAATATCTCGTCTTTGCCCAAGGACAGGCGATGCGTCGCATTCCCCTATGCATGAACGACTGGATCGAGAAACTGGATGGTTTTTTGCAGTTGAACGACCGGAATATTCTGGAGCACGCAGGAAAAATATCGCATGAGATGGCTATGGAGCTTGCGGAGACAGAATATGAAAAATTCAACCGGGAACGCATACGATACACCGACTCAAAAGATAGTGATTTTGATGAGACAATCAAACAAATAGATATCATAAATACCAAAGTGGAGAATCAATACAATGACTAACGCAGCCACAATTGGTGTTGTTGGCTACCACAACACCGGAAAGACAACTCTCGTCTGTAAACTGATCGAACAATTAATAGCGCGCGGATATTCCGTGTCCACGGTGAAGAACATCCCAAAAGATGAATTTTACATGGACCATGAAGGAAAAGACACATGGAAACACGGAGAATCTGGTGCAGGGGTGGTTGTCGCAAGTACTCTAGATGAGACCGATTTTATTATGAAGACCGGCATGTCGCTTGAGGATATCCTGAGAATCACGGACAGCATGACGTCCCCGGATGTGATACTTGTCGAGGGGCACAAGACCGAGTCAATACCGAAGATTGTTCTTGGCAAGATGCCGATCGAGAGCGAGGACGACGTGCGCAGGTACGATCCTGCAACCAACGACTTTGATGGTATTCTTAGTTACATAATAGAGGCAATTGAGGTCAAGAAGGTGTGCAACAAACTTCCGGGGATGAATTGCGGAAAATGCGGATATGATGACTGCATAGGGATGGCAGAGGCAATATTTCGGGGGGAAAAAGCAGTATCTGACTGTTTGATGCAGGGTGGATTTGTGAGCGCTACCGTTGACGGAGAAGAGATACCGATGGGACCGTTTGTTCAGGATATCGTGTCCAAAACAATTTTCGGGATGGTTGCATCTTTGAAAGGCGTTGATTACACAACAATAGACGCCGACATAACGATCAAGATAAAACATGACCAAAAATAGATTGAAAATCGGCGTGTTTGGGTGCGGCGCGATCGGGAGCGCGATATGCCAAGCAATTGACAAGGGCGTGATTGACGCGGATCTTGTCGCGATATGTGATCGGGATCCTGCAATAGAACACCTTGCAGACTCGCTTGCCACCCACCCCGAGGCGATGAACATCCACCGAATGGCGAAATCCGTTGACATCGTTGTTGAGGCAGCATCACAGAACGCGGTGCGCAGGATCGCGCCAGCAGTGCTACTGGCAGGATGCGATCTTCTGATCATGAGCGTGGGCGCACTCTCGGATGCGGAACTCATGGACAGTCTGAAGGATCTGGCACTGCGCAACCGCTGCAGAATCTACATTCCATCGGGTGCGGTTGCCGGAATTGACGGCATAAAATCCGCAAAAATTGGCGGGATTAAGTCGGTGGTGCTAACAACGCGAAAGCCACCGTCAGGGTTTTCCGGTGCGCCTTACATTAAAGAGCGTGGGATTGATCTTTCATCGCTCACCGAGGCAACACTGCTTTTTGAAGGGTCTGCTGCGGATGCGGTGCAGGCATTCCCTGCGAATGTGAACGTGGCAGGCACACTCAGTCTTGCAGGCATCGGGTATGAGGATACGGTGGTGCGAATTATTGCGGATCCGGGAACCACGCAGAATGCTCATGAAGTCAAGGTTAAGGGGGCGTTTGGCGTGCTAACAGTTAAAAACGAGAATCTGCCGTCGCCCATGAATCCAAAGACGAGTTATATCGCGGTGTTGTCTGCGATAGCAACGTTAAAGAAGCTCACAGAGCCTGTGTGGGTCGGAACGTGATCTCCCGGATCTCCGGATAATTCGGGGCACCACTCGGGTGTTGGGTATTGCTACAGTGGTTTGCTGAAGTGATTGGTCACGGCGGATGCTGGCTGCCCGCCCGGGTTGTGCTCATGTTTATGTATCAATGGCGCACAAGTTTCGTGATATGATGCGGTGCATAGCGATCGCAGGCAAAGACCTTACAGCCGAGTTCAGAACAAAACAGATGCTGAACTCGATGATTACATTCGCATTGCTCATCATACTGGTTTTCAGCTTTTCATTTAAGAATTCAATCGGTGATTATGATCGGATCACCGAACTTGCCCCGGGAATTCTCTGGATCACATTCATATTTGCGGGAATGCTCGGTTTGTCCAGATCGTTCACGCTTGAGCAGGAAGAGAACTGTATCGAGGGGCTGAAGCTCTGCCCGGTTGACCGCACCGTGATCTATGTTGGAAAGATGCTGTCTAACTTCGTGCTGATGGTGATCATGGAGATCGCCACCATACCAATATTCATGGTTTTATTTAATTACACGCTGCCAAACATGTTCTGGCTTGCTATAGTCATACTGCTCGGAACAGCAGGGTTTCTCGCTGTTGGCACGCTGCTCTCGGCACTAACACTGAATACGCAGGCAAGGGAGCTTCTGCTGCCGGTAATCCTGTTTCCAGTGATCTTCCCATTGATCATGGCGCTGGTGCCTGCAACCGCAAAGGTGCTCACAGGAGACTACGTTATTCCCGAACTCAGGATACTGTGTGTGTTTGACATTGTCTTTTTTGTGGTAGCCACGGTCGTTTTTGAGTATGCGATCGAGTGAATCTGTTACACCTGCTTGATTGGGGGCGTAGAGGATGGGCACAACCGAAATATTGGCTCTTCGCTATTTTGTGTTGGTAGCCCTGAAATCAAGATACAACCCCCGCGAAGAACCTTTTTTAGTATCCGTCCACAATACATAACCATGCAGCATACTGCATACGGATTGTACATAATAGACCCGCACAGGATGGCTTGACATGCAATTCACACCAAACGAAAAACGCGTACTTATAACACTGAACGAACTGAAAGAATCAACACCATCAGAACTTGCAGGAAGCTCCAGCCTGAATCCCGACGCACTGATGCAATCAGCCTTTCTTCTTGAGGAAAAGAAACTTACAGTCATTAATGAATCCATAACAAAAATATACACCCTGACCGAAGAGGGTCAGGAATGCGCAAGCAACGGACTCCCTGAACGCAGGATACTATCACACCTACAAGCCCACAACAAAAAAATCACAACTTTAAATCTTAAAAGTGAATTTCCACCAGCTATGGTCGGGATATCTCTTGGCTGGCTTCGGCGCAAGGGGTGGGCTACGATCGTGGATGGTGAGGTCATACCTGCCAGCAACGTGGCACCGGACACGGGTGCGGATGAGGCAGTTCTAAGGACACTGCTTGAGGGTGGCGCTTTCAAAGAAGACACCCATGGAAATGTGGTGAAGGATCTTATCAAGCGAAAACTGGTTAATGTAACCGAGAAAAAACTCAGGACTATCAAGATAACCGAAAAAGGCATAGAACTTGCAGCCGGGCTTTCACACGCGGAAGACACAGAAGAAATCGTGCAACTGACGTCGGACATCATACGAAGTCGCAAATGGGATAATATCCGCGCTTACAACATTCACGCACCCGTGCCGCGGGCACACTGCGCGAAAATCCATCCCTATCAGCGTTTGATTGACCAGATGCGCAGGATACTGCTTGACATGGGATTTACCGAGATCAAAGGAGAGATCGTGCAAAGTTCCTTCTGGAACTTTGATGCACTCTTCCAGCCACAAGATCACCCGGCGCGGGAGATGCAGGATACGTTTTATCTTGACTCCGAATCAGAACTACCAGAATATTATGGGAGAGTACGGGAGGTACACGAAACCGGTGGTAGCACAGGCTCAACAGGGTGGGGCGGGACATGGAGCAAAGAACTATCAAGAAAAGAGGTTCTTCGCACCCACACCACCGCGATCACGATCAAATACCTAACAGATCATCCGGACCCCCCAAAAAAGGCGTTCTGCATCGACCGCGCATACCGTCGCGAGTCAATTGATCCGACGCACACGCCTGAGTTTGAGCAGCTTGAAGGCGTGGTGATGGACCCTGGCGTCTCGTTTGCCAACCTTCTCGGATATCTTGTTGAGTTCTACCACCATATTGGATTTCCGGATGTGCGGTTCAGACCCGGGTACTTCCCATACACAGAGCCGTCTGTTGAGCCTGAGGTCTACGTGGACGGTCTCGGATGGGTTGAACTTGGCGGAGCAGGCATATTCCGGGAAGAGGTGACCGCACCGCTCGGGATCAAGTGTCCGGTGCTTGCATGGGGGCTTGGCGTCAGCAGGCTTGCGATGCTCAGGCTTGGGCTGAAGGATCTGCGGGCGCTGTATCAGCCGGACATCAACTGGCTGCGGGAAAGCCCGGTCTGTGTGGGTGCAAGGGGTGAAATTTAAGCTGCGCTCCCGACAATACCACTACCCACAATCCCGGGGGCACACCACCCCACCCGGATCCTGAAGATCGATCGCATCACCATTGTCGGTCGCTATTATGGTTATATTCGGCATCGTAATTGACTGGTTCTTGTTATGGTGTGGCTCGTGGTGCCGGTAACTTCGCCAGGATCCTGATCTCACCGTAACTGCTCAGGTATGGTGATTAGTCGCCCGATTGCGATTTGGTACTTTCTGGTAAGAAAAAATAACCGTAGACTAAGGAGGAAGCGGTTACCCGCTCCTCCTCGTCTAAGAACGGTACGTGAGAGTTTCCCCTCATACCGCTCAAGCATCTTGCAACCC
>RXIK01000122.1 GCA_004211975.1 Methanosarcinales archaeon | reverse complement strand
TTTATTCGTGCCATTCGTGATCCCCCATGCCGATACTACCACGAATTGACAAATGACACGAGTTTCCCGGTTAGTTTCTGGCAAGCCATAGACACATACCAGCCCCCATTCGCCCGCGCAAGACCTCCAATCAAGTCTCACATCGACTCAGGCGCATCGATCCCGAGCACGTCCAGCACGCTCGCAAGCACGATTCGTGCGCACTCAACAAGCCCGATGCGTGCCTCAAGAAGGTCATCCGGAGCACTTAAGACAGGGGACATCCGGTAAAACTGGTTGAACGATTCCGCAAGCTTGCGTGCATAGATTGCCACGATATGCGGCTTTAGATTCGATGCCGCAGCATTGGTAACATGCGAGAATCTGGCAAGCTCTTTCACAAGCGCGATCTCCGCCTCACCGGTCAGAACAGACGGGTCGATCGAGTCAGGGACGCCTGAGGTCTTCTTAAGGATGCTGCACGCTCTTGCATGAGAGTACTGAATAAACGGTGCGCCGAGTTTATCAAAATCAAGAGCGCTCTCCCAGTCAAAGGTCGTTGCCTTCTCAGGCGATATCTTCACAATATCATACCGGACCGCGCCGATGCCAACTGGTAATGAGATGCGCTTTCTAAAGTCTTCATCGGTCTTGGGTCTGCGCTTTGTCACCTCTGCAAGCGCCTGCGTATTGACCTGATCAAGCAGATCGTCCGCAGAGATGAATTTACCCGCCCGGGTGCTCATCGAACCTTCAGGGAGGGATACAAACTCGAAAATAACGATCTCAGGCTCTTTTATCCCGCACACTCTCAGAACATAACAGAGCTGACTGGATATGAGCTTGTGGTCCGCGCCAAGAACGTCGATCACGCGGTCACACCGCTCCGCTTTCCATCGGTGGTATGCAAGGTCCCGAGTAACATATAGTGATGTGTTATTGCTCCGTCGGATCACGAGATCCTTGTCAAATTCCGGCATTGGAACTGTGAGCGCTCCGTCAATAGTCTCTGCAAGCCCGCTTTCCTCAAGTTCCCGCAGAAAGTCAGCTACATCGCCGCCTTTCACAAACCTTGACTCATACACAAACCGGTCATGATGAATGTTCATGCGCTTGAGCGTGGACGTAATTCCGGCGATAGCAAGATTCGTGGCGCGATCAAACCGCTTGACCATTTCTTCGTCACCAAGCTCGATCTTCTGCATCATGTTGTCGATCTGCAGGGAGAGATCCGGATTATCCCTAAGTTCTTGATTTGCCTGGATGTACACGTCTGCGATTGCATGATCGGTCTTTTTCTGTTGGTTAAATTCAAAACGATCCAGCGCCCATGCGACGATTGCAATCTGTCTGCCCATGTCATTGGCATAGTACTGAACCTCCACCTCATACCCCACTTTCTTCAGAATCCTTGCAAGAGTATCGCCAATAACCGAATTTCTTATGTGTCCAACGTGCAACGGACCGTTTGGGTTTGCAGAGGTATGTTCAATGATCACCTTTCCTTTCCCGTGACCTGCACCATACGAGCCCTGTTTTTTAAAAATTTCGTATATTGTGTTGTTTAAGAATGTTTCACTGACAAAAAAGTTGATGTATGCGCCAGCAACTTCCACTCTGTCGATCAACGAGTTTTCAGGGATTGTGATTTTGCTGGCAATCGTGTCTGCGATGATCATTGGACTCTGCTTGTATTCTGATGCCAGCCTGAATGATAACGACGATGCAAGGTCTGAATGCGCGGATTCTTCGATGTATAGGTTGTCTGTCGAATAACCAGCCGTGTCAAGTGCGGATTTTAGCGTGGATTCAACAGCGTGTTTGAATTTAATAAACATGGTTTTGCTCGTGTTTGTTTACGCCATTTCGGTATTGTGGCGTGGAATGGATTGTATACTACTCCTAACTCTGCTTAAATATATCGCTCGAATTAGCTCTTCGCTACTCCAAGTGGGTGACCGGAAATCAAGCTGACCCAACCGTGAATAGTCATGGTGATGAAATCCTTTATTATTTATAATTTATATTAGAGTCAAAAGAATACGGAACAGACTCAAAAGATGAGCTGGTTCACTGGTTGCGATTTAATGTTAGTCTGAAGATCCAGCTACAACAACAGTGCACAACCATAAATACTCAATCAAAGTGAAAGTGATGGTCGCTGAAATACACGCGACCACCCTAACAAAAAATTGCAGTGAAACAAACCAATTGGATTAATTCTCAAGTACAATCTCTATGTTAACGTTATTCGGAACGTTAATGCGCATCAATTGCCTGAGCGCGCGTTCATCTGCGGCAAGGTCAATCAACCGCTTATGTACTCGCATCTCCCAGTGATCCCATGTCTCAGTCCCTTCACCATCAGGACTTTTTCGGATTGGAACCACCAGTCTCCGGGTTGGCAGGGGGATCGGACCTGCAATGCTAATGCCGGTTCGTTCTGCAATCCCTCTGACATGTTTGCAGACAGAGTCTAGTTCTTCTGGATTCGTACCAGTTAACCGTATTCGGGCTTTCTGAACCATTTTAGTACCGATAAAAAGAGAAAGGAGAATTATTTCTCCTTAATGCTCATGCACATACCAGCAGCAATGGTCTGCCCCATATCACGTATGGCAAATCTACCAAGCTGTGGTATCTTCTTGATTTCCTCAATAACCATCGGTCTTGTTGGCTTGATCGTGACAATCGCAGCATCACCTGCCTTGATAAACGTAGGGTTCTCCTCAAGAACATCTCCTGTGCGTGGATCAAGCTTTTTGTCAAGCGATATGAACATGCATGCCGTCTGAGCAGTGTGGCAGTGGAACACCGGCGTGTACCCGACAGATATCGCTGACGGATGCTGGAGTACCACTATCTGCGCTGTAAACTCATCGGCAACCGTTGGCGGGTTTTTGGCAGGTCCACACACATCGCCTCGACGTACATCCTTCTTACCGACACCTCTCACGTTAAATCCAATGTTGTCGCCAGGAACCGCTTCAGGGATCTCTTCATGATGCATCTCAATCGATTTCACCTCGCCAGCAACGCCACTTGGCATGAACACAACTTTGTCGCCAGGTTTCATGACTCCGGTTTCAAGACGCCCGACTGGCACGGTGCCGATACCTGAGATCGTGTATGCATCCTGGATAGGAATACGCATTGGCAGGGTTGTTGGTTTTTCAGGTGCTTTGAACTGATCAAGAGCCTCGAGAATGGTTGATCCCTTGTACCACGGCGTGTCCTTGCTTTTTTCCGCTATATTTGCGCCGAAGAGTGCGGATGTCGGTATGAAGTTCATGTCGGCAGGATTGAATCCAACCATCTTAAGCAGGGTGCTGATATCCTCCTTGACCTCGTTGAACCGCTCCTCGCTGTAATTTACAGAATCCATCTTGTTAATTGCAAGGATCATCTGATTGATTCCGAGCGTTCGTGACAGGAATACGTGCTCCTTGGTCTGCTCCATTACCCCGTCCTTTGCATCAACGGTAAGTATTGCGGCATCTGCCTGTGAAGCGCCGGTGATCATGTTCTTAACAAAGTCACGATGTCCGGGGCAGTCTACAATGGTGTAATAGTATTTATCGGTATCAAATCGTTTGTGTGCGATATCAATGGTGATGCCCCGCTCTCGCTCTTCTTTTAAGGAATCCATAACCCACGCAAATGCAAATGAGCCTTTTCCCTTACCTTCCGCTTCTGTTTTGTACTTCTCGATGATGTGCTCCGGCACAGTGCCGGTCTCGTATAGCAGACGTCCGACAAGCGTCGATTTTCCATGATCGATGTGTCCGATGACTGCCAGATTCATGTGTGGCTTTTCTTTTGCCATGTTTATCCTCCTAATTGGTTTGTGTATCTTCACTGGTGCTACTATTAAATGTTTTCACCATGCTCCGATCGGGATTTGAACCCGAGTCACGGGATTGAGAGCCCCGCATGATTGGCCGAGCTACACTATCGGAGCGTATGAAGCCATACCCAATAACTCTACATCATTGCCATATTAACCTTTCGAGAGATCGAAAGATATATATTGAACCAGACATCAGGAAGACGCAGGTGAATTAATGTTGCGAATACCGTGGAAACGCAAACAGGGAAGCAAGAGTTACGCGTACTTGTGTGCAAGAGTACGTGCAATGAAGAGTAAATTGCTGCTAAAGGAAGACTATCCGAGGTTGATGAACATGGAGGTTTCAGAGATCACAAGGTTCATTGAGGATTCGGAATATAAAACTGATGTTGATGAACTTGCGCAGAAATATGATGGCATTAATCTGACAGAGCACGCTCTGAATCAGAATCTTGCGTTAACATATCGAAAACTGCTCAACATATCCGCAGGAGAAGCGCACAGCATGATCTCCAGTTATTTTATGCGATGGGATATCTGGAATATCAAAGCGATTCTCAGAGGGAAACGATATGGGGCGTCTGATGAAGAGATACTTGAGTCAGTAGTCTCTGCCGGGCAGCTTGGGTACCATGACTTGATCACGCTGGTACAGAAGGATACGCCGGGAATTATCGGGGTTCTGGAGCAGAATTATCCGCTGAGTGACTATTCTGAAGATCGGCTGGACCACTTTGAGAATGTGCTGGACCTGTTTTATTATGAGCGGCTGTCCGGGATCGATGCGGTGCGTAGTCCAAAATCAAAGAGCCACAAGTTATTTTCAGAGATGATCCGGACCGAAATCGACATAATAAATCTGAAAACGCTGTTTCGGTCCGCGAAGGCCGGGGTCAGCAGAGAACAGATCGTCAGCATGTTGGTCCCGGGCGGGTCAAAACTGAATATGATTACGCTAAAAAAGTTGGCAGGACTCTCGTTTGGTGAATTTGTCACGTCACTTACGGATTATCCGTACTGGGAGACCATCTCCGGCATCGTAACCGAAGATATGGAATCCCTGATAAGCGTGGAGATCGGACTGGATAAATACGGGCTTGAATACTCCACACAGACATCGCACTACTACCCGCTCTCTATCGTGCCAATTATGGATTATATCCTGTGCAAGAAGAACGAAGTGAACAATATCAGGATGATTGTGCGTGGCAAGGAAGTCGGGCTTCCGGATGACGTGATCCGAAGCAAACTAGTTCTATGAGTTTAATCTACAGAAAACCGCCGAATATGGAATTGGTGGGGGGGTTGGGGGTATAACCCCAATATTAACTGGGTTTTCGTGAGTTATATCAGTTTTTATCACGAATAGCGCGTTTGGACAAATGACACGAATTTATTCCGGTTCAGCATTCGTGAGATTCGTTCATTCGTGACATTCGTGATCTCTAAGCACTTAATATCACGCCACCACAATCCATCTACGAGACACTTACAACGCGAATTACCAGAGAGCCTAAAACCACAAGATTGTTTTTTCATCTCGACCAAACACGCGCCAAATGCTGGCAATCGGTGTTAATCCGTGGCTAACAAAAGTTTTTAGCCACTGATTAACGTGGATTTCATCAACTCACCCCGCCCAAGACACCCCTTATTCCACATATTATGTTGAACTATCGTGGATTACACACTACCTGATTAACACCGATTTCGCAGTTTGCCCCGTTTCACTCTGCCTCAACAATCTTTCTGAGTCGCTCAACCGATATTTTCTCGGGTTTTCTTGTCGCAGCAGGTGCCTCTTTATATGGTAGTTCTGCAATCGCGCTGGCGAGTGCTGGAAGTATTTCATATTCCTTCTGGATCGAGTAAAACCCGGGACGAGCCCCGCCGCCACGGTCTGCACGGCATCTCCTTGGATCGCCCGGAACAAAGCCCCGTTCCTTAATAAACGCGCCCGGATCGATTTTTCGGATGGTATTGACAAGTGCCTTGACGGTTACCTCCTCTCCGTGTATGAGCAAGCCGTAGCAGGTTTCCTTGATCGTGACATCTGCATGAAGCTCGTAGATCAAGAGATGCATATCGCTTGGCAGTTCCGATGAAAGCACAACGAGTCTGGTGATTTTACCCAATGCTCACACCTCCGTTACATAAATAATATCGCCTTCCCCGATATCTTGCAGTTTCTCAAGATCGATAATTCTTCCAATGATGTTTGTGTAGGCAAATTTCTCGCCGGATGGTCCATATCTTGAATCGTCAGTGAGTTTCACGCCGATCATCTGGGCGTACATTGCAGCCTGACTGGTGACCCCGATTTCGCCGGCTGGCACGGCATCTTCCGGAACGTTCTCTGGCATGATCTCTTTATTGACCTCGGTCACCTTGAATAGTCGCGTGTCTTCGTATGATGTGAAGACCGGAAGCGCGCCGATAGGTGATTTAAGAAGTCCGAGAGCATGCCTGAAGAAACCGATTGTAGTCGGGGCAAGATCTTCATACAGTGTGATCTTCAGGAGATTATTCTCAGAAACGCCGCGTACGGTGACTTCTCCAGCGCCCACGATCTCTATTGTGGTTTCAGGTGTCTGTTCCACGACTATGTCGTTATCCTCAACCTCACCCTCGCGATGCATGGTTATACCGCGTTCCAAAAGCTCCTTTTCTGCGTTTTTTAGCGTTTTTCCAAGCAGCATGATGCGTTCCGGGTGGATGTCTATTGCAATAGCATGATCCTTCTCTATGAGCTGGATCAGTTCCATGCCACGACTTACACTGCCAACCACCGAATGGCTTGGGGATGAGGTTTTGTCGAGTTTTGATATGTATATGCGCCCGAGTCCGGCGCCGACTGATCTGACTGATATCATGCCGGCTTTTCTCGGCTCTTTCTGCTCGAAAAGACATTCTTCACCCTGCAACGATTCTATGGATGCGAATGAATGTGCTATGGTGTTGAATGTCAGTGTATTGTCCTTTGCCGATGCCAGAAAGTGTTCTGCACCATAAGGGGCATCAGGGGACAAATCGACCATGGCGTACGTGAATATGCGCATACCTTGCTCGATTTTAGTTGAGGGGTCGGTTGTCACGATCTTGTCCATAACAGACTCCCACCGCTCGACAGGAGCGATTCCTGTGATTGAATCGCTGGTGGTCAGGGAATCTACGATGCCTTTGCCGCTCACAACCCTGCCGATGATGCCGCCCTCAGCGGGCGTGCCGTGTACCGCGGTGTGCAGTTGCTTGGATATAACCAGATACGTATGATCCGCGTCATAGCCGCCTGTGCCAAGGAGCACGTCCCATCGTGTGTATTCACCGTCTTTGTGCGATGGTGTAATGTCCGTTTTAAACGGACCGAATGCGATAGCTTCTCTCCCGGTCCACCGGACTTCGGATGTTGCGATCTCTGATTGTGCACCCTGCCAGACATCCTGATATGCAGAGAGTTCAACCCCAATATCGCCTTTTGTCGTGCTGACCAGGTACTCAGCCGTGGTTTTCTTTGATTCCTCGGTCCCCTTAATGATGGCAATCGCTGTACCTCTATAGGGGACCTTTACACTCTTTAAGATGTCTGCGAGTGTGGAATCGTCCGCAACCACAAGCGGATCGTTGTCAAGTTCGATTTCAATCATCAGTCATACATCTCGTCACGTTCGCCTGCATCGAGTTCTGCAATAATGGCCTTCACATCACCAATACTGATGACCTTGCCGTTTCGCATCAGTGCCGCGCGGTCGCAGACATCTTCAACAAAGTCCATGTCGTGCGACACGATTACAAATGTCTCGCCAAGCTCTTCTCTTGCCTCGAGGATTGATGTTGTAACGTCAACCCGGGTCACAGGGTCCATTGTTCCGGTTGGTTCATCAAGAATGATGATTCTTGGCTCCTTGATCAGCACCTGCGCCATTGCAACACGGTGTCCCTCTCCAACACTCAGTTCGTCAGGCATCTTCTCGAGAACTTCACGCGCCCTTTCTTCAGTGAATCCTGCGGTTTTCAGGACAAGAATAGATTTTCGTTCACCCAGTTCGCCGGGAAGTTCCAGCCCGATCGATTCGGTCAGGTTGTCAAGCACGTTCCTGTGTGGATAGAGTGAATACTCCTGATGCAGGAGTCCGATGTGTTTAACAGCTCGTCCGGCTAGTTCAGCACCTCGATCATTCAGATCGATCCAGTCATCTCCAATTCGGACTTCGACCTCTCCTGATGTCGCGTTCACCGATCCATTGAGGATCTTTGATGCGGTGGTCTTTCCAGCACCGCTGACGCCAACAAGACCAAAGATCTCGCCTTCATGTATCTCAAACGAGGCGTTATCCACTGCACGCACGACGCCACGGTCAACCGAGATGTAGGTCTTCTTCAGATCTTTGACCCTGATGATCGGCTCTCCGATCTCTGCTGTGAATGAGCCAACCGTGCCGACCATGCTCATGAACCGGTCGACAACTGTCTTTGGGTCGCCCTGTTCGACGATCTCGCCTTCCTCAAGCAGGATTGCCCGGTCAGCTAGTTCTTCGATGACGCCTGACCAGTGCGAGGTGATCGCGAGAGTCATGCCGAATTCGTTCTTTGCACTGGTAATGCTCTCGTGCACCGCCTCAGCGGTTCTGCGGTCAAGTGTTCCGGTGGGTTCGTCTGCAAGAAGCACCATTGGAGCCTTGGCAAGCTGGCGTGCAAGCACAACGCGCTGTTTCTCGCCACCGCTTAGTTCTCGTGCAACATGCATCATCCGATGTGAGAGATTTACTTGTTCAAGTAAGTCAGCCGCTGAATCAATAGCCGATGTGGCTGGATGCCCTACCTCGATGAGCGCATTGATCACGTTTGTGATCACGCGTTCATCCCCGTACAGCGCGAAGGTGCGCTGGAGCATGATCGCAATCCGTTTTGCAATGCTCCGCCGCAGTGGACTATATTTGTCAAGCGTTACAAAATCGCCGTCCATCGGCGTGAGTTTTGTCTCGCACTTTGGACAGGGAGTTCCTATCTTGCTCGGTGGTTCGACATGAGCACAATTCTCACAGTATGCAACGTGATAAATAACCTCGCCGGAACTCATCTCGTGCTCTTTGATTCCTCTTAATAGATGCATCAGCACAGTCTTTCCTGCGCCGCTGCGTCCAAGAATCCCTATACATTCGCCTTCTTCTATTGTCAGATTGATGTTTTTCAGAACCTTTCTGCCCTTGAACTCCATGTCCAGGTTCTTGATGTCTATGAGGGCTGCCATCTACGTACCTCCTATGTTTTGGAACGGTAAGCGATATCGATCATATTTGCTTAACAATCCTTACATCAATCGTACTATATTAAACTTTCACACACTCGGGCGGTAATATGGCTTTCGCATGGCGACCGCCTTTTCAAGTAATGGATGTATTTCCTCTTCTGTAGCGTTAGATATGTCAACGAGACCGTCGTTACTGAGCAGGCACCCCTTTAATTGCCCATCTGAGGTCACGCGCAGCCGGTTGCAGTTTGCGCAGAATATAGAGTTGTCGATCGGTCGCACGACTTCAACCTCGGCTCCGTCGATTAAGTATTTCTTGCGGCGATGCATCTCCCGCGTAATAACTGTGGACGCCCGTGCGCGCAGCGTGTCTTCGATGCCACCCATGTCAACACTCCCGGAAACTCCTGTGAAATCCATAAGTTCGATGATCTGGAGTATAACGTCCCCTGATGCCCGTGCAAAATCGATCAGGTCCCATATCTCCTCGTCGTTTGTGCCACTCAGTAACACCATATTCAGCTTGACCGGCGTAAGCTCTGCATCCACAGCAGCAGCGACGCCGTCCAGCACCGAATTTAGCACGTTGTGCCCGGTGATACGCTGGTACCGGTCAGGTTGCAGCGTGTCAAGCGATATGTTAACCCGGTGCAGACCAGCCGCCGCAAGATCGTGGGCGCATTCCGAAAGAAGTGTCCCGTTGGTTGTTGCAGAGATATCTTTCATGTGTGGAAGTTCGCTTATGATCTCTGCAAAATCACTGCGTAGGAGTGGCTCGCCTCCTGTGAACTTTATCCTGCGCACGCCGTGTGCACGCGCAGCACGCACAAGCGATGCGATTGTCTCCCTGCTGATCTCGTTTTGTGGATGTGCGAGGGTGCGCGGTGATATCGATTCGCCCTCCCCATGGCAGTAGATGCAACTCAGGTTGCACCGCTGCGTGATGGATATGCGCAGGCTTGTGATTGTGCGGTTGTACGTGTCGATTAATGGGGCGTGTGTGTTTTGCATGTCTTATGTAGCCGACATCTTACACAACCACACATCAATTGTTGCCCTGGCTGTACCTGCCATGTCGCCCGTCAATCCAAACAATCCACCCTACCAAAACACATAACATGAATACTCTCGCATTTATGTCCATTATGGCTATCATGCGAACTCATTATGCATCAGGAATCACGCCTGAAATGGGCGGCGACACAGTCACGGTCACCGGCTGGGTACACGAGATCCGCGATCTTGGAGGAATATGTTTCCTTGTGTTGCGAGACCGGGAAGGATTTATGCAGGTCACAATGGTTAAGAAGAAGACCGATCCGGACCTCTTTGACATGGGCAGAAGACTAAACCGGGAATCGGTAGTTCTAGTAACCGGAGTCGTGAAAGAGGCAAACCAAGCCCCGAACGGATACGAAATCATCCCGGAGAGTGTGAACATGCTTTCCGAGGCAGAATCGCCTCTACCGATGGATGTCACCGAAAAGGTCGGGGCAGACATCGATACACGCCTTGACTCAAGGTTCATTGATCTGAGGCGGAGAACGACACTTGCAGTGTTCGTGATCCGCAACCACGCATTAAAAGCGGTTCGCGATTTTCTTGCGAACGAGGAGTTCATCGATATTCAAACTCCGAAGGTGGTTGCAGCCGCGACAGAGGGTGGCACGGCGTTGTTCCCGATTACCTATTTTAACAGGGAAGCATTTCTTAATCAGAGTCCGCAACTGTACAAACAGATCATGATGTCCGCGGGTTTTGATCGGGTGAGTGAGATCGGATCGATCTTCCGTGCTGAGGAGCATGACACCTTGCGACACCTCAATGAGGCTACTTCGATCGATATCGAGGCAAGTTTCATGGATCATTCTGATGTGATGAGGATTCTTGAGCGATTAGTTCATGACGTGTATGAATACGTGTCGCGCCAGTGTGTGCCACAGTTAGAAGCGCTCGGGGTGGAGCTTACCGTGCCCAAACTGCCGTTTCGGCGGTTGACTTATGATGATGCGCTTGCGGTCGCGCAACAGCAGGGGCACGAGATTGAGTGGGGTGATGACTTTGGCACGGTTGCCGAGCGCGCTGTGGGCAACGCCGTTGGCGAGCACTATTTTATCACTGATTGGCCGCTGCACATCAAGCCATATTACACCCATCCGCGTGAGGATGATTCACGCTACAGCAAATCGTTTGACCTGATGCACCCGCGCATGGAACTTGCGTCGGGTTCGCAGCGGGTCCACTCTCACAGTCTGCTGCGCCAGAGAATTGCGGTGTGTGGACTTGATCCTGATGGCTTTGAGTTCTACCTAAAAGCGTTCAGATATGGAATGCCTCCGCATGCCGGATGGGGTCTTGGTGCGGATAGGCTGGTCATGACCATGCTTGGTGTTGAGAATATTCGTGATGTGGTGTTGTTCCCCCGTGACCGAAAACGGCTCTCGCCTTAGTTATTACGGGTTAAAATACAATTATATGCCCGAAATCCTTAATAGTGATGTGGTTGATGTGAATTCAGCAACATTTGGAGGGTGCTTTTTGAGAAATACATCTATAGCGGAAGTTATTGAAGGATTGCTTGAGTCGAAATCGATGTTCCTGAACCGGGACGTGCTCCGTTCGACATACGTACCGGAGTATCTCCCACACCGGGACCGCGAGGTTGAGGCACTACTCAAAATTTTGGTCGTAGCACTGCGGGGAGACACTCCGTCAAACATCCTGATCTACGGGAAGACCGGGACTGGAAAAACGGCAGTTACCACACACGTTGGGGACGAACTTGAGAATGTGGGGGCAAAGCGCGGGATACCCTGCAAGGTTCTGTATATGAACTGTGAGGTTATCGATACCCAGTATCGGCTACTTGCTAACCTGGCGCGGAGTTTTGGCAAGCGAATACCGATGACCGGATGGCCCACCGACCAAGTATACTCCGAATTCAGAAGTGCGGTTGATTCGACGGAACAGGTTGTGGTCATCATACTCGATGAGATCGACAAACTGATGAAGAAAGGCGATGACGTGTTGTACAGCCTGTCAAGGATTAATTCTACATTAGACCACGCTAAGGTTAGTCTTGTGGGGATTTCGAATGATTTAACGTTCACAGAATTCCTTGATCCAAGAGTCAGAAGCTCTCTTGGGGAAGAAGAGATTGTTTTCCCGCCGTACAACGCCGATCAACTGTCAGACATCCTGCGCCAGCGCGCCGAGATGGCATTTGGCAACGAATCGCTCAGCAACGAGGTGATCTCACTGTGTGCCGCACTTGCAGCAAGAGAACATGGCGACGCACGTAAGGCGCTTGACCTGCTCCGGGTCTCGGCAGAACTTGCCGAACGTGATGGTTCGATGGTCGTGCATGTGAACAACGTCAGGAAGGCGCAGTCCAAGATCGAATCTGACCGGGTTGAAGAAGTCGTAGTGACGCTTCCAACCCAGTCGAAACTGCTGCTGTACGGCATCACACTACTTGATAAAGCCACTGAATCAATGCGGAAGCCAAGCGGCAGAAAGATCATGTCCACAGGCGAGGTTTATCGAATCTATAAGCGCATGTGTGCTGTGCTCGATCTTGATGTGCTGACACAGCGACGCATCACCGAACTGATCTCAGAACTTGACATGCTGGGGATCGTGAATGCCACAGTCGTTAATCGCGGGAGATATGGCATGACCAAGGAGATATCGCTCGAAACTCCGGCTGATCACGTTCATAGAATGTTGGTTACAGACACCCGCCTGCAACCGCTCCTTGACATGAAATTCAACTCGTTCCAGGCACAACTGGGGATGTGACAGGGGAATAGTCCCCGTGTCCCCCCCCCCCAAAAAAAAATTTGCGGAAAATCGCGTATGATTACGCACTCTTGAGCCGCCAAGTCCCTCAGTGGTCAGACATTGAGTAAACAAAAATCCGATAGCTACCTGATATCACTGCAGCAGCCACAATCACAGTTTATATCTCGAGCAACTCGCATATCCTCTCAACCTCTATGACCGCGCTTGAATCATCGGGCAGATCGATCAGCGGTGTTCCATGAAGGTCGTAATCCGCAAGTTTTGCATCAAAGGGGATTGTTCCGGCGATCTTAAATCCTAGTTCGGATGCTTGCATCATCAGACTCTCTTTATTCTCGGGCGTAACCTTATTCAGGATGATGTGCATTTTTTTGAATCCGAGATCGAGTTCGGCGACAAGATCACGTATCCGCTCGGCGGTTGTCAGTCCTTTGCGCGAGCCGTCGGTTACCACCAGCAGGTGATCAGGATCGCGGATGATCTTCCTGCTAAGATGCTCCATGCCGGCTGCGGTGTCAATGATCACAAGATCATAGTTCTTTGTGATCCTGTCCATGATGCCGCGCAGCAGGTTGTTTGCATAACAGTAGCAGCCGGCTCCATCAGGTCGTCCCATCACGAGCAGGTCGTAACCAACATTCTCTATCAGTATCTCATATATCCTGGATTCAAGCAGCCGCATCTTGTCGATATCAGGCGGGAGATCTCCCATCAGAACCTCCCTGACATCGCCCACGGTTCGGTCAGCAGTCTCGCCAAGTGCCTCGGGAAGGTTGGTGTCAGGGTCGGCATCAACCGCAAGCAGCACCCGACCTGTGCGCACGACATGTCTGATCAGCAGCGTGGCAACCGCGGTCTTCCCGGTTCCACCCTTTCCTGTGATTGCGATGGTTGTTGTCATGCCACATTCTCCTCACGGCGTGATGCATAAGGTTTTCTGACCTGTGAACTTCAGCCTCGTGAAATGATGTGAAACCGGATCAGGTAGATGCAGACCACGATCACAACAAACGAGAAGATCGCACGGAAAATCGATCTATACTCATATTCGAACCACGTGCCGATCACGTCCTGCACCGAGAAATAGAAGTGAAGCGTGGCAACAAGCATAAGAAACATCATTAGCACGAGCATTCCGGTTTTGAATCTGCTTTCAAGGTTGTTATCAGCCATTAGTCCTCCCTCCGTCTGATACAAGTAAGTGCGGCGACCATAATTGCAATTACAGCCAGGATAGAAGTAAATCCAGGGGCTTTCTCCATTCCACCTACCGAGACCCCGTAATCCATCGCTTCCGATTCCGGCATGAAGTCCTCAACCCGAATCTTGTCTGAAACAATCTCCTCGTCCTTCGGGATCGTGCGCTTCGGGTTGAGCTGCACCACACCCTCTCCACGCTCAACGATGGTGTCGTTCTTCCAGATCAGTGCCTCAACAACGTAATTGTAGCCATCAGGAACCGCGATATCACAACTACGGATGATTGTTGTCTCTTTCTTGATACTTCCGGTTGTGATCCAGATCTTGTCAGCAAGCAGTCCTGCATCAAACTCACGAGCTTTGACAAGCATCGGCAGGTCCTCACTCGTGGAGTCACCCTCGTTCGTGAGGTAGAGATCCACACCAATCACAACTCGTGAATCGGTCACATTCTCCACCAGAAAGTCCATCTCCTGAATCTTGATACCTATATCATGGATATTTGGTGTCTGACCGCCGAGATCATAGATTTGCATTGATTGTTGCCTTAATCGCTCCTCATCCTCAAATAAAACAACATCAATCCGATAGCCACCCTCTCGCTTGACGCTGATCTGTTGTAACACCGGCATTGTCTTATCCTCCTCGATGCTCCCGGCAGAAGTTGTTGTCTCTCCCACAAGAAGTCCCGATACAGAATCAAACGCTTTTAAGATCAGTTTTGCATCCCCACTCACCCCATTCCCACGGTTCTCAACATACGTTGTCACATTCAGCAGAACCTCTGTGCTTGTGACCCGCTCTGGCGAGATATCCGTCTCTGCTATCCGGAGGTGACTTTCTTCAAAATCCCGGAGGCACCCGCACGTCATGAGCGACATGATGAGTATAGTGCACAAGAGTACAACTCTCGTTTTTAGACGCATCAACATTGATTATGTGATAACATGTAATAAATGTTGTTTTAGTTTTATGTGCAAATTGGCTTGTAACTTCCTGATTTTACTGGACTCGAGTCTTTTAAATTTATTCTGGTCGGTTGAAAAAAATCCTGACTTTCGGCGAACTGAAATAAACATCCCTTTTATCGCCACATTTTTTAAGTGGTTTGAAATCACCACAGAGGACGCGGAGTACGCAGAGCTTTGTCTCTCTGCGTTCCTCTGCGCACTCCGCTGTTAAATTTCTTGCTTTAATCACTATGGTTTTAACCACATGGTGTTGAACATGTATCTTTTTGCGGGAAATTTGCTAAAAACCCATAATTTATTGAGCGTATTCAAAAACAGTGTTTGCTGAGGGTAACAAATACGCCACATTTGTGTGACCTGTTTTGGGCAGTAAGTTACATTTCACCGAAAAATGGGAAACATGAAACTGATCATGCAAACAGTGGTACGAATGGGTTGGTGAAATCAGTGTTAATCTGTGGCTAAAAGTTTTGTTTTCCGCAGATTAACGATGTGAATAACTTTTCAGATCGATGGTGCTCCATTCTGGCAGTTGTGCTCATATAGGACAACCCGGGGTAACCGGAAAATGATAAAAAGTCTCTTGACCACATTATTCATTCTTATCGAGTGTTCCACTGCTCCATTCTTCCACAAGTTCCTGTGACCACGCGCCATCGCAGACGATCATCTCATCCTGAATCCATTCTGGCAGGTGTTGCCTGACGCCAAGCCGTTTCTCCTGTGAAAACCGTGCGTCGCAGAACACAAGAACTCCGGTTTCGTCTGCTGACCTGTGCACTCTGCCAATCGCCTGAAGTGCTTTGTTTATCGCAGGGAGTGTGTAGGCGATGAACATTCCCTTGTCTCTCCCGTATTTCCGCTGGTAGTATGTGTTTACGAGTTTTTGCACCTCGGAGAATGCTGAAAGCGGGAGTCCAATGACGATTGCCCCTTTCAGGGCTTCACCATAATAGTCGATTCCCTCACTCATCTTTCCGCCGCATACTGCGAGCAACACGCCTTTCTCCATGCTGCGTCCCGATTCAAAGAACCGTTTCAATAGGTCGGGAACCTGCTTTGACTCTCTTGGCTCAAGGTACAGTATTTTTCCGGAGTTCTCCGTCATTCGTTCACAGCACTCAAGATACTGGTCCATCATGAAGTATGATGTGAAATAGATAGCAACATTTCCAGAAACACCTTTTATCAGGGCGGATATGTGAAACTCTATCTCTCTTCGGTTTTCAGCGTTGTTCCGGTATGCAGCCTGGGTTGTTGCGCTTTTTGCCCCGAGCACGAGCCGGTTCTTCTTTGGAAACTGGTTTGGGATAGATAACAGCTCAGCCCGCTTGTTCTCGCCGAAATAGTAGAGCTCATAATCCTCCGGGGGCGATAATGTCCCTGAGATCATCACGGTTGCGTGGACGGTATCCGCGATGCCTGATATGATCGGGCTTGGGTCGAGGCTGCGGATCTCGAGTGCCAGCCATCGATCCTCGCTCATTGATTTCACGGGAAGATATGAGGAATCGTCTTTTGCGAGGTGTGTCATGAACAGGAATTCGGCAATTCGCCCGAGAAACACGTCAGCTGACTCTGAGGACTTTTGTTTCCGGTTTCTGATGTCCTGCGCGAGTTTTAAGAGGTCAGAAACAGTCTGGGAATCGTCCCGTTTGAGCCCAAGCCCGCCGTCTGAGTAAATGAAATCCGCAAACATCCTTGGATCGAACCAGTCTTCCCCCTGTTTTCTGTTCTGCCAGTTATCAAGCGTCTTTTCCATGTATTTCTTAATTTTTGAGAGAATATCTCTTGTTGACCTGGCTATGGTCCGGTTTTTCTCTCCTGCAAGCTGGTTTACCTCGGATATCGCCTTATCAACGACATGCATCGTGATCGTGTCGCTGTTAATGCTTCTCACCGTGTCCCCGAGATTGTGCGCCTCATCAATGAGTAGAATCGTGTTTTCCGGATTGATCTCAAGCCAGTCAAACAGAACATCCCGTCTTGTGTCGTCAAAGACGTGGTTGTAATTCAGAATGATGATGTCAGCACCCTTCACGCTGATCGCCATCACTTCATACGGACAGGTCTGTGCGCAATGCTCGTGTAGCTCTTCAGGATATAGAATCTCCTGTATGATCGATTCACTATCCTTCTTCGACTGTTTTGACGGTCTGAAATTCTCCACGCCCTCAAAAGTGTACGCTTCCTTTGAAAACAGGTAATACGGACAGAACGTACGGTACCCAGGAGTTTCACCCCGGATCTCCGATTCTATCGCTGGATCACTCGCCGGATCATAGACGTTGTACTCCTGCGCACTCCGATTGTCCCGCCGCATCTTCTCATGCAGTTTCGCCACAAGAAAGTCCATCGTGAAGATTTTCATGAGATCGCATCCGGCATAGACGTTCTCGAATTCGCCAGCCAGTTTACACATTTTTGGCTTTCCAACAAGGTATGCAACCTTTGGAGTGTGTTTGGTCTCTTCCCTGATCTTTTTGATCTCATCAAGGTACACCCCGATCTGGCTCACGGTTCTGAGCACGACAACAATCTTGTTTTTTCCGCGGTTTGCAAGGAGCGCTGCAATCACGCTGGTCTTACCGCTTCCGGTTGGCGCATCGATCGCAAGGACCCTGTGTTCGCCGGCACGGGCGACTTCCTGCACCCGATCAAGCATCGTGTCCTGCTGCGGGCGAAAGGAAGGGTAAGGAAACCAGTCCCTGTAGTTTTGGGTCATCTGAATTTGGTTGGGGTCGTTTAAGGTCGTTTGTTTGATGGATGTCATTCCTTCACCCTTCACATCAGGATCATAGCTCATAATAATTAATCCGTATTGTTCATACTGTCCACACCACCCATACTATATACTATCTCCCGGATCTTTTCTATCCCCGCCACCCCTGCCCCGACCCCTGCCGCCCCGGTCCCCCCGGGTGCTCTTTAGAGAACGGGGCACACCCGGAACGTTTGAAGCGTTTCGGACATTAGTAGGATCTCTGGTGCTGGTGGCACCTTTATCCCCGCGAAACATCTTTGCAACAATATACATCTCAGCGCTTGCCTTGCGTGATGCCATGGGCGAGTGTGAATACGCGTTTCTGAAAAGCACCCTCACATTTTGCAGGTATCCCGGGAATAAATCACCCTGAAACACCTTAACAACAAAATTTCCCCCCGGTCTCAGGATCTTTTGTGCGCAGCCAAGCGCATGTTCCGCCAGATCAACTGACCGGGCATGATCATAGCTCCAGTCACCCGCAAGGTTCGGGGCGGCATCAGAGAGCACCACGTCAGCGCTACGGGCAACCTGCCGGATCGCGTCAAGCGTCGCCTCAGACCTGATATCGCCCACGATGGTGGTTGCGCCATCGATGCTGCTGATCGACTGGAGATCCACGCCAACAACTCTGCCATGGTTTCCTGCAAGTTCCGCCGCCACCTGTGTCCAGCCGCCCGGCGCCGCGCCAAGATCAACAACTGCGTCACCACGTCTGATGATGTGGAACCGCGTGTTGATCTGTTTGAGCTTATACGATGCTCTTGACCGATAACCTTCTTTCTTTGCCATTCTGTAGAAATGATCATGCTGGTTGCGCGCCATTATCTGGTATCATGGCAGGCACGCCACATAACATGAACGAAACAAACACGACATGCGAGACGATCATGTCAAGCGAGACTGCCCGGAAGGTGGAGCGTGTGAAAGATGCACTCTGTGAACAGGGCAGCATCCTGATCGCGTTCTCAGGGGGCGTGGACAGTTCAGTGCTCGCAAAACTCGCAAAACTCGCAGAGCCAAATGGCGTAACGGTGCTTGCCGCAACCGCCAGCTCAGAACTACTCGGAGATCACGGGCTTGCTCACGCCAGAAAGGTGGCAGACGAGATCGGCATAGAACACCACGTCTTCAAATTTGAGATACTCAGAGATAGTGAATTCACAGAAAATACGCGTGACCGCTGCTACCACTGCAAAAAACACCTGATCAGGGAATTACAGAAGATCGCAGCAGAAAACAGGATCGAAACAATCGCGGACGGGACCAACATAACCGATCTCGCCGGGGATAGACCGGGATATGCTGCGATCAGGCAAGCCGATGTTTTCACGCCGTTTGTCGATTTTACGCTGGAAAAATCAGAAATCAGACGGATTGCCCGATACTTCGGACTATCTGTCGCAGATACCCCATCAGAATCGTGTTTTGCCACCCGAATCCCATCCGGAACCAGGATCACAATCCCACAACTCTCCCGCATTGAGAAAGCTGAATCGGTGCTCCATGCACACGGGCTACACGGAGTCCGGGTCAGGACGTGTGAGGCAGACCACGACCAACTCGCACATATCGAGATCCAGCCTGGCGACATCAAACGTTTCATCGCTGTGCAGGAGAATGTGACCAGGGCATTTGGGCGGATCGGGTTTGATCGCGTGATGCTCCATCAGGCACCAGACGCGTGACTCCACAGTGCTGTGAACGGTTGGGCTCGGTGTTCGGTAGCACCACACGGGATCATCAGCGCCCCCCCCCCCACCAATCTCCTGATTTGCTCCCCTCAGCTAAACACATACGCCAGTCACCCAATAACACAACAAACCTTCAGAGTATGCCGGACACACCCATACCAGCGAGCGTGACGACTGTGACAATCACTCCCGAAAGCAGAACACCACCCAAAACCGCTGCAAACGCATGTCCAAACCGTATCCCGAACACAAATGCTGCCGCGCACCCAGTCCATGCACCAGTAACCGGCAGCGGAACTGCCACAAACAACAAGAGCGCAACAGTACCATACCGCTCAAACTTTGCGCTATGCCGATGATACGTGCGCGTGAACAACCAGTTAAAAAAAACATCCCAAAACGTCCACCTCCGCAGATAATCCGACACCACCCCAAGAAACAGCAAAAGCGGCATAACCGGCAGCATGTTCCCAAACACCGCGAGCAAATATGCCTTCAGCGGATCCATACCATACACGCCAATAGCAACCGGGATCGCACCCCTGAGTTCTGCAATCGGCAACGCTGCAATAAACACAGTTGCAACCGAATGTGGCACCGATTCAAAGAGCGCAACAAGAAAATCAATCATACACTGATATTATAGCACCTGTCCTTGCATAACTTTTTGGCTCACCATGATCAGGGTGATATTACCCAACCAACAACGCCACCATTTTACGATCCCCACCCGGTAGTTTTCACACGAACAATCATGCTCAGCCTGTTAAGCCAGCCATCACATCTTTCTGAGCAATTCAGCATACCTCAGGATTCTGAGCCACCAAAAGCTTCTTTTTCGGAGCATTGGAGTTAGATCAGTCATTAAGAAATGTGATCCCTTGATTCCCGTCCGCTACCTTGCTACGTTCCACAGGTTCCAGAATGTAAAATCACATCATTCCGGAGATACTTCCCCATCTTGAAATTGGCAAGCCCCGTAGCGGCTTACTAGCCATAGCTCATTAAAAGCGGGGGATGTTTCTGGATGGTTGTGATTGCCGGCGTATGGCCGCGGGCTTGTGCGCCAATTTCCCGTTCCATCACAATACCTTTCGATTAATCGTAATGTTTAAGTACTATTACTCACAACCATACAATCATACAAGTCGATTAATCGACAAGTCAGAACAAAGGAAGTGAACAACATGACTAACCACAACCCCCACAACAACAACCCCCACAACAACAACCACGAACAACACCTGGATGAACGCCCGTTCGCGTACATCCTGAAGAGGGCACTGCTACTACAACATGACCGGAACATCGACACCGCGCAGCACAGATCAGTCACCCCGGAGTACCAGATCACAATCGAGCACGGATCAATCTGGCTCGGGCAGGAGAGGTGAGCATCATGACTCAAAACACCGCAAGCCAGCTACAACATCTCTTCGTTCTCGCAGTTCTTGCGTCAGCAATCCTGGTCATCCCGGTCTCTGCATCAGGAGGCGCGCTCAAGGTAGATATCACGAGATATGAGCCGTATCCGGCGGAGATCGGGAAGTACGTGGATGTCTGGGTGAGCGTTAAGAACGCGGGTGGCGGCACAGCGGAAGACGTGACAATCGAACTTGTGCCGAAATACCCGTTCACACTTGACTCGGAGCACAATGCCCGCCAGAACAAGGGGAGCATCGGGACAGACGCCTCAGCAATGTATGAATACCGCCTCTTCGTAGCAGATGATGCAAAACCAGGGGTTCATGAGATAACAATCCGGTATCAGGGCGAGGATGGTGCAACATGGTCTGAGAAGGACTTTGAGGTCAAGGTGGGCACAGACACTCTTGACAGCAGGGGCACGCTCAAGCTCGAAGCGATAACAACCGACCCAAAAGTTCTGATTCCTGGAGATACTGGCACTGTGACCCTCAAACTCACAAACACCGCATCCCAGTACGCAGTAACGATTAACGGTAAGGACTACGACACCAATGCACAGTTAAACGAGGTAGAACTCATTGGATCGGACGGGATCATTGTTACAACCGACGCCTACCAAAATATGGGTGTTCTCGGACCTGACGACTCAATCGAGATCTCATATAACGTGCAGGTTCACGATGACGCAGCGGATGGAACCGAGCATCTGAACTTTGCGCTCACAGGGAGCTCCCACACATACAATGCAAAATGGGACATACCAATCAAGGTTGAATCCGCAGGAATCAAGATTATTCCGTCCAAGCCACTGAAACTTGCCTGTGACGGGGGTAAGATCGAGTTTGACGTTGCAAACACGCATTCAAGCACGTTTACGTCCGTGAGCATCGAACCACAGGCAGGGGGCGTCACGTTTACGCCGACTGAGTACTTTATCGGAACAATGGAGCCTGACGAACTCTTCACAATCGAGTTTGATTGTGAGGTCACGGGAGATTCACCGGAAACCGCACTCCATCTCTATGCAGAGTATCAAAACGGCAACAACCGGCATGGAGCACTCCTCAACAACCGGGTAATCGAGATCGAGCAGATGGTTCCCGAGGGCAATTCCAGTGCCGTCACAATCAGTGCAGCGCTGCTTCTGGCGGTCGTCGTTGGCGCAGGCATCTACCGCAGAAAGAGGCGGGGCGCATAAACCGAGAAGCTATAGGGAGTTGACTACCATGATAAACCCGGTACAATCGGTGCAAATCGCAATTGGCAGCATCACAAGCGCCAAGATGCGGTCTGCATTAACCGCTCTTGGAATCATCATCGGCGTTGCAGCAGTCGTTACCAACGTCGCGCTCGGCGCAAGCTTCAACCAGTATTTTGCAGACGAGATCAGCTCGATCGGCACGAACTTCATTATAATCGAAGGCAGGGAAGATAACCTCTTCTTTGATCACGAACGTGAACTGATAAAGACCACCCCGGGCATTGCGAGTGTGTCCCCCATAATAGGACGATCTGCCGAGGTAAAATACATGTCCGAGTCCAGGATCACAACAGTCGAGGGAGTTTCTGAGGATTGTTATGATGTTCGCAACATAAAGATGGCAGAGGGATCTTTTTTAACAGATAAAGATCGGTACACAGTAGTTCTTGGATGCAATGTTGCAAACGAGAAGTTTGACCGGAAGATTGGTCTGCAGAACTCGATTGATCTAACGTTCCGACTGAATGATGGAACATCAGTCACCAGGAAATTTAAGGTGAAAGGAATCACCGGAGAGGTTAATTTCGGGGATCCAAGCTCAACCACAAACAACGACATCTTAATCCCAATAGACACGATGATGGAGATAACGAAAGAGAACGACTACAGCGCATTCTTTGCGTCAGCAGCCAGTCTTGACACCGTGGAAGAGACCACAGAGGAGATTGATAGGCGGCTCGCAAGAAACTTCGGGGTATCCAAGCGTGACATGGACGATGATGATGCGAAACCGTACACGATAATGACGCAGACCGAACTTCTGGAGATGACAGGCGGTTGGGCTGACGCAATCGGCGCACTCCTCACCGCAGTTGCACTGATCTCGCTCGTCGTCGGCTCCATCGGGATTGTGAACATCATGCTTGTAACTGTTAGCGAACGGACAAACGAGATCGGGCTGATGAAATCACTCGGATTCACGAGCAGGGATGTTCTTTCGCTCTTTGTCATGGAATCCGCGGTAGTCGGACTCTTCGGCGGACTTCTTGGCTCGCTCCTTGGAGTTGTCGGCGCTTACGGCGCAACGAGCATAATAGGTCTACCAAACGTGTTTCCAGTGTCGCTGATCCTGATTGGATTCGGGGTCTCTGTCGGAGTCGGTCTGATCGCAGGAGCGTTTCCCGCATACAAGGCTGCGAAGATGAATCCGGTGGACGCGCTGAGGCATGAGTGAGGTTGATGGCAGGCGTGGCGGGGAGTACTGGTTAGCAAACTGTCCGGGCAGTTTCACCCGCTGCACCACCTCAAATCTTTTCATTCACCACATATCCATCTCCCACTCTTTTTATTCTTCCGATCTTCTCCAGACGATCCGGAGAATGTAACAACGTCTCTTTTTTAGGCTCTTCTCTGTTTTGTATTAGTAACGTAAGCACCCATTCTGCTATATGGGGCATCGGTGCAGAATATCTATCATAGCTAAAATATGGAAAATGAAACTACAGAGGAACACGGGAGGTCACATAGGAATGTAACCTGTTTTAAGATGGAATCTGTAAGTAACGATTAATAAGAAGACTCTGTGTTTCTCGGTGACATCTATGATTAATTATCTATAATGAATAATAAAGGATCTCACAACCACGACTCACCACTGTCTGGTCCCCTTGATTTCTAACTACCCACTTGGAATAGCGAAGAGCCATGAATCCGCCACCGCAGAAACAATCATGAAAACGTGGCAGAGCCAAAAATGGGTCTGTTTTCATCTCGATTCGTAGGAATTCATGCCCCCACCAACATGTTGAATTGTGGTTTATGTGGATAACTTAATTTCATCATGTGTTCGGGAGTGTCGTTGGGGTTATGTTCCTTGCCGAGTCGGGTCTGCCTTTTGTTGATGCTGCCTGTGCGGGTAATACTCACAAATCGAGATTCAAATTCAGATAAGAACTTTTTTTCATGCCAGAATTCTTTTGCAATTTCTTTGCAATAACCAACGAAACAGACTGAACCTTTCAGTTGCTTGATAATATCCTTCTCACTACCTTTAGTAGCCTTTATTTCAATATGCAATATGTTCTTTTTATCATTTTTATTCGCCACAATAATGTAATCGGAACGTTTACGTTGCCCTCTTTTTTCGGTTAGAATCGTATCTGGCGATTTGAATGTATCTACTTTTATTACAATGGCGTTATGGGGTAAGCCATAAATCGTAACTTCAGATTTTGGGAATTGCGGTTCCTTTAGGGTTACAGATGCCTTATTCGAACCGCTTTTATGTTCAATATCTACTTTTGCAGAACCCATTATCATATCATCCAAAATATCCAAATCAGTCTTAACCATCATTCACCGCCCCAGATAATTGCTTCCTGAATACGGTTCATTTCTTCAATCGTGGTGTCAAAACTGCGTGCTTCGATGCCGAGTTCCGGGTCGATGTCGGCAGCAACAAGTGTAAGGTATTTCTTTCTCCTTTTGTCTTTATCCAACTTTAATAAAGACTTTTCAGCGATATAAACCCGTATTTTATCAGCAGAGATCAGCTCTTCTGATTTGTATCCTTCATCTGAAGACAATTTCTTTAGATATGGTTTGTCCTGATTAAGCATAATTAGAGTGTTCAATTCCTTTATAATATAATCACTATGAGTAGTGAGAAATACTTTGATTCCAATATTGGCTAGGCGAGAAAACAACCTTGTTATACGGCGTTGATTTTCGGGATGGAGATTTAGCTCTGGTTCGTCAATCATGAGAATATCACCAGGTTGAGCAACATGACGCAGATAGAAACCTATATCCAGAAGTGAGCGCACTGCACTGGAACTCTCATCCATTGTTAGTTTCAGACGCTGATTAGATCTGGGGATGTAATAAAGCTCATCGTTTTTCGTTACGGCATAGTTGCCCCCAATAATATCGGAAAATTCTTCAAGCAACACCGGATACTCCTTTAAAATATAACTTTCGGACTTTGAGATTTCTTCAAGATGCCGTGTGAATTCAACATTTTCATTTACTGGCAATGCATAATCAGAGTATGCTTTATCAAAATATTCAATCGGATCTACATCCTTATCCCGACCCATCTGCTCCAGCAGTCGATTTCTTGCAAAGTTAAGCTCCTTGCGAAATATTGCTGCCCCTGTGCGTTCGGCACTTGCAATAAACGGTTTTGGAAAAAGATGACTGAAAAGAATATCTTTTAATGCATCACCTATTACTCGGTTAATAATCTCATTTGGAATGCGTACTTTCTCTTTTTCTACTAGCAAAGATATTGTAACTTCTGGTTTGTCTTGTTTCTTTGATATGAAAAACAACTGAGACTCCATTGCGCTAATTGTTCTCTCGAACTTTGAATTCGACTGAATATCACTAGTATTGATATACATCTGAAAATCACTGTCTATGAAATGTTTTTGGGATGAGGCAAATATATCAGGAAGCATTTTCGTATATGATTTACAGCCATCTTTGAGAATTTTCCGGGCATCATTTGCAAATGTCCGAATGTCCAGTTCAGTTGCACCTTCTATAAGAAGTTCCGTGATATTTTTATTGGGTATTTGTATTGATAAAAAACGTCTCCATGTGGAAAGAAAACCGAAAACGGCATAAGTAACGTATGTTTTACCTGTGTTATTATGTCCGCAAATAATAGTCAATTCGCCAAGTTCAAATTCAGCTTGTTTTAATGGGCCGAGATTTTTAAGTGATAGTTCCATATTCAAGCTCCAGTTTGTCTTGACTTTGTCGCATTAAAAACATACCCCCACCTCAATTTAATTGTATCCCCCACACGGCACAATTAAATTATTCGAGTGCAAACACTCTGACTTTGTGGCAGACGAATTCGTGATCTTCTGATGCTGATTTTATGCATTCGGCGCTGCTACGCTTGTGCACACAGTCACAAACAGACGAATAACGCGAATCAAGTGAATCGGCGGAGATCACTCTGATTTTTAAATATTGCCCAATAGATCGGGATTGCAAACATCATGCGTGTAACTGTAACCGAGCGGACAAAGGAGATCTGGCTTATGAAGTCGCTCGGATTCACGAGCATGGATGTTCTTTCGCTCTTTGTCGTGGAGTCAGCGATCGGCGGTCAGAATCGTCACTGGAAAATGCCTCGCAACCAGAAGACCTGAATTGCAGCCTCATCACTTGAACCATCATCACAAGCTTTTGCGGCGCCCACACCGACATCAACCCCGATGCAGATGCAAACGCCTTGGTTTCGGAGCAATACTCGCAGTCACATCCCCCTTTACAGTTATCTGTATCATGAGGACGAGGCGGCGGTGAACCCACAACGGGCAACGGTTGCAGGTCCTTACACCAGAGACGTGGGCGCATGTGTTATGTGGGGCTCACCCACCTCTCGATTCATCATACACAGATTTCCACGTCATAAAAAGCGCCCCGAGTCCTGCGAGCATCACGATCAGACCGATCAAAAATCCTAACAGCGGAATCCGGGATCCTAATAGTGGAATCCTGGTTGCAAAAGCGATGACGATCAATCCAACAACCAGATGCCAGTATGGCGACGAAATCTCCTGTTTTGCATACACCTCGAGCTATACTCTCTTATTTGTTGCTGCCCGGAATCGGGTGTGAGTCATTGCCGGTGTAGGCGAAGCAGTCGTTTCCAACGGATTCAGGTCGCACTGGCTGCCGCGGTCATCGCCGATCACAGAAGCCGTCAGAACCAGGGAAGTTAATCATGCTGGTATCCGGATCTCTTCCTGCACTTCTTGCATGCCCAGTTCTCCTGCTGCTATCGGATGCATACGAAGTTTGGATTCATGAAACCTTTGCATTATCCTGTCAATTTTCCTTGATATGTCAGGGGTGTAGTATGCCTCGCCGCACGCATCACAGACGTATGCAGGGATGTCGCGTATGACGAGTAATTCTGACCCAACTCTCACTATAAATTCAGTTTCACCTTTGACGATCATGCCTTTGCAGAAGCTGCATCTATCCGGTTCCATTTCAATCATTCCTTATTCGGTAGTCGGTCCATTTATCCTTTTCGGGACGGTAAACCGTGACGACTCTTACATGATCTCTGCACAGTGCCAGCACAGCGTGATACGGAGTCCCAGCCGCACACCCCGGAAACAGCGCAGATGGACATGGTTCATCATCAATATACTCTTCGATGATCTCACCGTAAAGTATGACCTGCCCAATATCGCCGGTGGATATGTTTCTTTGGAACATTCTGACCCTCGCATGATTGGAAATGATGAAATCGTCTTCCAAAAATAGTTTTATGATCTGTGTGCGATCGATTTTCATAGTCAGAGATCTCCTGAACCCATGTCGCCCACCGGCAATGTGCTGCGAGATTGAGTGACTGCCAAAACGGATAGCATAGAGGTATGTTATCGTACGTTTGTCATAGCGTTATCGTTTCGTCCGCAGCCCGCAGGATCATGAGAGCGTCGAGCGTGGTGATGCGGCTGTCGCGGTTCACGTCTGCTGCGGAGTCCCAGCCGCCGGTGGCTGCGAGCTGGAGTGTGATTGCGGCGTCGGCGGGGGTGATCCGGGTGTCGCCGTTGAGGTCGCTGATACATTTCACGGTTACGGTTGGTTCGGGAGAGGTGTATTTACGAACAATTATGTCATTAAAATAGATGCCGTTACCTGAGTAAGTCGCGGATTTCCCAGATATGTGTATCTCGGAGATATCTGTATCATAATCAGTTTGCCCAATTATACTTCCTTTATCCTCGCCATCGACAAATAGCTTCCAATTGTGATTACTCGCAGTATAAATCGATTTAATATTATGATTTGTTTCTCTTGACAAACCCGTATCGCCAGAAGCGAAATAAAAGTAGTTCTTAGAATATTCAACACAGAAAGGAGCAAAAGTCTTTGTTTTTGCAGTATCGTAACCGAAACCCGATGATCCTGAGTTAGGTCCTGTTTCAGCAGCACCCCAATGTCATGTGTTCAATCCTATGTTATACAGCACATAACCATCGTTTGTTCCCAGTGTACGCACACCCCCGGTTTGATCACTATATGACAATCGTAATTTATAGGTTATTACAAAACTTTGGGAAAGGTCGAAGGTACTACCTGCTTTATAGGCAGGGCTATCACGATTTCCAACCCTAAACAATTTAATCCATTTGTCCTTGAGGTGGATTTTGGGTAAAACAGGCATCCTCTGGGTGTGTTGATGCTGGTGCATCGCAGAACACAGGGTGTTTCACTCTGCATTGCTTTCGGTGCAGGCTTCCCGGGTGTGTGACCGGGCATCGGTTTTCACATTGATCATAAAATACTTCGATTAATCGAAAGGTTTAAGTATCATCAACCACACACATATTATCAGATAAGTCGATTAATCGACCAGTCAGAACAAAAGAAGGTAATAAAGATGAAAAACAAAAACCATCCAGAATTATCCGGCTGCGAAAACTACCACCGCTGGTGGACACTCTGAGCACGAAACCGGATACGCGGCGTACCCTGCAGAACCACAGGAGGTGCGCCACATGAACATGAACGCAATCGAGATACATGACCTTGTAAAGAGTTTCAACGGATCACCCGTACTCAACAAAATAAATTTCAAGGTGCGGAAAGGCGAGATATTCGGATATCTCGGTCCAACCGGTTCGGGCAAGACAACAACGATGCGGATCATGCTCGGTCTTCTGAAGCCGACCGCGGGCAGGGCACTGATCCTTGGAGCGGAACCTGATGAGCACAATGGCAATATCAGGGGAAAAATCGGGGTTCTTCTGGAGAACAACGGGTTATACGAGCGATTATCCGCATACCAGAACTTGCTGTACTACGCACGGCTTTACGGAGTTCATGAGCCCGATAGAGTTGAGAAGATCAAGGGACTTCTTGAGTTTGCAGGACTTTTCGACCGCAAAAACGAGAAAGTCGGCAGGTTCTCAACAGGCATGAAACGAAAACTCGGGCTTGCAAGAGCAATGATCAACGATCCTGAGATCCTCTTCCTCGACGAGCCTACGCACGGTCTTGATCCCGAGTCCAGGATGCGTGTCAGTGACCTGATACTCAGACTCTCGAAAGAGGAAGGAATAACCGTATTTTTAAACACCCACGACCTTTCCGAGGTTGAAAAGATCTGTTCAAATGCCGCGATACTGGAGAGCGGAAGAATAAGGGCTTGTGACACAATCATTGGTCTGAGAAGGTCGCATGACACACCCATTCTCGAGATCACCCTCCTTGACACCGGGTGTGCGGAGTGGACACTTAACCTCCTGAATTCACAGGATCACACGTACAACTGCGAACAGGACGGCAGACTTGTAACCGTCACATTAAACGGCGAAAGCCCCTCAACGGTTCTCGCAATGCTTGTAACAAACGGCATAGCAGTGGAAGAGGTGAAAAATGCCACGAAGTCCCTGGAGGCGGTTTACCTTGACCTCATGAAACGAGAGAGGAAACACAAATGAACACAATACGCATCGTTGCAGAGAAAGAGCTTAACGACATTATAAGGACCCGAAGTCAGATGCTTGTAGGCATATTCTTTGCCCTGTGGTTCAGTGCGATGACCGCACCGGCTATCATGACGGCTGAGAAATCTCTGGTGTTCGACCAATATAACAACCTGCTTTTCTATTTTGTGTTGATGCCGGGCATATTCATGGCATACATGTTCTCAGGAAAGGTTTTTTTCAATGAAAAGAGGGAAGGCATCATAGAAACGTTGCTGTGCACGCCCCTCAGCATGAGGCGGATATGGGCTGGAAAAATACTTGGCGTCACAATCCCCGCATATCTGATTGCGCTGCTAACGGCTGCTTTGATAACTCTGATCGCAAACATCATCACAACAACGATCCTGCTACCATCACCTGCCGTTTTCCTGCATATCGTTCTTGTTGTCCCGGCGTTCATAGCCGTTGCCGTGGGTCTCATGGGATTCGGTCACTTACTGCTCGGAATGCGTGAAAACCAGATCCTGAACATCACAATATTTGCCGCGATATTTCTCGCGTTCTCACTTGCTAACAATAATGTGACCAACGGAGGATCTGCTGTTTCAGGAGTCCTGGTTGGAGGAATGCTCATCATAGCAGTGCTCTTACTGGCACTCATAAGCTACCTGACCAGATATCTAAGCAAGGAGCGAATTACAATGACCTTATCGTGAAAGGAGGTGAAAAAGATGGAAAAATACATGAATAGAAAAAAAGAAGATACAATGCTATCTTAACAACATTCCTGGTGTTCTCAGCAATTATTGATCCCCCTGGTTTCCGCAGTTATGGTGATTGGCACACTCATCCTGCATCGGAATCTGGAAAATAAGCAACAAATGATTACGGGGTGAAAAATGAAAGCAACAATCAGCGAATTACTGGTGATACTGGGAACGGTCATGTTTGTTAGCGGGACAATGGGTTATCTGAGAGGCGAGTTACCAGCAGAACAGATCTCGGGAATCGGTGTTCTGGCACTCATCTTTGTGGGTGTCGGTGCAGGCACGACAAAGGCAAAACCGTGAACAGGGGAAAATCTAAAAATTTAGATTTATTGTGCGAAAAAGCTGCGTTTTTTAAAAAATCTATCTAACCTTCTGATCTAAAATTTCTTTTACTCTGCCTACGGCACCACTTTCAAGACGAACTTTAATTCCATGAGGATGTGTCCGAGAATTTGTTAGTAGGCGTTGAACAACTCCTGTTGTGAGTTTCCCTGTTTTCTGGTCTTTTTTTAATACGATTGCAACAGGCAATCCCAGACTGATATTAGCTCGAATAGTTCC
>RXIK01000201.1 GCA_004211975.1 Methanosarcinales archaeon | reverse complement strand
CAGTGGCAGGATATGACTTCCGAAATCAGTGAAATCAGTGTTAATCTGTGGCAAATAAAACTTTTAGCCACAGATGAACACTGATTTCACAGATTAACGATATAAATAACTTTTCAGATAGATAGCGCTCAATTTTATCAGTTGTGCTTACACAAGACAACACCGGGTAACCAGAAAATAATAAAAAGTCTCCAACCTCAGGATGGACCCGGATGGTTAAATGTATAAATAATTAATCCCCGTATTTGCTAAAAGCACAATTTATATGCTGTGCGTTATTCCGCACTTGACTACGAAATCGATTGGCGGGTATTGTAATATACATGCCAACATATCAATTTAATGGCACCTCACTGCAACGCGAGGATATCAGAGACCCAAACATTTTTTCAAAAAAAGAAAGAACGAAAGGGAGAAGCTCTCCCTTCGCTTAGGTTCAGTCTCGCGGTCTCAGCACGAGATATGCGATTGCAAGCAGTCCGGAGATTGCAAAGACTGCCTCGAAGCCAGAAGTCTTCTTCCTGATTGCAGCCTCGGGTGCCTCTGTGGTTTGGATCGCTGCCAGAGTTGATGTGACCCTGACCAACACTTGTGTAAAGTCTTGATCTTTGTCACGTTCAGGATGCTGCATATAGTATTTTAGATTCTACCGGAACACGATTCAGTCCTATTTTAGTGTCTTTTTGGAGATAATTAAGAATTTCAAATCCAATTGCACTTCCATCTTCTGCTTTGGAGGTGGTGATGTCCCTCTCACCATCGATTTCTGTGCAATACGCCTCTTTTTTATCGCTGAATCGCACATAAAGTGTATTCCCGGTTTCGTCATATATTATTTTTATTGGTTTCATATATCAATTCACCTTTTTTAATTTTATCTGCTAAATAAGCCATGATTATGAATCCACCATCATCAAGATGTTTACAGACAACACACAGATAATACTTTCAACATTTTGAATAATACAGATATGCATTGGGATTCTCCGTACTCAACCTGACAATCTCAGGATTTATTAATGTTTCTGCAACTTCATTTTCCATGTATTTTACAGACTCGTGTTTTGTGATTATAAAACCCCACTAATTCTTTTGTGATTCATATTCTCTTTCCAAGTTTAGAAACTACCTCAATGTAACGCACAATTTCAAAAAAAGAAAGTCGGAAGGGAGAAACATCTCCCTTCACTTATGTTATGTTCAGTCTCGCTGTCTCAGCACGAGATATGCGATTGCAAGCAGTCCGGAGATTGCAAAGACTGCCTCAAAGCCTGGAGTCTTCTCAGGTTCGGTTGGCTCCGTTTCTGCTTCGGTTGGCTCCGCTTCTGCTTCGGTTGGTGCGGTGGTTGCGGTTGCTACGGCTTCACCCTCGCCCTCGCCTTCACCCTCGCCTTCACCCGCGCCGTCAGTCACGTTTCCGTCGGCATGTTCTGCTTCGGTTGGCTCTGGAGTTGCGGTTTCATCAATCTCGTCTGTTGGGGCGCCGCCGACGGTCCACTCGACGTACGGGTAGAACCTGAGTGCCCTATCACCATCATCATTGTCTGCGGTCTTGAAGTACATGTTGCCCATGATCAGTTCGGTGGTGTCGGCATCCAGATCAAGGGTGTCCTCATCGTTTCTAACAATGATCTGTCTTGCGTTCGCAGTCACCACTTCCATTGCACCATATTGCTCATTGACCTCAATCTCAAGAACATTATCATCGGTCAGGAACACATACATGAGCTGCACGATGTTGGTATCGGTTCCTCTGAACACAGCATCCACAAAGCAGTGGAACACAGGGACGTCGTCCTCTCCAGCAAGGTCTACGGTATAGGTGTACACCGAATCGTTCTTTGTATCAGCCGCTCCACCGGTTGAAACAACTTCGCTATCCAGTTCCTTGCCGTCCTTTTCCAGCGTTAGCCAGCACTTCTCTCCTTCAAGGTCAATCTGCTGTGCAGTAAGACTGAATCCTTCGCCAAGATCCCAGGCTTCACCGGTTGACAGCGTCTTCTTGTCATCGTCCTCAAACTCGACCAAGAGTTTTACGAGTTTGTCTGCATTGTTGTCGATCGCCACATACTTCTCTGCCATCCAGCCTTCAATGAAGTACCCAGTCCTGTTAGCAACACCGACTTCCAGAAGCAGGCCTGCCTCATTAAGTTCGTATTGTTGATATACTGGTTTTGTAGTGTAGTTCAGAGTGTCCTCATCGATGGTCCGGTCGTCCGCGCTTACTGTGTTAGCTGCAAGTGTGAGCTTCTCGGTTTGCAGATTGTCGTCCAGGTCATACCAAAACGCAGCGAAATTGGCGGCGTTCCATTCCATGGCAACGTTTTTGCCAGCAGTAACAGCGATAGATTCCACATTGCCGCGAATATCATAGGTACCTGGCTCAGTATACTCAGCCATCGGGTAGAACCTGATTGCACCATCGCCATCCTCAGCCAAATCATTGTCTGCGGTCTTGAAGTACATGTTGCCCATGATCAGTTCGGTGGTGTCGGTATCCACATCAAGGGTGTCCTCATCGTTTCTAACAATGATCCGTCTTGCGTTCGCAGTCACCACTTCCATTGCACCATATTGCTCATTGACCTCAATCTCAAGAACATCATCATCGGTCAGGAACACATACATGAGCTGCACGATGTTGGTATCGGTTCCTCTGAACACAGCATCCACAAAACAGTGGAACACAGGGACGTCGTCCTCTCCAGCAAGGTCTACGGTATAGGTGTACACCGAATCGTTCTTTGTATCAGCCGCTCCACCGGTTGAAACAACT
>RXIK01000014.1 GCA_004211975.1 Methanosarcinales archaeon | reverse complement strand
GGGTAGGTATCATCGCATTCCCCATCCATCAAACGAAATGTTTTATTTACAGCCATTGCGACTGGAAATATAATCTCATTAATAATAAATTTTGCGGTGGGGGGGTGAGTAGTTACGGCATATAAAGGTATAATGGCGCTGTTAATGAAGACCGGTAGCAATGATTTTATCAGTGGTGATGAAATTGAACTTACTAATTATTTTGGGGATGCTATTGACATTCATCACATCTTTCCAAGAAAGTACTGTGAGAATAATAATTATGAAAGTGAAAAATGGAATTCTATAATAAATAAAGCCCCTTTGTCATACAGAACCAACCGAATTCTTGGAGGGCATGAACCGAGTAAATACATTGCCACTATCGAAAATAAGCATCGTGTCCATCCTGAAGATCTCGATAAATTTTTCGAACGTCATCTAATCGAACCACCGTTAATTAGAGCTAATGATTTTCAACTATTTATTTTAGATCGATCAAAAAAATTGTTGGAGATCATTGAAAATGCAATGGGTAAAACTGTTGCGGGAAAAGATTCGGATGAAGTAATAAATTCTTTTGGAGGTTCTCTTTCTTAACATTTTGTTACTTTGCGTTATCCAGATCTCACTAATAAATAAAGTAAATAAGAAATATTTATATCATAGTGACTTTCTACTACTTTCCGAGTACCGTTCCTCTTATTAGTTCTATTAACCGCGGATGCACGTGAGATTTACGCAGATACCTAGTTAACAAATCCGCGATTATCCGCGGTTCATTATATGTTGTCCTTCAATACGGGGTTGCACGGACGGTGATATATACAAACATCGGGATAACCCCATCTGTTTGCCAGGTCACTTCCCCTGACTTAGGGCTTGCCAGAAAACAATCTGTTAAAATTCGTGGCATTCGGCACATTCGTGAAATTCGTGAAATTCGTGAAATTCGTGATAAAATCAGCATAAAGGATCGCGAATGAACGAATCGCACGAATGTCGGGGATGTAGCGTGACATCAGCCAACTTTGCTACTTTATTTTCGGTAAGCACTTATCCCCACGCCCAACTTTCACCCGCGTCGCACGCACCCGATTCCTGCGAGAACTGTCTCGATCCTGCGCTCAACTTCATCTGGGTTGTGGTCACCAAGAATCTTGATTCGGAAGGTTGCGCTTTGCTTGGGCTCATATCGGTCGATCACGTCTGCACTAACCACGCCAGCACCACCCATCTCGGTTATCACGTTGCACACCACTGACGGGTCTGCGCGGTCAGGGAGTATGACTGAGATGTCTCGCTTGATCCTGCGCAGGTTTGCAAGTTTCCAGTCGTATAGCTCGGAGTCATTGAGTAACTTGATGTTTTCGATCTTTAATTTAACTGGTTTTCGCCCTTTTTTTTCCATGATGATGGTTCTTGGTGTGACCTTTGTGATTGTGCCGACATGTGTCACACCTGAGCGCAGGTGCAGCACCGCTTTTTCGCGCCCGATTGAGCGGATCATCTCCTCTATCTCCGAGATTTTCGTGTTGATCAGCTTATCTGACCGTTTTAGTGCGGATTCTGTGTCTCCAAAGTGGGCGGCGGCGTTTTTCATCAGATCATAGAAGTCATCGATAGAACTGCTGCTGACAAGTTCTGACAGGCGTATGCACTCGGTGATGAATGCTTCGCGCACCTCTGCGACCGCAGGGTTGTTTGTCTGGATCATTGCGTACAGATGCGGGTTCTGACCAAGTATTCTCCCGACAAAATCAAGCATGATCTCATACACGGGGCTCATGAACTTTCTTGACTCGGAAACCTCGAAATCAAGGCTCTGGAATGTTGCGCCGATGCTGATGTATGCGAAATGGGTTAGCCCCTGCACCACCGCCATGACCCGGTCATGCATCCCGGCGTCCACAACCTCGACGTTTGCACCCTCCCCATCTAAGAGGTTAATGATGTATGGAAGCCACCGCCCGCATCGGCTTGAAGGCGTGATCATCACGGTCTGCCCGCGGATGTCAGGGATGCTTGGACCAAACATTGGGTGCGTGCCAATCACCTCAACGCCCTCAGGGGCTAAACGCTCCATCGCATCAAGCGGACTTTTCTTTATTGAGGTCATGTCCATAAGAAGACTTCCGCGAACCATTTTCGGAGCGATTTCTTCAATTGTAGCCTCGGTCGCATCGATAGGGACTGAAATCACAACGATATCACTCTCACGAACTGCTTTATCCTGGTCGTGTGCATACGCGACACCAAGCCTCTGTGCAATGTCAACCCTGCCGCTTCTACCCCTGACCGCGACTTCGTGTCCAAGACGACTGAAAAACCGTGTGAACCACTGCCCAAGTTCGCCGGTGCCGCCAATGATTAGAATCTTCATGAATACTCCTTTCTATCATTTCGCGGGTTGCTAAAGATAACCTTTGTGTCGGTCGGGATGCACACACCATCTCTGGTTACTAACGGTAGCTTCCCAGCAATGTAAAGACGCGGGTGCACCCAATCTTAGCTTTGCGCCGCCCCCAATATGATGAATTGTTTGTTTACTGTAACTCAAGATATCAGAGACCCGAAAAACACACCTTTTCAGCATCTTGAAAAACCATGGAACCCGTTAGAACCAGAGAAAAACCACTGAAACACCATAACTATGACACCACGGCGTCAAGTCGCCCTATCTCCATCGCAAGCTTGATTTCCTGCGCAATACGCTTACCTGTGGATAGGTCAGGCTCGATTAAGTCTGAATATGGCGAGCCGGACACGAACAGATTTGTGCCTGCAACGATCCGGGCTGATATCTCGAAGACCTTGAACTCAAGCGTGTCGGTACAGATCGTTTCAAGACAGAACGGACCGGTCATCCCGCCAAATAGCTCAATTGACCGTTCCACAACCTTTTCGCCAAGTTCAAACACTTTTGGCAGCAGAGACTCGCGCAAAACCATCGGCAGGTTCCCGGTAACCACAAAACTTGGGTCAATGCCTGAAGATGCCCCGATCTTGTAGAGTTCGTCGATGTTGGACTCGATCCGCCGATCGATTCCGAGCAGTTCGAGCACGCCATCACCAACACGATAACCATCAGTTCTCAATGGAGAGTAAAAGAAATGCAGATAATACCTTGTTCCAAGCACAAATTCCTGGATGGTGTACTCCTCACTGGTATCAAGCCTATCCTCAATTTCCTGCTGGTTATTCGCTATGAAAAACCCGCGCCCACCCTTTGCGCCATGGTACTTCACGATCACGGGACTTGAGACGTCAGCTGGCGACGAATACTCTGCAGGCACCGGAACACCGGCGCTTGTGAGCCACTCGCGCTCCTTGGTCCGGTCTGATTCCCATTCAAGCACTTTTTTGTTGCCAAAACTCGGGACTTTAAGGCGTGCAAAGTCTGACGCTCCGAGATACTCTACAAACGACCCATGAGGAATTATGATCACGTTTTTCTCGATTAACTCAGGAGTTTTTTCGATGATCTCCTGATACGAGTTAACAGAAAAAAATTCGTCCGGTTTTGCGCGGGGAAATGCATCGTAAAACCGGGGGGGTTTCCCAAGACAGATACCAAGTGTTTTGAACCCTTCCTTACGAGCACCGTCAAATATCTGGAGGCTTGTGTGCGAGCAAACAGTCGCGATCGTTGGTTTTTCGCTTTCGGTCATGATTAGGTTTTCGATCGGGTGAATATGTAAATATATGGAGGCCGGAGCCGGGATTCGAACCCGAGTCGTGGGATCCACAGTCCCATAGGATGACCAGTCTACCCTACCCCGGCATTGTGGTTTGGGCGTTAACCATAACATCGCTGCGAACATAAAAAGGTAATGGCTCCCGAACCGGTACTGTGAAAACCCCCGTGGTCTTGCGCCACCCCGGCAGCATGTGGCACAGGACTCATCCGGACAACGTTAGCCCCGGGAAACCACATCCTACGCCCAAAGATTTATGCGCACTCAGAGATCAGAAACGGTTATGCACTGCGATTTTCACGATATCCGAACCATCTCAGGATATTCCACCAGCATCATGATCGATAACGGAAAGATCGAGGAGATTGCCAGTAATCTTCTGAGCAGCGCTGGGATCCGGGCGCTGACCGGTGGTTCATGGGGATTTGTCACAACCGATGACCTAACAGACATTAATTCCGCGCTGACCTCGGCAGAGGAGCTCTCCGCAAGTATCAACCGAATGGTTCCACGCGAGAAAGTAACACTTGCCCCAATCCAAAATAAAGCGGTGTCAACGCGAACATCTGTAAAAGAGAACCCAAGAGATGTTCCAATCGAAGAAAAGATCGGGTTAATCCGGGATATCGAGCAACATGCCCGCGTCAACGGCGTCACAAGCACAACAGTCATGTACGCAGAGTCATACGCCAAAATCAGGTATCAGAATTCGGAAGGACTTGATCTTGAGTATGATGCTTTTCGAACCGGATTCGCCGTCAATGCAGTGGCATCTGACGGAACAACATACCAATCAGGAAGAAAAAGCCGGTTCGGAGTCTGCGGATACGAGCTATTCAAAAAACACGACGTTCTCGCTCTCGCAGAGGAAGCTGGCACAACCGCAACCAAACTGCTCAGCGCACGCCAACCAAAAGGCGGCACAATGCCCTGCGTACTTGACCCAGAGCTTGCAGGCGTATTTATCCACGAAGCGGTGGGACATGCCGCCGAGGCAGACCTGGTGCTTGAAGATTCATCGATCCTTGCCGGGCGGATCGGCAGCACGATCGCAGCACCCGACGTCACGGTCTACGACGATCCAACGATGGACGGATACGGGCAGTACCCGTTTGACGCGGAGGGCGTGCCAGCAAAGCGAACAACACTGATCGACCGCGGCATGCTACGTTCGTATCTGCATTCAAGAGAAACCGCTGGCAAACTCGGCGAAAATGGAAATGGGGATGCGCCCGATCACAACGGTGGAAACGCACGTGCACAAGGATGCGCCATCCCAATACCGCGCATGAGCAACACATTCATCGCAAACGGCAACATGAAATTCGAGGAAATAATAGAAAAACTCCAAAACGGGGTTTACCTCAAAGGATCGCGCGGCGGACAGGTCAACACCGGCGAAGGCATCTTCCAGTTCAACGCAGAACTCGGTTTCATAGTGCGAAACGGCGAAATATGCGAGATGCTACGAGACGTGTCGCTCTCAGGACAAACACTCGAAATTCTGAAAAACATAACCGCCGTCGGCAACGACCTCAAATTCAATTCAGGATGGTGCGGGAAAAGCGGGCAAACCGTACCTGTAAGCGACGGCTCACCACACATTCTTGTGAACAACGCAGTGATCGGCGGAAACGGATGATCCAGCGGGGGTTTTGCGTGTTTATCCATTCTGCGTACGTGTTTTAGCCAACTCTGAGATTACACAGATTTCCGCAAGATTTCTGTGTTAATCTCGTAGGATTTCGTGGTTTGTCCACCTTAGTGCTTACCGAAAAATAAAGGTAACTGCTCAGGTATGGTGATTAGTCGCCCGATTGCGATTCGGTACTTTCTGGTAAGAAAAAATAACCGCAGAGTGCGCAGAGGAACGCAGAGTGTTTAACCGTTTATTTCCACTCCGCGTCCCTCTGCGCACTCTGCGGTTAAATTCTCGGTTTGGTTATAGTATTCACTACATCCCGGATGGTTCCTGCATAGCGAAGTCCCTTGATAGTGGTTTTATAAAGTAGCAAAGTTGGCTGATGTCACGCTACATCCCCGACATTCGTGCGATTCGTTCATTCGTGCCATTCGTGATCCTTTATGCTGATTTTATCACGAATTTCACGAATGTGCCGAACGCCACGAATTTTAACAGATTGTTTTCTGGCAAGCCCATAGCTAAATAGATATCATTCTGCCGGTCCCAAAATCTCTTCATCTTCTGCCCTCCATGCAGGGTCAACGATGCAGAGAAAGACCAGTTCGCAGGTTCCAATATTTTTTATCCGTTGAACTGAGTTTGGAGGGATGTAAATTACCTGTCCGGAAAGCACTTTCTCTTTTTCGTAGTCTATATACATCTCTCCATCTCCTTGCAGTATGTAGTAGACTTCCGAGCTTTTTAACCGGTGTTCGTGAGTGGTTTCACCGGGTTTCACCGTTGCGTGAGCAAGACTGTACCTTGTAGAAACATCTTCATTCAGAGGACTTAATAACTCTCGCAGGGTTGTATTATCGCCTGCAATTATTTCTTTGCACTTTTTCAGGTCTTTTATGAACACGATGACACCTTCCCCGGGTTTCTGGTGTTAGACAGGGATCACGGATGATGCTTCCGGTGAGTGATTAACGAAACTTCCCTGAACTTGTTTGCAGTCTTGATCGCCATTATTCAAAAGCCCCATGTTCTCGCGCCCTTACGCGTTCGCATTCTCGCCGATCCTTTTCTCGACCCCCGGATCTGCGGCGATGTCTGCGTCAGCAGTGAGACCGTGTATCCGCACTGCTTGCACTGCTGCTGATCCTCACATCAGCAAACGCCGCATCCCGGGCGCGGTTGCGATTGTGGTGATGGTGGGCGCGTTTTGCTCGAGAAGGCGGCGTGGAGGGAGGGGTTGAGCGGATGATGTATCCCATCCGGGCAAATCCGGTTTTCGCCCCTTTTTATCCGCACCATCGCGCAACCTCAAGAGCCCATCTCCGATACGGCAGAAATTCGATTTCCCCCTCCGGAACGGGCAGGGTCTCGCTCTGGTTCAGTGTGACCACAAGACCACGGTCCATATCGAACCTGCGCATAGCAAGCCGCAGCCCATCAACCTCCCGTTTCTTTGTGTCGGCGTCTGAAACGTCCGAACATACATTGATCAGCGCTTGGGGTGCGGTTCCTTTCCAGATCAGGAAATCAACCTCTTTTCTGTCCATCAGACGGTATATTTCGTAACCCTTTCGTCTGAGGTCAATGAATACCGCGTTCTCAAGTAATTTTCCGCGGTCACTCGAGAAACGGTGGGAAACCGCCAGAAGCAAGCCGTTATCCACAGCATAGACCTTTCGCGGGCTTCGTTTCCTTTTACCATCGGAGAATGAATGGGTGTCTACGAAGAAGAGCAGGTACGGCTCTTCAAGGTATCTTGCGAATCGTTCGATCGAATCGAGTGAAACACGACCGCCAAGCGCACGTCTCGTGCCGTTTAGTGTAACCGGACCCGGGACCGATGCGATAAATGTCGTTGTCACAGCTTCCAGTTTTTCGATCTCACGGACTTCGTATCTGCGGGCTACATCGTGGTTGATCACATCCCTGTAGGTCTGTTGCACCATCCGCTCCTTAAGGTCGGGGTCTGGTGTCAGGACGACCGCGGGAAAGGTTGACTCTGAAATGTATTCTGATGCGAGGCTTTTGATTCTCCCGGAATCTGCAAGCGTGTCATCTGGATCGATGCCGTGAAATCGGAGGTATTCGGAAAAATCCAGTGGGAAAACCTCCAGATCAAGATGCCGTCCTGTGAGTAGCGTTGCCAGTTCCTTTGAGAGCAGTTCCGCCGATGAACCGGATACGATGATTACAAGATCCGGGCGCAACTCCTGCTGAATCCTGACCCAGCGCTCCCACCCGGAAATTCGCTGGACTTCATCAAGAACCAGGCAGCGCAAGCCATCCGAATCGACAAACGCCTGGTGAGCGGTAACAAGCGCATCAAGAAGACCTGCGCTGTCCTGCACCGGCAGTCTCGGGTCTTCAAGGTTCACATACATAGTCTGCGACGCTTTCACGCAAGCGCCTTCGATCAGGTGGTGTATGAACTGGGCAAGGATTGTGGTCTTGCCGCTTCTTCTGACACCGGTCACAACAACTATCTGCCCGGTTGATGTGAGCCTCTCAAGCTCGCTTAAATATTTTGGACGGATGATGCCTGTGAACGGGGTAGCTCGCCAGAAGTTGAATGGGTTCAGGATATCTACCAGTTCTCGTTCGTCCATAGTTGTGATTTGAGGTGGTGGCTTAAATAGTTTCCGACATGTCGTATGAAATAATGGTTTTTTATGTGCTGTAGTCTGTTGTTTAGATCAGTTTCATGGGATCGTAGAAAGTTTTGGCTCTATGGTAATCCGCGAGTGCAAGCGTCTCGTAGATGAATTGTGCTGGTGTGGCGTTAAGCGCGTAGGGATCACGAATGACACATGACGGGTCGTTTTTGCATTGCAACGCGGGATACTAAAAACCCAAAGTGTATCAACTTCAAAAAGTAGGGTAAAATTGTAATGGTCAGTTGGATGCGAGAACACACGCGAAAGACGTGAAGACAAAGATTAACAACACCCTTCGCGTCTCTGCGTCTCTGAGCCTTCGCGTTAAATTGGAAAACAAGAACGCAAAGACGCAAAGACGCAAAGACGCAAAGACGCGATGGCGCAAAGAATTAAAATGTAGACTAAGGAGGAAACGATTACTCGCTCCTCCTCGTCTAAGAACCGTACGTGCGACTTTCACCGCATACGGCTCAAGCATCTCGCAACCCTTTAAGTATCGGGCAGCAGCTCTCATTCGATCACCGCCTTTGTAATTCCGGTTTGCAGCCCAGTAACATTCATACGAGTGTTTGTAAGCCTCTCGCCTGTTTTAGGCGTAATTGAGTATCTCACATTCGTAGGTTTGCCTCCGTTCATACAGCGAAACACCTCTGGTAAGTTAGCACCCTTTCGGGTCAAGGCAAATTCTGAACCTCTATACACCTCATTACAAGCTGTCATTCGCTTTTTACCAATTCCTCTGCCCTCTGTGCCTTCGTCGCCCCTTACGGAGTTCCTACCCACACATTTTTTTTGGGAACACATAGGGTTTACCAAGTTCCGCATCACAAATAATTACAAACGCCTTAGAAGCCATCTATAAGCCGGAAACCATTCGTCCATACCATATACTGTAGACCCAGCCAGCATAATCTGATTCCATACCTTTTGGTTTAAGCGCATCAACCTATTTTCGCTTATCATACCTGACGACTCTTCCGATGGTTCAACTTTCGTTTTCTTCATAGCGTCTTATCCTGGCAATTGATCCGAATTAGGCTTTCAGATTGTTTCACGTTGTCCTGCGGGCATAATGCACGGGCGTTACCATCCGCGCATTCCGCAGTAGGATTGCCCCGGATGGAAGGGGCAGCCACAATGGCAATTTGTGATGTAGCTTCTTGTCGCACGGGGTCTCTGGTATCTCGCGTTGCAGTCCCACCCGACCCCTATCATATTGACAATCTACTCAGCCGCTCGATGTTGGTTTTGTAGAGTTCTTCCGGTCAGTTGAAAATATAATGAACCGCGGATAAACGCGGATGAACGCGGATTTGTTAACCGGGTATCTACGTAAATCTCGCGTGCATCCGCGGTTAATAGAACTAATGAGAGGAATGACAATCGGAAAGTAGTGAAAAGTCACTATAATTTAGATATTTCTCATTTACTTTATTTATTAGTGAGATTTATGCAACGCGAATTACCAAAGAGCCTTAAAATGGTGTTAGTTACCTTCTAATTTGAAGCGGATACCCCAAAGTTTTATGTACTAAATGTAACCAATACTTTACATAATGACATGGAGACATTACAAAATGTCTGATAACACAAACAACAATAGAATGTTTACGATCTGGCAAACAGCAGCGGCTATAACCGTAGGTGCGCAGATAGAGAAAACGGAGGGGGCAGATGGACCGGTTCTGGATGTTGCGCACCTGACAAAGAGCTTTGGCACAAAAACGATTCTTGACGATCTCAGTTTCCATATCAAAAGCGGGGAGATATTCGGATTACTCGGACCCAACGGCGCGGGAAAGACCACGATGATACGGATAATCCTTGACATTATCAAATCCGATAATGGGTCTGTGAAAATGTTTGGAAAATTATTTGATGAGGCTTTCAAGGAGCGGATTGGTTATCTTCCTGAGGAGAGGGGGCTTTACCAGAAAATAACTGTTTTTGAATGCCTGAAGTACTTTGCGAACCTCAAAAACCTCAAAAACCCGGGTGACCGGATCGATTTCTGGCTGGGGAAGGTTGGTCTCATCGATCACAAAAAGAGCCGGGTGAGTGAGCTTAGTAAGGGGATGCAACAGAAGATCCAGCTTGTTGCCGCGTTCATTCATGACCCGGACATCCTGATTCTGGATGAGCCTTTCTCCGGACTCGATCCGGTCAATACAAAGATTGTGAAGGATATCATGCTTGATTTGAAGCGTGATGGGAAGACGATCATACTGAGCACGCACCAGATGGATCAGGCGGAGCGGATGTGTGACCGGATTCTGATGATCAACCATGGCAAGAAGGTGCTCTACGGCACACTCGACCAGATAAAAGCCGATTACAGGGAATCCCCGGTCATGGTTGTGGAATACGAGGGGGACTTAAAATCGATCGACGGCGTAACAGGGATGGAGGATTACGGAAGATATGCTGAACTGGGTCTGGAAATGGGAACTGACCCGCAGGACGTTCTTAAGAATCTGATGGAATCCGTAAAACTGAGAAGATTTGAGATGAAATCGCCGTCGTTAAACGAGATCTTCATCGAGGTGGTCAATGATGCATAAAACGCTCGTTGTCGCAAAGCACGAGTTTCTGGCGACGGTTAAGACGAAGGGTTTCATCCTGTCTTTGATCCTGCCGTTCGTAATCCTCCTGCCGGTGATGTTTACTTCAGGCTACGTCATGCAGATAGCCACCCAGTCCCCACAGAATATCGGTTTTGTGGACGAGACCGGGATCCTGCAACCGGACGGGGTCTTCACCCGGTTTGAGGATGTCGGGGATGCAAAGAATGCGCTCTTGAATGACGAGATAAACTCATTCCTCACAATTCCTCCGGATTATCTTGAAACCGGGAGGGTTGTCATGTATGGGACTGGCGGATTCTTCAGTTCAGCCCCGACTGGTTTGGTGGAGGCGTTCATGATCAATAATCTTCTGCGTGATTCGGGTGTGGATGAAGCAATGGGTGACCGGATCAGATGTCCGGTAGAGGTGGAGCAGATCACCCTGGACGAGAGTGGAGAGGTTGAAGAGAAGCAGGAGGTCCGGTTTTTAATACCTTATGTGGTTGCGATTCTGATGATGCTCTCGATAATGACCACTTCAGGGTATCTGATGCAGGGAATCGTTGCGGAAAAGGAGAATAAGACGGTTGAGATCCTGCTTTCCTCGCTTTCACCTGAAGAACTTCTCACAGGGAAGCTTATTGGGTTTGGCTCTGCCGGACTCCTGCAGATGTGTGTCTGGATCTGTTCGGGGACGCTGATGATATCGTTAACATCGTTAACAGCAGTATTCCAGGAGATTCAGATCTCCCTAATAATGATTCTTGCAATCCCCTATTTCATCCTGGGCTATCTCCTCTTCGCAGGATCGATGGCATGTGTTGCGGCGCCAGCAAGCACCATGAAAGACGCGCAGCAGGGCGCGATGATATTTACGATGCTGGGGATTCTGCCAATAATGCTGCTCGGCGTAATCATCGCCGCACCGGACTCAGTCGTTGCAAGGGTTCTGACGTACATACCTTACACGGCGCCCGCAACAACACTGATGCGGATCACGCTAACAAGTGTTTCGGTATATGAGATTGCAGCAAGCCTCCTGATACTCACAGTCTCAGTCATCGTGGTGATCAAACTCTCGGCAAGGATATTTCGGAGCGCGATTCTGATGTCAGGGAAGAAAATCAGGATAAGGGACATTCCGGGGTATCTGAAGAGATGACAGAACGTAACCACTCCGGGATGTTGATCAGTATCCCGTTTGCGATCCTGTACTTTCTGGCAAGAAAAATAACCGCGGAGGGCGTAGAGGAACACAGAGCATTTAATCATTTATTTCCCCTCTGCGCCCCTCCGCGTACTCTGCGGTTAAATTCCCTGTTTGGCTACAGTATGCCCCGTGTCCGGGGTAGTTGCTGCATAGTGAAGTTCCCCGATAGTGATTTAGGTGCCGGTGTAGCCACGACAGAACCATATCTTAAGTCCACTCGCCATCGCAACAAAGATCCCACAGATCATGATGTCCGCGGTCAAGCAGCACCTGCAGGAACGTGTAGACGACGAGATGATACAGGAGCATTACAAAATGCCTGATAACACAAACAACAAACGAAGGTTCATGATCTGGCACCTGACAGCGACTGTAATCGCAGTTGGGGGCATGATCGTCGAGCTGCTCACATCAATCGCATTCATTGGATTGATCGGTGTTGTCATCGCGATGACCATACTATTCAGCGCGAAACGACGATGCGGGGCAGGGTCATTCGACGAACGGACACTGGAAATCCATAGAATGGCAGCGAGCACCGCATTCAGATTGACTGCGGTCGGACTGCTGATAATCTGGCTGCTGAACCGCTATCTCCACCCGGTAATCAGTGCGATGAGCGGAGAAGAGGTCAGTGACGGCGTAGGGCTGCTTATCTGTCTGATGCTGTGCTGCTATCTCGGGTTCTATGTGTACTACATAGGGGGTATGAGCGAGTGAGCCAGAAGAAGAATATCACGACGATAGTGCTGGTGAGCCTTACACTATTCATATCTATGCTCTTATTAGGCACTTTTGTACCTCTCACGCGTCCAAGCGGTATTCTCCCCGGTGCGGTAGGCGTCACGACAGGATTTATCATCGCTTACACATTTTTCGGATCACGGTTTGAGGGACTGCCTAAGAAAATAGCTTCGATATTTGCCGGACTCCCGATTGCGGGGCTGTTCGTAGGTATAGCCAGATACCTCAAAGTCGAAATGACATTGCCAATATTTAGTGTCTTTCTTGCTATCGGAATCTGCATAAGTGTAGTTCTTTTCAGGTTGGTTGATAGGAAAACAGACCGCAAAAAGCTTGAGATGGCTTATGCAACCGATGAAAGAGGAGCAATGCTGAATGAAAAAAGTGCAACTGTTGGTTTTCTCGCTCTTTCATTGTTTTTACTGGCGTATCTAATCAATGGCTATCTTGAAGCAGGGATTTTTGATAAGACGTTATTATTGACGCTATGTGGTGGCTGGATTGTCTTGATTTTAACGAGGCTCTATTACGAATGGAGGATGTGAGGCGGTAAAATGAATTTAAAACGGAGTAAACCCTATTTCATCGGGGGTTCTGCAATAATACTGCTTGGCATAGTCCTGTTTACAGTATTCGATCTCAAGTTTCTTGGAATGGGCATCACATTCTCCGGCTTGATGCTGGTCTTTATCGGCATCTACCGGGCAACCAAACGAAATACGGAGATTCCAGTGGATGAGATGCATAAGAGAATCAATGAAAAGGCGGGTTCCAATGTGTTTTGGAATGTAATAGGGCTTATGGCAATTTTAGGATATGTAACTCGCTATTCCCCCAATCTTCTCGAGATCCGTGAGGTCATCGAACTGGTAATCATTGTTGGGATGTTCACATTTGCCGTGTCACGCTTTTATTATATCCGGCGCGGGTTTCCATGAAGAACAAACTGAAGGTCTTCCGGGCAATGCATGACCTGACCCAGGAGGATCTTGCGGAGAAACTTAGCGTCACACGCCAGACAATAAACGCAATCGAGAAGCAGCGGTACAACCCATCGCTTGAGCTTGCATTCAAGCTCGCGGACTTCTTTGGAGTGACGATCGAAGAGCTCTTCATCCATGATTCCCCCGGGGATTTGGCAGAACCCGGGGGGCGTGTAGTGCAGTAACTCATATACCCGTGCAAGAGCAATCAGTCAGATGTCGATCACCATGGTAAACCTGCTAACAAACCCGGACCGGTTCTTTGCAGACCTATCCGGAAAAGACCCGGACCTGCGGACACCCGCCGCAATCGTGCTTCTGGCAGCCATCGCCACAGGCATCCATATCGCGGCGGTGAGCGGTGTGACGACACCATCACCCTCCGGAGTGACGGCGCCGTTCACAGGTATCTCTGTGGCAACCGGCATTATCGGCGGGCTTATCATAATGTCAGTCTCGTGGTTCCTGTTTGCAGGGGTGTTCTACGCAATCTCAACAATGCTCCGAGGGGTTGGCTCGTTCAGACGGGTTCTTGAGTTTACAGGATACGGTTTTATCCCTGCCATCATCGCACCGGTCATCGGACTTGCCGCGGTCTGGCTTGCATATCCTGGTATTGACTTCTCCACAATCGAGCCCCAACTCATGAAACAAACACTGATGCAGAACCCGCTCATGAAAGCATCTGACATAGCCGGAATCATTTTTTTGCTGTGGAGTTCTGTTATATGGATATTCGGAGTCAAACACGCGTGTAATGTCTCAAGACGAACCGCGACAGTCACGGTTGTCCTGCCTGTAGCAGTATACCTCCTGTACAGCATGATTACCATAATAGGATCATGATATAGGGAAAATGCTGATGTCATGGATGCTACCGCCCAGATATTCCGGGAAACTGCTCATAACACCCATTTTTCGGTGAAATGTAACTTACTGCCCAAAACATGTCACACAAATGCGATGTATTTGTTATCCCCAACAAACACTGTTTTTGATTGCACTCAATAAATTATGGGTTTTTAGCAAATTTTCCACAAAAATATACCTGCTCAATACCATATAGTTAAAACTATGGTTATTAAAGCAAGAAATTTAACCGCGGAGGGTGCAGAGGAACGAGAGAGCGACAAAACTCTGCGTACTCCGCGTGTGACAAGAAGCTGCATCACTGATTGCCTAACCGGCTACCCCATCCATTCGGGGTAATCCTACCGCAGAATGTGTGGGTGGTAACGCCCACGCAGTAAGCCTGCGGAACAACGTGGAAAATCAGAAAGTCCGATTCGGATCAACTGCCAGGATAAAAAAAAC
>RXIK01000013.1 GCA_004211975.1 Methanosarcinales archaeon | reverse complement strand
AGAAATGGTGCTGACTTACCAAATTGGTGTTTCATTGTATGCATGGAGGCAAACCTGTGAATGTAAGTAGTTCAAATACGCCCTCAAAAGGCGAGAGACTTACAGACAAGCGACCAAAATTCCAGTGGACTAATATCGATTGAGATGAGGTCGAAAAAACATGTTAACAGGCTGCAAACCAGAATTACAAAAGCAGTTAAACAAAGAAACAAACTGCTGCCCGATACAGAAAGGGTTATGAGATGCTTGAGCGGTGTGAGGTGAAAGTCTCACGCACCGTTCTGAGATGAGAAAGGGCGGGCAACCGCCCTTTTCTTAATCTGCGATCTCAGGTTGACTGAATTGAAAGCATGAATACGATCAATATTCACGATGTGCCGGAAGTTCCAGCTAACCCGTATATCCACACGCTCCACTGACGCAAGTGCTATGTGCTGCGCATCCACTATATGCTTGGCACCCACAAACCCCGCCATCAATATAATTTTGTGCAAGGCTTTCCGCCGCCTCATTGAGAAAAACATTCTCCATATTAATATCCGGCAGAGACAACAATATTTTTTTCACACTTTCCCGGGCTCCCTCAAGCTCACGTTGAGTGAGGTTGGATATAACAGCGGTTTTTAAGCCCTGCTGGAATTCCTCGAATCTTCTCGGGTTGAATACCCCAATCTCGTTCTTTAGTGTCTGGGCTCGCATTTTTCCCACATCCAGCATGATTTAGTTGGCAGTATATCCTAAGTTATCTTCTGCGCCACATTTTCATTTTTGCCAGAGTCACAATTTCAGCGCAACAACGCAGGACCCCCGCTCCCGCGCCCTGTTGAAACACCCATGCCCACACCTATGTAATCACACTTCCCTCGCTTGCATCGCCAACCATCCGCTGGTATCGTGCAAGAACCCCGCTCACCTTGGATTCGGGTGGTTTCCACGCCTTCTTCCGCACGTCCAGTTCTCCGGAATCAACGAGCAGGTTCAGCACCCGGTTCGGGATGTCTATCTCAATTGTGTCTCCGTCATGCACGAGCGCAATCACGCCACCGATTGCAGCCTCTGGCGATGCGTGCCCGATGCAGGGTCCGCGTGTCCCGCCTGAGAATCTGCCGTCTGTTATCAGTGCAACCGAGTCAATTAAGCCCATGCCTGCGATTGCTGATGTTGGCGAGAGCATCTCGCGCATGCCAGGACCTCCTTTTGGACCCTCGTAGCGGACAACAACAACGTCGCCAGACACGATTTTGTGGTTCATGATCGCGTCCATCGCGTCCTCCTCGCTCTCAAAGACCTTTGCAGGTCCTGTGTGCCGCATCATCGCGGAGTTAACCGCGGTCTGCTTGACAACAGAGCCATTTGGTGCGAGCGTTCCGTAAAGAATCGCGATCCCACCCTCTGAATGTAATGGTTTGTCCATGGTTGCGATGATCTGTCGGTTTGTCTCAGGGTTCACGATCACGTGAGCCGACAGGTTCTCGCCAAGTGTTCTGGTTGTAACAGTGAGCGAATCAAGATTGATTCCGGCGCTCTCTTGCAGCCGATCGATTATTGCGTAGATTCCTCCTGCCTTGTCAAAATCAATCATGAAGTGTTCTCCTCCGGGGCGCAGGTTGATCAGGTGCGGCGTAGTGCGGCTGAGTTCGTCAAATCGCGAGAGCGAAAGCGTGATGCCAAAATCGTGCGCGATCGCAGGTAGGTGGAGAACGGTGTTTGTGCTGCCTCCAATCGCCATATCCACGCAGACCGCATTGCCAAACGACTTCGCTGTCACGATCTGGTGTGCTGTGATGTTTTTCTCGACAAGTTCCACGATCTTTCTGCCGGAGTCCTTTGCGATATGGATTTTTTTTGCGTCTATTGCGTGAGCGGTTGCGCAGCCAGGAAGACTCATGCCAAGCGCCTCGGTCATGCATGCCATTGTGTTTGCTGTGAAGAGTCCTGAGCAGGATCCTGCGCCTGGACACGCAACGTTCTCAAGGTTGTGGATGTACTCGTCATCGTGTGACTCGGCAACCGCCTCAAACACCGAGATCAAGTCCTTCTCACGGTCGCCAGTGAACCCGGGGAGCATTGGTCCACCGGTCACAGCTATCGTAGGGATATCGAGGCGTCCTGCCGCCATCAAGTGTCCTGGCACGATCTTGTCGCAGGACGGTATCAGGACCATGCCGTCAAACGCATGTGCGCTCACCATGATCTCGATTGAGTCAGCGATCAGTTCTCGTGACGGCATCGGGTATCTCATGCCGGCATGGTTCATGGCGATACCATCACATATCCCGATCGTTGAGAACTCGAATGGCACGCCGCCCGCCAGCCGTATCCCGGCTTTCACTGCTTCACTTACCTTTTCAAGGTGGATGTGCCCGGGGATGATGTCATTCCACGAATTCACCACTGCGATGAACGGCTTATCCATCTCGTAGTCGGTTATTCCTGTTGCTCTGAGGAGTGCACGGTGGGGCGCCCGTGCAAGCCCTTTTTTGATGCGGTCGCTTCTCAGTTCCATGAATACTGGTTATCGCGGTTAGGCTACATAAATGGGCGGGGGGACGGGGGGTTTGAGGGTGTGATTGTTAACCTGATATGGTTCAGACTCGTGCCCCGGGCGCGGGGCATTCGGGCGAGGTGGAGTCGGAGGTGGTCCAGGAGACTTTTTAATTTGTTCTGGTCGGTTGAACAACATGATGCCAATCCTGCAAACAGCGGCAGGATATGACTTCCGAAATCAGTGTTAATCTGTGGCAAATAAAACTTTTAGCCACAGATGAACACTGATTTCACTGATTAACGATATAAATGACTTTTCAGATCGATAGCGCTCAATTTTATCAGTTGTGCTTACACAAGACAACCCCTGGTAACCAGAAAATAATAAAAAGTCTCTGGTCCAGGTCTAACACCCCACTGGTGTAACTGCGGTCAAACACCAAGTGATCTTCGCCCAATCACCCTTGACTGAATGTGCCGCCCGGGAAAAATGGTGTGCACCATCTCATGACCGTGTCGCTCTTTGATGATTGCGCGCAGTTCAACCTCGTAATCGGATTTTTCGATCTTCTCGCTTTCATTTTCTTCGATCTTAAGATGAACGTTCACCAGCGCGTCCACAGCACGCCTACCATAGCCAAGCAGCGGTCGTATGTATGCGCATTTCCGCGTGTCCTCAAGGCGCTGCACATCAGGAAGTTTCAGCATCGGAACCCGGTCATCTCGCCGCGTCCCGTCCGCGATGACGGCGTGTCCGGACGCCGCGCACTCAAGGGCGCACGTATGGATATGGTTGATTGCACGGTTGGGATAGCCATCGCTAATAGCCATCTCATACGCCGCCTCAAGGACCGTTTCATCGATCTGCATCACGCTGTGTGGAAATCCGAGCTCTGATGCAACCCTCTCCGCGGCGCCCCACGTCTCTGCAAACCCGAAAGTACATGTGACCAGTGTCACGTCAAAAAACGGCTCAAGCAATATCGCGGACAATGAGCTATCCTTTCCACCGCTAAAGAGCACGAAAACGTCCATTCACGCATCCACCGGCATACATCCGAATGTTTTGGATATTCAGATGTGTTTGATCGTTGTATCTCGCTTTTTTGACTGGAGTTGCTGGAGCAGCGACTTTAGTTTTGCATCATCGATCTTGGTTCGCAGCTGCCCGGACTGCGCAAGAGAGATGAGCTGCATCTCAACCTGTTCGACAAGTTGTGGGCGCGCTATCTTCACAGTCGTAAGTCGTTCTTTTGCTTCCGACGTCAGGATATTTCTGAGTATTGACTGTTTTGCCTCTTCGACCTGCTGATGTTGTGCAGCCTGCTGGGCAGAAGCGCCCTGTTGCTGCTGCATCTGTTGTTGCTGCATCTGTTCAAGTCGCCGCTGTTTGATCGCGTCAAGTTCCCCGCTCATAAGTCCTCACCTGATATCACCATGTAATTTCACCTCACCTATGCCTCGGACGTCTGCTGTGTGGTCTCGTATGCCACATTGTCAAGGAAACGCTGCCCATCAGGAGTTACTGCACGCCCTCCTTTGACTGTTTGAGCATATCCAACCAACTCCAGTTGCTGAAGTACTTTTCTGATGATAGAACCACTTCCTTTCCTAAAAGAAGCTGGCATCGTTCCGTTATTCTTTCTTCCACCGTACTTAGACCTTAATCTTGATACACCAACCGGACCATCAACATAAACATGTCGCAGCACCGCAGCACAGCGCACAAACCACCAGTCCGCATCAACAGGTGGCATCTGTTTGTGTACGCCTGTCTTCACATTGTCCGCCCACACCGGGGGCTCGATCTTCGTATCTTCCTTTAGTTTCTGCGCAGCACACGTTATCAAGTCGCTTGCTAGTACATCATATACCGTTGTCATAGTGATCGCCTTTGTCTACACATGCGGATATAATTAACCTATCGGCACAGTCAGTTGGTGCAGTCGATTGAACATGTCACTTTCAGGTACAATGATGGATAGTAGTGACTTCCCCCCACTACAAGTAACGGGGCTTCCTGTTTTATAGCGGTTGCTCATGCAGCCATCTTCACAGGCTTAAATTCCCCACAGTCCGTGGGTATCCCGGGGTCCCGCCGTTTTTTGCGCGCCTGAAAAAGTTCTGAGAAGCCGTATCCAGTTTGCGAAGCACATCCTGCGCAACCTGTGAGTACAGGTCGAGATTCAGGTACTTTAATTGTCCTGCCTGTTGAAGTGTAGTTCAATCCGATTCCGCACCGGTCGTACGCGTTCTTACGGTCTGCAAGCATCTCATTATACAGATACCTGCATACATTCAACCAGTGCAACAGGATTATTGTTTGTGTTGTGGTTGGATACATCCGGCATTTGAAAGTCCGTCTCTGCACAATACTTATAGCGGTTAAAGGAGTATATGTAGTTTATGGAACCCAAAACAACCAGAAGTTCAGTGTTTAACACTAACTACCATATTGTTTTTTGCCCTATGCACCGGCGTAAGGTTTTCAAAAACGATATTGCGGAATATCTTGAGCAGTTCTTTAGACAACAGGTGGAAAAAAAGGGATGGGTGCTAATTGCGATCGAAGTCAGACCAGATCACATCCACCTGGTAATTGAAGGAATTTCCCCTATCACGCGATTATCAGACGTGGTGAAATATTTAAAAGGAACAAGTGGGTTATCCCTGTTCAGGGTTTTCCCAAAGTTACGCTGGCGATTCCGCAAAGGACGGATATGGTCACGAAGTTACTATATCGGAACCGCTGGAGAAGTGAGCAGCGCAACAATTAAGAAGTACGTCGAGCGAGGGGAACATGACTAAAACCAACAAAAAGGCGGCATTCATCCCCACTACAAGTAACGGGGTCTTCTGCCGCGGAGACCATAAAAAGCAGGAACATGTTGTTTGTATCTCTTTAAACGGTGCAAACACGGTGATCGAAAAACGGGTGGTCACGGTGGGGTTTTTGAACGCGGATCAGGTGCATCCACGGGAGATTTTTTCAGACGCTATTACAGAGCGGGCTGCATCGATAATTCTGTTTCACAATCACCCATCAGGAAACACCAATCCAAGTAATGCGGATATCGCGGTAACAAAGCGATTGGTTGAGGTAGGGGAGACTTTGGGGGTCAAAATCCATGATCACATCATTGTATCGAAAGATAGCTATACAAGCATGAAGGGGAGGGGTTTGATTTAACATGACCACAACAACCCCCTGCATCAATGCAGTTGCGTCCGCGATCCGTGAATGCAGGATCAAGCGCATCACCTGCGTGCCCGGCTATCCGATCACCGAACTTGCAGAGCATCTGATGAGCGAATCAGGTGCAGGGGCGGGTGCCGGGGCGGGCATGAACGTAGAATGGTGCATCAACGAGAAAGTCGCAATGGAGATCGCGCTTGGGGTGTCTGCATCTGGCAGCCGGTCGATGGTGATCGTGAAACATGTTGGGATGAACATTCTCGCAGACCCGCTCATAACAGCAAGCACGCACACCACCGGCGCAGGAGTTGTTGTGATCGCGGGAGATGACCCTCATGCCACCGCATCCCAGAACGAGCAGGACTCACGATACTGGGGCTTGCTTGCAGAGGTTCCGGTGCTTGACCCGAACCCGGAAAACCTCTATGACACGATCTTTGAGGCATACCGCATCAGTGAGGCTGTGTGCACGCCTGTGATCATCAGGATAACAGACCCGCTGCTCCAATCAGGATGCGTGTGCCGAGCCAGGGGAGATCCTGCGCGGAATCCGCCTGAACCGTATTTATTTGACAGATCGATCTGGGAATATTCTACACGTGGCATGTACCAGTTGTTTCACCGGGATACGTATCCTCTGATGAACAATCTGTCTGAAACCTCGCATCTGAATGTGTGCGCTGAAGGAACGAACGAGATCGGAGATGAAGCGTCATGCATCATCTCGTCGGGCTACGTATCAGGAACCGTTGAATCAATCCTGCGCCAGACAGAACATATCACGCATATCACGCATCTTTCACTATCGTTTGTAAGTCCGCTGCCACTAATGTTGATCAGGGATTTTATTGGTGACCGGCGCGTTCTTGTGATCGAGGAGACCGCTCCAGTGATCGAACAACAGTTGCAGTTGCAGTCACACAAGATTCTTGGCAGGCAGTCAGGACATCTCCCGTATGGTGGTATCGGTGAGGCGGACATTCTTTCTGCGATCGAGAATATCGGTAAAAACAAGATTGCGCTGAACACAGCTCCTGAGACTCTTGAAAGTCGCGGGTTCACGCGCAGCATCTGTGATGACTGCCCATTTGTGCCGGTATACGAGGCGATAAGGAGTGTTAAGAAGGAGACCGGCGCACTGATCGCCGGGGATATGGGCTGCTCAATACGAACAGCTCCCACCGGGGTCGTGGACCTCGCTTATTCGCTTGGCGGTGCGATCGGGATTGCAACCGGGTTACCAGGAAAAAGTATCGCGGTTATTGGTGACTATGGGCTTATACATTCAGGATTGCAGGCGCTAATCGATGCGGAATCAAAGGGACGGGACGTTCTGGTAATCGTTCTGCAGAACATGGTTTCGGCAATGACCGGGGGGCAGGAGGTGCTTGACCCCGGCAGGATCCTTCGTGCATGTTGCAACGACGTTGTGACAATCAATGAAATTAACGGGGAACATGCAATCAAGCAACTGATAACAGAGAAGCTTGGCGTGCGCGGGGTGTCGGTGATCGTGGTCCATGAAACATGCAGGAGATGTGAACGTCTAACTAATGCACAGCCATAAGTCAGGATCTCTCAATCAGTGAGAAAATACGTGCGCACGCGAGTAGAGAGCCGAAAATCTTGGACCTGTGTCTGACACCCCGGCAGCATAAGGCGCGTCACTTGTGGAGATCCCCCGGGCAAACCAAAATCCTTTTACGCTGCCCACCCAATCATCTTCGCATGTCTGGCGTGAACATGCTCCGTATGCAGGGACTATCGATCGACTGCGAGTACGACCGTGTGCTGAGGCTAAAGGCAGAAGGTCCGTTATCGCCGGTGTGCAATCCATTTATCAAACGGATGAACGATCGGCTGAGCAATGAAAAACCGGCACGGGTTGATAAGGAGCAGGTCATCGCATCCACGTGGCTGCCACCAATCCCGGGGAATGTCTTCAAACGACTGGTTAAGGCAGAAGTTGGGATCGCTCTTGGGAAGTACGTTCCTGAAACGGTTTCTTTTGAGATCACGCGAAAATGCGGGTGCGACTGCGAGCACTGCGCGATGAGCGATGGCGAATACGAGCTCACACTTGATGAGATCAAGACAACGATCGATCAGGCACTGGATATGGGCGCGTTTGTCATCACGTTCACGGAGGGCGACCCGCTGCTCCACAACGATCTATTTGAGTTGATCGAATACATCGATTCGGATCGTGCAATCATTAACCTGTTCACGCCCGGTCTCGAGATGACACCGGAAATCGCATCGAGACTAAAGGAATGCGGGCTTCATAACCTTTTAATCAGCATATACAGCACCGAACCCCGGAAACACGATGCGGTCAGGCGGGTTGATGGCGCGTTTAACAGTGCAATTAATGCGATCAAGTGCGGGCTTTCTGCGGGGCTGCTTGTGACCATGTCAACACATGTGTCACACGACAGTATGCAGGAACTTCCGGAGTTATATGATCTTGCCTGCGATCTTGGGGTGCATGAGTTCTCGGTCTGGGAATCAATGGACGGCAGCCTCACCAATGACGACCGCAGCCAGATACTTGAGATGTATCATCACATCAACAGAAGCCCTGGCGGACCCAGGATGTTTGCAAACACCTATTTTGAGGGTGAGATGCTCGGGTGCCTTGCAGGGCAGCGGTGGCTGCACATCTGCGTGGACGGCTCAATACGACCATGCCCCTACCTACCGCAAACGGCTGGAAACGTGCGTGACATGAGGCTTGCGGATATCTGGAGGTCAGTCCGGGATGATAAGAGGTTTTCCGGTAAGAAGAACTGGTGTATTGCGCAGGACCCTGATCGTGCAGGTTATGCTGGTGATTAAAAAGGTCTCTGGTATCGCGTTGCAACATAAAAACAACCCGTCACATCAGTTATTTATCAGAGCTCAACACACTCGGGTTTAAAGGGTTTTGTCATTAGTATAGCCGGTTTATAGCGGTTTTCATCATGAAATATGCGTTTGGACGAATAACACAAATATATTCCGTTTTAGCACGCGTGAGATTCGTTCAAACGTGTTATTCCTGAGCCCTGAGCACAGGATATCACGACACCATGATAATCTACGAGACACCCATACTCGCGAATTACCAGGAGAGCCAATTAAAATTGTCCTTTTCAGGCGGTGGCAGTGGTGGTAATAGTGGACATCACGAAAGATCCCTGTATGGGGTCATCAAGGGGTTGGAAAAGTCTGGTTCTGCTGTTTTCCGTGGTCGACGATGGCAGAGACTTTTTAATTTGTTCTGGTCGGTTGAACAACATGATGCCAATCCTGCAAACAGTGGCAGGATATGACTTCCGAAATCGGTGGAATCAGTGTTAATCTGTGGCAAATAAAACTTTTAGCCACAGATTAACACTGATTTCACAGATTAACGATATAAATGACTTTTCAGATCGATAGCGCTCAATTTTATCA
>RXIK01000121.1 GCA_004211975.1 Methanosarcinales archaeon | reverse complement strand
GTGATGTTTGAGCCCCAGATCACCATGCAGACGAGCTGGTCAACAAGGAATAGTAGCATGGCAGTGCCAGGCTTCCTTACGAGGTGTAGCGCGATCACCATCAGCGCGGACACCGGTATCGTGAACAAGAGCCCGCCAAACGGTCCTAATATGTCGTTGAACGTCTGCCAGAACCATCTGAACACGACGCCGGCAAGTGCTGCGAGCAGTGCGATTGTGACAAGATCGATGGTTGTGTACATCTCAAGAATTCCGAACCGCTTGACTGCGATGATTACTATTGTGACCAGCAACAGACTGATGATGATGGTGCCATAAGTGATCCATGACGGTGGTGGGATGATTGTGATCTTGTGGGTGTATTCGGTTCTGCTGCTGTCTGCAACTGTTGCGGTTATCCGGAACGTTTCTTCCGTCTTCATCGGGATTGACTCAGGGGGTGTTACCTGGATTCGCACGGTTGCTGATTCTCCACCTGCAATCGCTATCTGACTGACGCTCAGGATGTTGCCATCCTGTGTGATCTGACCGCCCCGTTCCTGTGTTGGCACGGATAGCGATAATAGCTCGGGAACGCTGATGGTTGCGGAGATGGTTGCGGTTTCTTTGCCGCGGTTTTCAAAAGTGATGCGTGCACCTTCCTTTGATCCGCTTGCCACCAGTTTATCCGGTGCAAACACACCCTCTTTCCGGTCGGGTATGGTGACTGTGATCTCTATGTTATCGGCGTTGCCAGCCGCATAAGCGACAGAAGGAAGTAATAATATTAGTATTATGGCAAATACAAAGAGTAATGGTCTGCAATTCATGTTAATCTCATCCTCGCTCACGTTTTTTTTTCATGTATATCAGGAAAAAGCCGATGATTGCAATCACGAGTACTGCGATGACCGGAACCGGAATGATGGACTTGATAGATGATTTTGTCTCAAAACCTGTTAATTCCTTATCTCCTTTGACATCACTATTGTGTTCAAGAACTAAAACCGCATTGAACGGGTGTAGGTACTGTTCATCACCTCTTTTGAAGATTGCGGTGTTGTTGTGGCTGATCAGTTCTCCAGACACGTTAAATTGGTCAAAATCAAGGTAGCCGCCTGTTTTCGCTCTTCCAACGTCTTTTCCGAGGAGTTTTGAGTTGAACCACAGTTCGTCAATCTCCCCTCCGGTTCCTGCGATCATTACGGTCCACAGGTCTGCTTTTTCGACTGTTTCCGTCTTCACGGCTCCAGGGAACACAGCTTCCATCTGGTCTTTGGTGCCGCCATAGGCAACCGCCTTGTTAAGCGCATAATTTCCCTCGTCGATCCAGAACTGGGTGTAGGGCATGTCCTTGTCTTCGTAGACTGCAGCGAGAAATATCCCGTAGGGTGCGCCGTTGTTGTTATCGTACGTGGCTGAGATTGTGTTGATGCCTTTCTTGAACGCAACCCCGGTGACATCGTACGCATAGCAGCAGACCCCCCATGCAGCAATGTAATCGGGTTCTTCCCGTGTTTTTAGCTCGTTATCGTTGATTGAGACTGTTAACGTGTCTCCTTTGTTGTAGTTCCACATTGGCACATACATGCGAGCATAAATTATATTATCTGGAAGATCAAAATACTCGGTGTACGGGTCTGCATAGGTGAGCCCATGCCCCCCGCTAACATGGACACCACCATGCAGGCTGCCTGATGCTATAGTGTAAAGCGGGGTGCCACTACCCCGCCACTCACCAGCCATAGCTGCCGGCAAGATGACCGCAACAAGAAATAGTGAAAGCAACAGAACCAGACTTCCACGAAACCGGGTCATCATCCCAACCCCGGAGCAGTCCCGCCAAAGCCCGTGGAACTTAGGTAGGTACCAACTACCAGAAACGTGGCGATGTATGTCAGCATGATATAATCCCCGGTTCCCAGTTGCAGTTCTTCTACAAACGTGCGGTTTTTTGTTGCGCGAAACGCACGTGCATCGGCAGCAATCGCAATCTGTCTTCCTTTGCGCAGAAGCCCGACCACCATCGGGAAGAAGATGTGTCGTAGCGCCCGGATCTTGGTTCTGATGCCGCCTTTGATCTCAAGCCCGCGCGCTCGCATCGCGTTTATGATGATCATGCTCTCCTCAATCATTGATGGTGCAAACCCAACCGCAGAGGACACCATGAACGCGATCTCGTTTGGAAATCCGATCCTGATATTTGTGAATGGGATCTTTGTGAACCGCACGAGTCCGACGAGCAGTTCGCTTGGGTGCGTGCTTGCAACAAAGACCGAAGCTGCACTCACAGTGGTCATGAACCGAAGCGACTGGATAAGCCCGTATAACGCACCCTCTGCATAGAAATGTATCCCGCCAGTGATTGTTCCGATCACGGGAATCGTTGCAGGGATGATTGTGAAGGTTGGATTTGTGGGGTCGCCCCAGTAATAGAAGATGGACTGTGTGAGCATGAAACCAAACACCATCGTGCCGAAGATAAACAGTATCGCACGGATCTTTGCTGCCGACGGTTTGACCAGTATCCAGAACGGCAGTGTGGATAGAAACGCAACGATCAGGAGCGATGGCGCTCCAAACAACATGCTTAAAACAGACATTCCGAAGACCCATACCAGTTTCACCCGCGGGTCGAGTCTGTGCATGACCGTGTCTTTCTGCTCGTATCGAAACAATCCTTTCATCAGAGCTTCGTGTTTCGTGCTAATATATAAGATTTATGTAGGAGGAGGGTGCACGTCGTTACCAAACGGAACAAAACCATGATCGACATCCAAAACCTCAGCTACACATACCCGAACATGTCCAAACCGACATTAAGCAACATCAACCTGCACATTGATGATGGCGAGTTCGTGCTGCTTCTTGGCGCAAGCGGCTCCGGGAAATCCACGCTCATCCAGTGCCTAAACGGGCTCGTACCAAAAGTCACAGGCGGAAACCTCGAAGGCGATATCGTGGTAAACGGGAAGAATGTTCGGAACTATAAAGTACAGCAACTGGCATTAGATGTAGGGATCATCTTTCAAAACCCGGACACCCAGCTATTTTCGCTTACAGTTGGAAAAGATGTTGCATTCGGACCGGAAAACCTCGGCATGCCAAAAAAAGAAATATTAGGGCGAATGGCTCGAGCAATGCACATCGTTGGCGTGGACGACCTACAAGATCGTTTCATCTTCACACTATCCGGCGGTGAGAAGCAGCGGGTTGCAATGGCAGGCACGCTTGCGATGGAGCCGCACGTCATGGTCCTGGATGAACCAACATCAGACCTGGACCCGGTTGGCACAGGCGAGGTACTCTCTATTGTCAGGCGATTAAATCAGGAAAAAGACATAACGATCATCCTGATCGAACACAAAATTGATGAAGTGGTGCATCTTGCGGATCGCGTCGTGGTTATGGATCAAGGGAAGATTATCATGGATGACACGCCAGATAAAATCTTTAATAACGGACACGATCAGTTAAAAAGCATCGGCATAGCCCTACCACAATTATCCGGGATTGCTCATGCAATACAAAATGGTTCTGGCGGTTCAAAGGGGGATTTACCAAATTATTCATCCTACAAACCGATACTTGCCAGATTATGCAGGTTACTCAGGGACAAACCTGCCAACATCACACGATTCAGGACTGCTCACGCGCCACCCATCAGAACCGCACCGAAACCAAAAATTGAGATTAAGAACCTGCGGCACACCTTTGAAGACGGGAAGGTTGGTCTTGATGGCATCAACCTCATGATTCCGGAAGGTGATTTTGTGGCGCTCATCGGGCACAATGGCGCGGGAAAAACCACCCTTATAAATCATTTGATCGGGTTTTTAAAGCCCACCAGTGGAACAATCTTCATTGATGGTAAGGATATCGCGGGAATGCGAGTGGCAACACTTGCCCAGAGCGTAGGGTATCTCTTTCAGAACCCTGACAACCAGATTTTTACGGATAGTGTTACTCAGGAACTGAAATTTGGCCTGGAAAACATCAAAATTCGTGGCACAGTCATCGAAGAGCGCGTGAACCGGGCTATTTCAATGATGGAACTTACAGAGTTTAAAGACCGACACCCCCACTCGTTAAGCAGGGGTCAGCGACAGCGTCTCGCGGTGGCATCCATCCTTGCGATGGAACCGGACATCATCGTGCTCGACGAGCCCACCACCGGGCAGGACTGGGGGCATGTGAACAAGTTTCTTCAGCAGATCCGACATCTGAATGAGCTCGGTAAAACGATCATCCTCGTGACACACGACATGAACATCGTGGCGGAATACGCCCGGCGAACGGTTGTAATGGACAAAGGCAAGATCGTGCTGGACGGAGACACAAGACACGTCTTTTCAAAGCAGGAAATCCTGGAAAAAACCGGCGTAACACTGCCAGTTATCACCAGACTCTCACCCGACCTCCTGAAGAAAGGGGTAGATATCCCGCCGCTCCTGACCATCCAGGAGTTAAGCGAGATTGCTTTTGGGTGCGGCAGCGAAGAGACTTCGGAAAAGTGATTGTAAAACACTTCCAAACTGAAATAAATCGTATCCGGATTGTCTGATTAGTGCGATGTATTTCATCGCGAATCCTTTCCCAAAATTATGGTTCCTGACCTGATATTTACCGGATGGTATGACGCCCCGACAGACCAGAACACCTATAAACAATCGTGAAAGAAGAGTTGTGCAGGTGAAAATATGCTTCAAATTTATGCAAATGGCGATTTTGTGCCGCAGGATCAAGCGGTGACATCAATCTATGATCATGGTTTCTTATATGGTGACGGTGTGTTTGAAGGCATACGTGCGTACAACGGACGTGTTTTTCGCCTGGATGAACACATCGATCGACTATATGACTCGGCAAAAGCGATTCTGCTGAAAATCCCACTAACAAAAGCGGAGATGAAAGACGCTGTTCTTGAGACGCTCCGGGTCAACAACCTGACAGATGCATACATACGACCGATTGTATCAAGAGGGGTCGGCGATCTCGGGCTTGACCCTGAGAAGTGCGCCGCGCCAAATATCTTTATTATAACCCAGCCATGGGGTGCGATGTACGGTGATCTGTACGAGAAGGGACTTACCGCGGTCACGGTCACGGTACGCCGAAATGCGCCCGAATCACTCTCTCCAAATATCAAGTCGCTCAATTACCTAAATAACATCCTTGCAAAGATCGAAGCAAACCAGAATGGTGGTGATGAAGCGATCATGCTTGATGTGCACGGGAATATATCGGAAGGATCCGGCGACAACATTTTTGTTGTGAAAAACGGCGTTATCTCAACGCCACCAACATTAAACAACCTCCGCGGGATCACGCGTGCATGTGTGATCGAGATCGCTCATGGTCTTGGCTGGCAGGTTCATGAGACTAATTTCGGGCTCTTTGATGTGTACACGGCAGACGAGGTGTTTGTGACCGGCACTGCTGCCGAGGTTGCGCCGATCACAGATGTTGACGGGCGCACAGTCGGTGACGGGGGTGTTGGCAGCATCACAAAGAAGTTGATGCAGGAGTTCGAGGAACTAACGCGGACAGATGGTGCGTTGATTTAGGGTAGGCTTCAATATCTGCCTGAATTTTTCCGGGGTTCTAACGTTTTCTGTGGTTATTGACGATTAGCTCCCATCGATGTGGAAATCAAGAGATTATGTGGTAGGGCTCAACACCTCGCTTACAGTTTTGTGGATTTGAGCGTTGAGAAGCCATGATGCATCCGATGATGGGTTAATGGCGAAATCAAACGAACCGCAAACGGAAGAGGAACAGAAACGCAGTTATTTGCGGTTAACCGATATTGGATGGGTGAATGTCCCCCCCCCAGAATTTGTGAAAGCGTCAGCAGATCAAGGGTGTGGCTGCGAAAGTGGATCGGAAGATATGATAATCCCCATAAAACCGTGGAAAGGAGTGGTTTAGGGATAAATCCCTGGCACCGAAGACTGTTTGCAGAGAGACATGTTTTGACATGGGGGAACTTGTGGTGAACGCGCGAAAGTTGTTTCCCGGCGGGAGATTAAGTGCACGGACTACGCGGCGCATGACCGGGTTCTTGCAGGGGTTTGTCACCGCCAACTTCTGTGTGTCGGTGTTTGTGTCTGTCATTTTCTTATTAGCACCACTGAATAATTTGATTGTTATTGATCATCAGCCATCCCCCACACACCTGCACCACACCCCCTAACACACCCCCTAACACTCCCTGAAAACATCATCACACACCAAACACCCCACCCCCACCAAAAATCCGCCGTCACCCGGAGGGGCAGGACACACAGCACCCCTGAGCAGCCAGCACTAAGCAATTCAGGGGCAGCTAATCAGCCACCACATCCACAAGCCCAGCCACCTCCTCAGCGCCACACCTGACAGTGATGCTTGAACCCTCGAAATCATCGCCAATTGGCTCGTACCGCCCGCCAAGATGCCCGGCAAGGAACGCCTCGGTTACGGCATAGAATGAGAGTTCGTTCTCAGGTCTGGTGAACTCCTGCCCCTCATCCGGGTAAAGCAGGTATGTCACAGAGATATTTCGCTCCTGCATCGCATGAACAATCTGGTCTGACTCAGCCTGCTTGACACGAGGATTATTTGTGCCGTGAGCAATCAGAAGCGGATTTATGATCTGATCCACATGCGTTAGTGGGGATCGCTCCAAAAGAAATGCTCTGCCATCTTCTGTTCGGTAATCGCCCACACGCATCATCAGAACTTCGATCATGGGCTGCCAGTACGGCGGCATAGTCTCAAGGAGCGTTACCAGATTCGACGGACCGGAAACATCCACGCCACAGGCAAATGTCTCTGGCGTGCCGGTCATGCCCCAGAGCGCAGCATATCCACCGTAGCAATGTCCCATGATCGCCACCCGATCAGGATCCGCGATCCCTTCACGAACCGCCCAGTCAACTGCATCAATAAGATCATCATGCATCCTGCCACCCCACTCCAAATCGCCAGCGTTGGTAACCACCTTACCAAAACCGGTGGAACCACGGAAGTTAACACTCAGAACCGCATAACCGCGGTTGGCAAGCCACTGGCTCTCAGCACTATAGCCCCAGTCATCACGCGCCCAGGGACCAGCATGCACAAGGAGCACCATCGGCAGCGGCTCATCAGGATACTCATCGCTGTCACAGACATCATTATCATCATCACTTCCCACGGGCAGCGTGTAATAACTAACCAGATCCAACCCATCACGCGACTTAATGACAACCGGGTGTATCTTCGAAAGTGGCAGATTCTCAAGCGCCACACGGTTCGTGAACAGAAACTTCGCGTTCCGTTTCGTGCGATCGTAACGATAATACCGCACAGGACCATTATCCATTGCGTAGGCAACCATCCAGTACCGATCATCAAGCGTCCGGCTGACAATCTCAAAATCACCGTCCGCAACCACACTTAAATAAACAAAGTCGTTCACAATGGATTTATCAAGGACCTGCCAATTCTTGCGCGCGTATGTAAACGCGACCGCTTGAACACTCCTCTCGGTCGGATGAATCATAACATCACTAACATCAGCACGCGTGTTCATGGCAACCAGGGTCCGCTCGCCACTCCCCGTGTCAACTGCAAATAATGCGGCAGTGTCCCGGTCACGACTGTCAATCAAGTACATAATCGCACCAGTCCGGTCAAACCCACAAGAATACGTGGTGAGAGCATCAGTCACTGGAATCGCTGTGAACAGCTCCCAACCCCCTGTTTCAGACGGGCTGAAAAACTCGAGCCCACCATCAGCAGTCACCCGCACCGCAAAACGAACCGCGTAATCCTCATCAGCAATAAAGTTCAGGAACCCCTCATTCACCTGAACCAAAACCCTCTCGCCAGTACTGATGTTAACACGATAAAAGTCATGAAGCTCCGGATCACGATCATTCATGGCAACAAGAATCTCGCCCGGGAGCTTCGGGCTTATCCCCCAAACAATAGCTTGCATGCCCTCAAGCGGAGTTAAATCAACAGTCTCACATGTTAAAGGGTTCACACTATACACCCGCCAGTTCTCATCACCAGCCTGATCCCGAACATATATAATGTGCTCACTCGTGTAAGCCCATGCATAATACCGGATGCCACGGTCGGTGTCATCCGTAACCGGTTCAGCCGCTGCCGGATTATCGGCAGGTCCCACCCAAATATTCATCACACCACCCACAGGAGCAAGATAACTGATCCACAACCCATCAGGACTCAAAAGCGGCGACTCCTTATCCGGATTACCGAACAAGACCTCACGCGGAATCAGTCGAGTGACGTTCATCCGGCTCGTATTCTCAGCCAGTTCTTCTGCAGGGACCTCATCGCCATTAATGCAACCAGACACCAACAACACAGCAATTAACAAAACCAATATCAGTAGCTTCCTCATCTTTCATTCCTCCTCTGGATGTACAACGTTTATTTCGCCAGTAATTAACACCCAAACAACGGAAAGCACGGTCGCATCATTCCAGAAGATGTGAATCCACTCCGAGCAAAATGATTAATGCCATTCTCAATGCACCAACACTTCCAATCCACTGATACAATAACTCATCCTGATGCCTGTAATCCCCATAACTCCGGATTCTCATCCAACCACGACTCGCGGCGATCGCACATGTTATTTTACCTCCTCTTGTTCAGAATAATATTTTAGTTAACCAGTCTAATGTTGCATACAATGCATTAGTACTTAAATATCATATATGCCAAAGCACAAAAATTATGCAATGCAAAACAATTCTCCAGCATCTTCCACAACCACGACCCCAAGCCACATCAAATTAATCAACTATCCCGCCAATCAACATCAACTGTGTAGAGTTATTCCGAACAGCTGAAAATATTATAAACCGCAGATAAACGCGGATGAACACCGATTTGTTAATCCGATATCTCCCGTAAATCTCGCGTGCATCTGCGGTTAACATGATTAAAATAAGCCATAGTAACCGGAAAGCAATGAAATCACTAACTAACATCAAGGGACCCTCCTTATTTACTTGATATATCATATAGATCGATTTCACGGGAATTATCAAAGAGCCCTCATAACTCATAAAAGACCGCCTTCGCCACAGCCAGTTTAAATATCGGTTTGATTGTCCCGTTGAGAACCATCGTCCACGATTAGGGAATGGGGTCTGCCTATCGGCTGCCCAGACGGAATTATTTGAGATTATATCCAACGTCTTTAAGTATTTGAAGCCAATTAAGAAAGCGATGAATCCTAACCACTGCAATCATGACACCGGAGTTGTAACTACGGCATTACTATTGGCAGCTGGAAAGGGAAGTCGTCTTTATCCCCTGACACACAACACACCTAAATGCCTTACAATGGTTAATGAGGCATCCATACTTGAACGACTTGTCATCAATTTGAATAATCAAGGCTTCAAACGTCTTGTTATAGTCACGGGGTATCAGGAAAAATGTATTCGTGCGTTTCTAGGAACACGGGCGGGTAGCATGACAATCGATTATATTTTCAGCCCTCGTTATGCGACAACCAATAACATCTATTCACTCTGGATGGCTCGTGAAATTATTAATGAGCCGTTTCTGCTGGTTGAAAGTGATCTTGTTTTTGACGTATCTCTTCTGGATGACATGCGTTATCCTGACAGAATTGCCGTTGCACGCATGCAACCGTGGATGAATGGTTCCACTGTCACAGTCAATCAATCCCAACATGTTAAGGAATTCCAAAACGGTGTTTCCAGGACTTTCGGTGAGATCAGATACAAGACGGTTAATATTTACAGTTTTTCGCTTGCTTCATGGCATAGTATTACAGAAAGACTGGACCGGTACATTTCAGCCGGTAGAGTGAACAACTATTATGAAACCGTACTTGCGGAAATGGTGGCAGATGGCAGTCTTTATCTTAAAACGGTATCTTTTGACGGCAAGCCATGGTATGAAATAGACACAGTTGAGGATCTGGCAGAGACTGAGAAACTATTTTCGGCAGATACATATAAAACAAAAATTCCTTCCACTACCATGCAACATGCAGTGGGAATATTAAAACCGTCTTTTCAACATGCTAAGAGCATTGGCGGGGAAACGATCACTCGTTCACTTTCTAAATTAAGGTCAGTGCCTCAGTCAAATTCGTTAAGTTTAAAGCGGATTCGTGAGGCTAACGTTCAAGAAAATGGAGTATCACCTAAAAGCAAATCCGGAGGAATAATGCATGGCACAGTATAATTATGAGACTCAATCCGAAAAATATGATTTCATTGCCGGACAGCATGGTGGTTACCATCGTCATGGGTTTATAGATCATGCTTATCTTTACAATCTATATTTCCCGCCAGAGGCAGTTTTTACAAACTTTAAAGATAAAATTCATGACATTGTCCTTAACTATCCGGTTGCACAGGATGCTCTTGCCGGTCTTATAGGCAATTTGATCCATCAGCCTGCTGAACGAATCGTTGTAGGAAACGGCGCAGCCGAACTTATCAAAATTCTATCCGGGCAGATATCCCGCAAGTTGATCATTCCAGTGCCCTCTTTTAATGAATATGCGAATGCTGCACCGGCAGGCAGGGTAGTCGAATTTCCTCTCGAATATCCATCTTTTCAATTGGATGCAGATAAGTTTGCTGCTGAAGCGATCAGGGTTAAAGCAGATATTGCAGTTGTGGTATCACCTAACAATCCAACATCTATGCTGGTTCCTAAGGCAGATCTAATAGATCTTGCACAAGAACTTGCAGATCATGACTGCATGTTGATCGTCGATGAGTCATTCATGGATTTTGCGCATGATCCGGATCAAATAACCCTGGAACATGAAATAGAACGTTATCCGAATATGGCGATCCTTAAAAGCATGAGTAAAGCCTACGGTATCTGCGGTCTCAGGATCGGTTATATGTTGACTGCAAACCTGGCGTTTGCCGAAGATGTAAGAAAAGGCATACCTATATGGAATGTTAACGGATTTTCCGAAGAGTTTCTGCGGATTTTGCCCGATTACATGCCGGAGTTTGCCGAAAGCTGTAAACAGGTGCGGCTCGACAGAGACAATCTGTACAAAAACCTGTGTGCGATTCAGGGAATGACTGTTTACAAACCCGATGCAAACTTTGTATTCTGCCACCTCCCGGATTACGCAGAAAGTGGCCCTGAAATCACGCGGAGATTGTTTATTGAGCACAACATGTACATAAAACACCTCCGGGACAAAACCATACCTGATTCTAACCGTTATATTCGTATTGCCAGCCGTACTGAAACAGAAAATTGCGAATTAGTTGAAGCATTGGCAGATATCATTGATTCGAATAGAGTGGAAGTGTCCTGATGAACGATCCGGAACGTCAACAATCACATCAGACTGGAATGATTACTTTCGTCCGAGACCTTCCGAATATCTGTTCGCTTGCAGGGCTGCTATGTGCAGTCTTAAGTATATACTATGCCGTATTAGGGAATTTCCCGGTTGCGATAATCGGAATGATCTGGGCTGTTCTTTTTGACTGGGGAGACGGAATCATTGCCCGCCGGATGAAAGGGCGGACAGATGAATATCGAGCTTTCGGAGGACAGCTTGATTCGCTGATAGATATTGTAAGTTTTGGAATTTGCCCCGCTGTTTTTCTCTTAAGCTACGGAGAATTCAATCCATGGTTCCTGCCCGGAGCGTTCGTGATTGTCGCTACCAGCGCAATACGGTTGAGTTATTTCAATGTATTCGGCTTGATTGATGATTCGACATACATGGGATTGGCACTTGACAACAATGTCATTATTCTTGCTTTTGTCTTTTTGTTTAACGGTTTTTTCAGCCAGCCGATTTTTTCAGTCATCATATATGCAATGTTGATGTCTATGACAATCTTTAATTTAGCACCAATAAGAACGCCAAAATTTGCCGGAAGGTGGGTTTATGTCCTCCTGGTTTATGTTCTGGGATTAACAGTCATTTATAGCTGGATATTATGGAGTAAATAGCAATAAAACTGAAGCAGTTATTAACTGGAAAGAGGGAACACAATATATGTATGGCTACCAGTCACTAAGAAAATGTATCTCAAACAATGACAATGAGTTAATTATTTACGGAGCCGATACTTTTTCACAGTTCTCGCGCCGCGATGCATCTATTAATTCAAAATGTGACAGAGCGCTTCCTATAGCACGCGGGGACGAACTGGTAGTTCTACGCGGAAAGCTGGACCATGCATATCATAAATGGCTGCGCTCTCATGGTCTTGGATCAGATTACGTTGTTGAATATAATGCTCAGTTACGAGACATGACTCTCTCGGAGCTTATCATTAATAATCCGGAACCTGTTAAAAATATTATCCGGGAGATCAGGAAAAAACCCGTGTATGTGCCATGGTTTTCAGGGCGCATGGAAACTGAAGCTGCAAAAGCTCTTGGCGCGGATCTTTTCGGAGCACCCGAAACTGCAACACTGAGATATAATGATAAATCATCTTTTAAGACCATAAGTCGACAATTAGGCGTGCCTGTTGTTGAAGGTACTGTATTCGAAATGCATCCTGAAAACAATAAAAATTGTATAGAGATGAAAAACATTATTAACGACTATCTGGCAACCTGCAAGACTGTTATTATTCGCGGTACTTTAGGTGAAGCCGGTATATCGTTATATAAGACCCAGGGCAACGATATTTCTGAAATATATCAAGAAATTGCAGATAGCTGCGAAAAATCCATCATCATTGAGCCTTTTCTGGACGTCCGGTCTTCTCCGAATGATCAGTGGGCAATCAGCAGAAATGGAAATATAAACTTTCTTGGGATGCGGGATCAAATATGCGAAAGAGGCATGGTACACATTGGCACGCTCAAAAGAGCAAAAACCTCACCGGATATTTTAGATTACATTACAAAAACATCTGTAAAAATTGTAAACAATATGGCTGAATTCGGATATAGGGGTGTAGTCGGTATCGATTATATTATATCGGATGATGGCATATTTCCAGTTGAAAATAACGCTCGTTTTAACAGCTCCTCTTATGTGAGCATGATCGTAGATAACATTGAAGAATTGATCTCCCCAATTCCATACTGGAAATTTATAAAAATCAAGACAGCAGCATGTTCATTTACTGAGCTCACAAAACGTATTAAACCCATACTTTATGACGGGAAAAAATTAAACTCCGTATTTCCTTTTAGCTGCGATACATTGCCGCTATCCGGCGATTTTGCCATTATACTCCTAGCCGAAAACATGGATGAGATATTCAACATGGAAGAATCATTGAAAGAAATGGGAGTAAAAAGGAACTGATCAAACATATATACCACGCAACTTTCGGTGAAACCTAAACTGCAGTCCAAAATCAGTCACGCAGGATGACACGTTTCACCTGCCCCATACGCCCATTCCTCAATCACGTTGTTATCATTGGTAACACTACATGTTTTCTGTGACAATGAAAGGACATCACATTCCAATTCACCGAAAGTCAGGATACCAAGAAATTATCGATCAAAAACAACATATATATCAGATGCGCCCATTATTCCAAAACGCCCTCCTGTGCAGGAAAAACTCCGATCACGCAATATCAAATAAGATGCAGAGAACCGTTCCCCGGAGGCGGCGGGATGGTGGGGGCTGGGGCAAATTATGCTGCATCCCCTTAAATCGTAACTACTCAGGTATGTTGATTGGTCATCCGATAGCGATCCTGTACTTTATGGCAAGAAAAATAACCGCTGAGGGCGCGGAGGTTCTAGAGAGTAGTTAACCGTTTATTCACCCTCCGCGTCCCTCTCTCGCACTCTGCGGTCAAACTCCCTGTCTGGTTGCAGTATGCTCCAGGTCCCAGGTAGTTTCTGCACAGTGAAGTCCCCTGATAGTGGTTTTAGGTACCTGAGTAGTTACCTTAAATCCTGCACGTTTCAGATCACCCGACCATACATGGGAGGGGGCGTGCGGGACATGGGCTGCCTTGATCTGCTACGCGATATCGGGGTTGTGGGGGCTTTGGTTGCGACCGATGCCCGGGCACAATCGTGCAATTAGCTATCCGAGTTCTTCAAGCGTGATCTACTGCCGACTGCCAGATAGATGGACGTATGAACGTCTTCACGCAATCGTGATAAACCCGTTCCTCCGGAGGAACCTGACGTTCAGTATGGCTGCCCATACTGCGTTGTATGTTCCGAACTGATGCAGCCATCCGCCAGATTGGAGCTGGTTCGCAACGATTGCATGATCCACCCCATCTTTCATGGAATTGAGTGCCGGGCTATCGTCATGGATCGCGCCCTGAACGAATGACCATTTCGGTTCATCCGCGTCCGCGTCCAGAGGTCCGTCCGGTGTCAGGACACCCATCGCCCACCCCCTAATTTCCGGCATCCATTCCAACTGTTTTAACTGTTCTGACAGGGGTAACTCGCCGAAAGCGTTGATATAAGCGATTACAGACCACATATCATTTTTCTTTTGACACCCGCGGGAATTCTTTGATGAGATAGTCTCTTGCCCTCCTGATCATCCCCTTATCTTCAGTATTCAGGTTCATGCGGCTCAGCCACTTTAGGATCATGCCGGTCTTGAACTCCACATAGATTCCAGGTCCCATGTATGGCGGTAGCTCGAACCTTGTTATCTCTTCGGGATCGTCCCAGCTCCCGTTATCCTTCTGCGTGAATGAGAGGTAGTCAAGCGTCTTTGCGAATATCCCGGTCTCTGACAGGTCGAAGAGATAGATGTATCCCCGAGCGGCAGCCGTTGTCATCTGCATGCTCACATTCCCAGCATACTTGATCTCCAGCCCGTTCGCCCACCCACCATCTTCGTTCTGGTATCTTGCAAGCGCCTCAACCGCGCAATTCAGGTCGCATCCCCCGGTCAGATGCAAAAATAGCTTATTCTGAACCTCGTTTCCATTCTCAAGGATGAACACCTCTGCATTTTCATATACGTCATTCATACCGATTCCTCCTTCTCCAGCACATCTCTGTAGTCCTCGACCCATTTTCTTTCAGTGTGAACATGTGCCATCGGTCTCGTCGCAAGCGCAATCATATATTCGGGCAGCCCGAATCCCTCCATCTCACGCTTTGAATCGTTCAGAAGACGAGTGTATCGTCAATTGAGCGCAGGTACTTCCCAAAGCATTCGATGACCTCACCAGTACCTAACAGAGACCAGGTTAATGAGACTAAGATCAAACGCCGAGATAACCCTCTTAAAACTGGAGAGCAGCTGCTTCACATTCTCTCTCATCACGTCATCAGTTACGGTGCACACCTTTCTATGCGGCTTGTTCTCGACCACCTCAACCTTACTCCGGATCAACTCCTTCTCTTCCAGTTTTTTCAGGACATAATAAATCGAGAAGAAACCAATCTCGGTCCAGTTGCGCATATTCCTCTCTTCGATCGTCTTTTCGATCTCGTAACCATATCGCGGCATCTCACAGAGCAACCCGAGGATGGCAACCTCAATGTTTGATATCCCACATATAGAATATTCTATATGTGGGATGGTTATAAATTTTTCGAGGGATATGGATCGTGATAGACGGACCCCGGTATAGCCCACCAGTACACAAGAAAAACCGCTCCGAACCCGATCGGTCGAGGTGTGGCGGATTCGCGCAACATGGCATGATACGGTGAAACACAAGCGAAGTTGGCGAAAAGCTTTAGACGAAAGACCCGAAAATTAATGCTGGTGTTTAAATGGAAGCTGAAGAGAAAAACGTGATGCAACCCCTCCTCGTGGATATGGACAATCTCAAATGGAAAGTGGACGGGATCGAAAAGATGCTCGAAACACTCATTGATATCTACATCGATGTATTCTATGAAGTCAAAGATGATTATTTAGAAGAGTTGAAGACGATAAAAAAGGAGCGAGGTAAGGTTTTTAATTCTATCGAGGAATTTGATAGGCATTTCGAGTGATACGATGCAGTACAAATTCGAAATCAAACCGAAGTTGGAGAAAAAGCTAAAGAAAATTAAAAATAAAGATTACGCGATGTTTAAAACCGTGCGGGATAAGGTGGGAATATAATTAGGAATCCATACCATTACAAGCCACTTAAGTACGATCTAAAAGGATTGAGAAGGGTCCACATTGGAAAATCTCACGTCCGGATCTTTGAAATTCATGAACCATCAAAAACCATTCGATTTCTTGATCTGAGTCATCACGATAAGATTTATGGAAAAAAACGTTCGGGTTTTTGAGTGCGATCAACACCCTACCTGACGTGCCGCGGAAAAACCGTGGGATTCTCAGAGCATATTTTAGTACTTGAATTCATTCATCGTTAATTCTCAGCCACCCCACCACAAACACATTCCCATGACTCCGGGTGTACCCGGCTGCACACTTGCTCGTATGCGAGGGGAGATTGCCGCTCGCTCAAGCGCAAGCCTGCTGCGAGGACGTGCCCGAATTGCTCGGCACTGCCAGAAGGCGAGATTCCAAGTATATCAGCGGTCGGTGCGGTGTGAGGCGAACCTGTGACAGAAGGCTTGAGCGCAAGGGTCTGCCGGGGCGGCTGATGCAAGCTGGAGCGCAAAAGCCCCCGGCATGATTTAGACCACTATTTGGGGTGCTCCTGACACATACTTTTCGAAAACCCGCTCATCAGCCAGGTTTACGAAACTTCTTTGCCACGTCCAGCACTTCAACACTCAGTATCTCGCCTTCCTGACTTATATCAAAGATTACCCCATCAGCAATCTCTTCACTGTATCCGAACTCGCCTTCATGAAGCTCTATATTCAGTATATCGATGTCTTTGAAGTATTTTATCATCATTTGTACGCCCACAGATACCGCTCCGGTTTCGACGGGTATGCAGTCACAATTGAGTAAATGGTCTTCGTGCTCCTCGAAAATAACTCTAACGCATCTCAATAAGCGCGAGAAATGGAGCTCATGCGCGGTCCCCTTGGCAAGCGGGGCGATCCCGGAGGACGTCGCATTCAGATGTGCTTCGAGCACGGGATAGCCCGGGAGTAGTTGTTGGGAGGACCATGCGAGGGTGAGCGCGCGTCCGCCGGGCTTTACCACTCGTGCAAGTTCCTTTAGTAGTGGCAGGGGCTCTCCGGGCGCGTATCCTGCGCAGTTTGCACTCCACACCCAGTTGAAGGTATCGTCATCGAACGGGAGGTTGTTCATGTCACCCTCCTGAAAAGAGACCTACTCAGAGATGCCTGCCTTCTCTGCAAGGTCTCTCGCGTAAGTCAGAAACTCCGGGGACCGATCGATGCCTGTGACCGGTCCCGCGGTTCCCACTGCCTCTGCGAGCATGATGGCTTGCAAGCCGATCCCGCATCCAATGTCATGCCCTATGCTTCCCGGCGGGAGATTGAGCGCACGGATTTACGCGGTGCATGACGGGTTCTTGCATGGGGTTTGTCACAATCAGGCTCTGCAGGTAGTTGTCGGTGTCGTGTACAGTGCGGTTCTTCTTGTTTCGGCATTGTTAACTTCTTTTCAGTCGCGTCCGCGCCATCATAAGACGGATTGCGAGACACCCGTGAAGCCAGTGGGTCGTGTCTGGTTTAGGTATATGTTTTGTTGAATAATAGAATAAAGATCATTGGTTATCTTCATGATATAAATCTAAGAAAATTATTTTCTCTTCATTTTTTAGATATAAATAAGACAACCTGAAAGGAGGACTATAAACTTCTCTGGTACCTTTTCTGCTGTATTTCATAGGCTTGCCAATTTCCGGCGAGTCTATGATTTTAAAAATCTTCTTTTTAACTTTCAATTTTAATAGCTGATCTTTAATCTTTTGAACCTTCTTTTCGAATGAAGGATCATAACCAACAGTTACCATTTTTCAAGTTCATCAGTGAATTCTCTGGTGTTCATCTCTTTGTAGAGCCCTTTTTCATATCTCTTCAGGGCTTCTTCTGTTCTTCTGGCAAAAGCAATATCCTCTTCGAAATTTTTACCTAAATCGCTCGCTTTTTTCAGGATTAATTGTTCCCTGTTCTTGATTATAACAAGTTTTTCCCCAACACTAAAGTCCCCCCTCATTGTAGAAGGAATCACTATCTGCCCTTTTGAACTGAGTTTTGTTATTGCAATATCGATCATACACAGCACCATGTAAGATCAGTCTTACAAAATATATAAATCTTTCGAGAGGGCTTCCCCACACATCCCGCGTCAAGTCTCATTCCCAAGAAAAATCGGAGAGATACAGCTTGCAAGCGCAGGAGTTCATGTCAGATAACCTGTTCTACCTGCCAGTCTTACTTTATCGCCTGGTGCAGACATATCTTGCCTGAAATCCACAACCATACTCGGCGCTCTCGAATCCCACACGCACAAGCAGCCCTTCCATCACCCAGTCATACGTGCTGTACTCTTCTTAGATGTTGGGTCTCTGCTTCTGCTGCAAGTTCAGGTCCCAACTGCTCACAGACTAATCTGATCCATGCGTTGATCCGGTCTTCCATATCTGTTGCTTCCGATGGAAACACAATATCAAGTAGAAAGACCCGCCCCCACACCTTTAACATCTCGGCTGCCATCCTGAGTGCGACCAGTTTCCGGTCTCCTTTCCATGTTATGGCGCTAAAAAAAGAGGGTCGTTCCTGATGGCTTCTATGCATTCGTTGAGGGACATGTCCGGATAAAGCTCATACCACTGTTTCGTGAATCTCATATATGATAGATTGAACCGGTCTCTTCCGACATATTCCATCCGCGCAAACCTGGTTTCAAAGAACGGCTCTATGGCATTCGGTCCGGGATTACGATACTTTGCATAAAAATGGAGATAGTTGCGATACCACTTCGTATAGATGTCCATTAGGTAATTGAAGTGGTCTTCCTGTGAATCAGGGTCAATGGATCTGGGTTTCAGAACAGACTCAACAAATTCATCACATACCCGTTTCACCTCAATTTTCACTAACTCCGGAACTCGGGGTTTGGGCGCCTTGGATGGGCTGTGGAGCCAACGCTTTTCTGTTTTCGCCATATAATCACCTATTTTTGGAGAACTGCTCTATCTTGAATTTTATGCAGACTTCATGCAGTTATCTGTTGCCGGATCCGTAGTTGGTCATCAATCAGACGGCGCCACCTGTAGAGATAATATGACATCTCAGGCGCATCATCCGCCCACACAACGACTGCGTTTTCAAGTACCTCTGCTTTCATGTAAAGCGGGAGCGTTTCAAAGATTTTTATGTCATATTTTTCTGTCACGTCCTCTGCAAGAAACATGTTGAATATTTCCTTCACGTTTTTTCCGCCTGCGACCAGACAGATGTCTATATCAGAACGGATGGTATAACTATCATCAGTGTATGAGCCAAACAGGAGAATTCCCTGTAGATGACTCTTTAAGAAATTGAAATCCTCTGAAATCTGCCTTTTCAGCGTTTCTTCAACCATTCTCTCACCATTGAGCCAAATACCCTGAATGATGGCAAAACTTCCTGCACACTCTCGAAAGCAAGCAGATCGTTGATCCCGTTATATTCATGCACCAGCACATTCCTGAGACCATTCGCCCTCTTGAGGTTTTTAATAACATCTGGCTCAAGAAGGGTTTTTAGCCGCTCCAGATTTGTGTAGTCATCTTTCACGAGTATGCCATCTTCTTTTACCATCATGGCACTTAGATCGCCAAGCGCCTCAGTTAGCTCCTGAAACTCCTTGTACAATGCTTTTCTGAGCACCCGGTTCCCTATCAACTCATCTATTTCAGGGAAGTTCTCCCCTATAAATGTCAGCCGATCTTCAAGCGTCTCAAGCTTCTGGTAGAACCGTCTTTCTCTCTTCTCATCCATTGCATCGCCACTATCACTATCTGGTCTAACTGGTACATAGATTTTACTCCGGATGGTTGCGGGACCGGTTACCGAACAACTTGCAACATCCCCTCCCGGTACTCCTGAAATGCATCCCTCCCAGTATCGGTCAGCTGGAGCATCGTGTGCGGTTTTCTGTTCACAAACTCCTTTGTGACTTTGATGTATCCGGCAGCCTCAAGTTTGCTTGTGTGTGATGAGAGATTGCCTGCTGTAAGCCCGGTCTGGCGCATCAGGAATAGGGAACCAGCGCTCCCGAGCGACATAGGGATATGTAATGATCATGAGCTGCGCTGTTTCATGAACCAAGCGGGCAATTTCCGCGATTAAGCTCAGGAGTCTTCGCTGGAATGATTCTCACGGTGTACGGACATTAAGCATAGCAATAGGAACAGAAAAAATTACAGATCATGCTTAAAGTCCGCAGAAAATCCACGAAAATAGAAGAAAAGAGATTTGGAGGGACTATACAACCACAAATCGCTACACGTCTAACTTCTTCGTAGGTTCGGTAGAACTGGTCTGTGCAATCAGATCACGGACAATGGGGACTAATTTGTATGGGATTTTCATAAGCGTATCCCCGGAATCTTCATAAGCAGCTTCGTCTTCGGCAACAGCTTCTTCGTCAGTCTGGCTCTCATAATGTGCTAAAACACGCTGTACCTGCTCTTCATTCCATCCTGATGGGGGTTTATTTGGTCTCATTTTCTCATTTTGATACGTCTTCGGTAAGCTATCAGTGCTTTTCCTGATAAATTGTATGCGGTTATCACAAATATACTCTCTGGTTCTGGCACGTAGATGACGCGAAGGTACCTGCCGGATCGGGTCTGACCAATGGCAACTCGTGCCCCCTCTTGCCCAGTGCGATCTTCACCAGGATGCGATAAGACATCCTCCACTTACTGTTCGGTTACTTTATGATGGTGGATGTGTGGATCATTTGTCCTCGGGTCCAGGTAAAACCGAATATTCATCGTTGATATTTCCTTTGGAACTGTAATAAGCATCTCCACTCAATAGATATGTTATGCCATTCGGTGGTACCGGGCTGATTCCAGTGCTGCAGAACACAGCGTATATCTAACGTCACCTCCAAAAATAAACCGAGCCAGAACTCAACAAAGCCATGGCATAAATCCAATATCGGGTGTCTGATCTCCATTTAAGAGGGACGGTTTATCGAAGCACCTGCATCATACTCTCCCGGTACTCCTGGAAAGCCTCTCTCCCTGCATCAGTCAGCTGGAGCATGGTATGCGGCTTTTTATCCACAAACTCCTTCACAACTTCAATATAGCCCGCAGATTCCAGTTTGCTCATGTGCGAGGATAGATTGCCGTGGGTCAACCCGGTTTGGCGCATCAAAAAGAGGAAGTCTGCGCTTTTGATGACGTAGAGGTGTGCCGTGATTATGAGCCGGGCAGGTTCGTGGATCAGGCGGTTGATATTGGCGATGGACTGGTGGTTGTTTTTGCCGGGATCACTTGCTGGCATCAGGTGCTCCTTTTGCTGGTAGCGGATGTTTCCGCATGAATGGGGTGAATATTACTGTGCCGCCAAGGAATAGGAATGTCCCTATGAAAACCAGGTATAGTATTAACCCGGTGCATCCGGATCCAAACTTTACCAGAGAGAAGAATGCTCCCAGAATCACTGACAGTATCGCATATCCGGTATAGCGGATGTTTCCTGACCTGGATGCTGCGTGAGTGAGGGGTGCGACCAGGATCATACCGAAGAACAGGGGCGACCATTTCACCCACTGGGAATAATCCTTCACATCGCCAAAGATGGTGATTAACGTGGCTATGATTATGATAACTGTAAGTTCGAAGAGAAAAACGCCTGTTAAGGCATCCTTTGGATTTTCCCGGTGGAATTTGACAACTCCGATCCGCGGATAGGTGTGGCGTCTTCGGATGAATTCCACAATTCTCCCTGAGAATATTATTAATAATATATAGAATGCAAAGACGGTAGAATAAAAGAACCCTCCGAAAGCCATGAGGATTATTCCCATCATGACTTCCATAAAGCCGTCCTGCTGGGAATCACTGTATGCCTTCTTCTCAAGTTCTTTGAGATTGATTTCGTGTGTCATTGTGTAGCTCGGTATATTAACGTAAAGGAGTTTGCAGCATATATAACTTTGTGTCGCAAAGTTGTTTGTAATAATCAACACATAAAATCAAAAACACGAGGGTCACATCTGGCTAATAACCATCCGGCAACCCCTCTCGCGCCCCATGTCCAGGTCGTACCCTCCGAAGATATCGGTCACGGACGCGCTCCCGGATCGCCCCGCGAACCCCCCGGTCGCACAGAAACCTGATAGCCGGAATAACCATCCGCCCAAACGTCACCTTAAGCGAGCCCCGGACGCGGTATGCGAATGTTGGCTCATGAAAGATTGGGTGCAGCCGGATTGAGACCGCGGGAAACCGGGTTAGTGGGGCGGAAACTGCGTACAGGAACCCTGATAGCATGCCGGTATCGGCAGGATCGTTAAGTCCGAATATTATGCGGCATGAAAGTTCCTTAAAATCGATTCTGTGCACCACTCTCCGCGCCAGCGTGGCAACAGGACGATGCAGCGTGCGAAACATTTCAAAGATGCGCTTAACATCCATTTCTTCCCCGGTTTTCCCCCTCGCATTCTCGTCTTTCGGGTCTTCCCCCTTTGTGGCTGTGAAATCATTGGTTACGCGGGATAGAAACAGCCATCGTACCTCAATTTTTTGCAGGGGATCTCCGCTGGAGTCTCTCTTCAGTTCAAACCGGCAGACGAACGGAACCCAGAGCAGAAGCAGCAGTGCAATAGTAAGCGCTAATACAATAAACAATAAAAAAAGGAGAATAGAAGGGTGCAAGATACCGCCCTCCTTAATCCTCGTCCACAGATTTTTCCGGTGCCTCGTCCTTATTCTTTACCTGATCCTTTCCTTTTCCCTTCTTTTCTCTCAGGGATTTTATCTTGTCCACGACTTCAGGCACAGCCTCCACGATCTTTCCGAGGTCTATACCATTCCCTGTTGCCGGGAGCAGTTTAACCTCGTCTTCTGAGACCACGAGGAATGCGACTGGCTCAATCTTTGCGCCGCCACCGCCACCGCCGCCAAAACCGCTCTCCTCGTCACGCTTGCCTTCGCCGCCACCGCTGCCAAATCCGAAGGATACTTTGCTGATCGGTACCACGGTCTTGCCTGCTACCGTGATCGGATCGCCGACGATGGTCTTGGTGGTGATCAGTTTTTCAAGCTGTTCTACAACTTCTCTCATTAATTCTTCGACGCCCATATTACTCACCTCGACTGATTCTATTGCAGGCAAACCGGATAACACTTTCGGTCGTATGAATCGACATCTCGGGGCTATGGCGGGATGGGTTATTCTTTGGTAGCAGTCTGTTCTGGTCGTAGTTCTGGTTGGGGTTGTTCATGTTGTTTACCTCCGTTTATCAGAGACCGGTCGTTTTATCGACCTGTCTGATATTACATAGCTAAGTAATAGTACTTAAATGTTTCGATCAATCGAAAGATTTTGTTATCCAATGCAGAACTCCACAACAACTATCGACACTGTCCGGAACCCTGGGCGTATCTCCACCGATTCACTTGATCTGTGGCATTAAACAAATCATATCACTCATGCGCCGCCGGAACAGAATAGAACGTCCCCGGCTCTTGCACGTCGCACCACGCTTCTGAGGATGTTTCTCGCGCCCATAAGGTTATATGAATCCTTATCGAGCACCATCACCTTTGCATCCGCCCCTGTTTTGATGGTTCCACAGTTTAGACCGAGTGCAAGCGCACCGGACCTGGTGCACATCCCAAGCACCTGCTGCTCGCTCAGAGCAAAAACCGACGATAAAAAACGCATCTCTGCAAACATATCCACCGAATTAAACATCACGTTGTCGGTTCCGGCAGCAACGGTCATATTCTCAGCAAACATCGCCTCAACCGGCGGCACACCAACTCTGGTCAGGAGATTTGATTGCAAGCAGACCACAACCGGGATATCATGATCAGCGACCCGGCGAAGGTCATCATTTGATGCGTGAGTCAGATGTATCAGGAGATCCGGGGTTAACGCAAGCGCATCCATTATATCTGTTGAATTAAGTTCGCCTGCATGGATCGCGAACCTGCCGCCGTATTTCGTTGTGCACTCCGCGATTGCCGCTGAGACTCCGTCTTCGTAATCACTCGTGCTACTGATCCCGATGCCGTCTGCGCAGCTAAGGATCGAGCCGATCTCATCTTCAAGGTCAGTCGCGCAACTCCGGTCCGTATTATCGCTGCCATAGACCTGGTCACCACTATTAGAGCCTGTTGGTCTGCCGAAGATCACCGCATCCACAGGAGCGGAGCTTGCCGCCTGTTGCAGTGCTTGCACCCCGCACAAGCCCCCTTCCCTGAAATCAGCGAATGCGCAGGTGCCGGTTGCAGCCATGTCATAGGTGCTTGCCCGCATTGCCTGCACAAGATCGCGCATGCTAGTTGTGCGTAGCACCCGGTGTTTAAGTCCATCAGGTGGTTGCACGAGACTGGTAAGATCAGTGACCTGCGGGTCTTTTAGCACTGAATCGCCGATGTGCGTGTGCGCATTCACAAAGCATGGCATGATGATTCCGTGTGCCCGTGCGTCCACATATCCCGGTTCTTCGCAAACCTCTGTGATAACACCATTCCTGATGTGGATGTAGCCTTCTACCACCTCAAAATTGTCGCCGCAGAGAATGCTTCCTGAAAGCAAATATTCTTTCATCACTATTCGAATTTACTGATATTATCTTTGACGCCGTCTATGGCACCGTTCCGGATCCTGCTGTCGACTTTGCCACCGATACTTTCAAGTGCGTCCCTGATGCTTTGGTCCGGCGCATCCGGAAGCTCGATGCCAGCCAGCCGCTCAAGCATCTGATAGACCAAAAAAAGGTATGAATCCGGTTCATCGGTGATGCTGATCGAATCGTTATCCGCTCTGGTGAGTTTCATCGTGATGCTTTGTGGTGTGCCTGTTTCATCGTGATTGGTAGTGAAATAGGTCTGTTTCAGTCCGTCGGGCTGCTCCCGACAGATCACCGCATCCTCTGCTCGTGCACCATAGAGCGAAACAAGATAGCGGAGAAACGTAAGAACCCGCTCGGACACACCTATCCGCTCGTACTCGGCAAGCACCAGCGGATCATTGGTGAATAGTGGAAACGCTATGGTCTGCTCGACCGCTTCACCAAACGCCAGGGCAAGAGCCATCGTAAGATCGTCGCGTGTGCCATCATCAATCTCTTGCAAGTGATATTCAATCAGATCCCGGACGCTCCTCCCGCCCGGGTCGTTTTTCAGGATCTTTGCGATCATAACCCCGCCCCGCTTTATGGTTTTGTCCAGTTCCGGGGTGAAGACTGTTTTCGCATCATTGCCGGTTTTTATTTTCCTTACCATCATATCCCTGGCCAAAATTGTGTTGTGTGTAGGTGACTTCCCCCCGCATAAGTAATGTGGCTTCCTGTTTCACAGAGGTTGCTCATGCAACCAATTCACCATCAGGCGTTAATTCAACATCAGGCGTTAATTCCCCGTAGTCCGTGGGCACCGGTCTGTTCAGAATGTTGATTGTGGCGTTGTGAGATTCATGCCGCGGTCACAGTCCGGACATTGGCATGTCCTCTGTGAGCGTGGCATCGCTTGAATACATCCGCAAACAGTAACTGCTCAGGGTACCTAAAAACACTATCGTGTGACTTCTCTATATCTACACTGCTTGACCCGGAACACAATCTGAGCCGAACCTGAAATTTAACCGTAGACTAAGGAGGAAGCGGTTACCCGCTCCTCCTCGTCTAAGAACGGTACGTGAGAGTTTCCCCTCATACCGCTCAAGCATCTCATAACCCTTTCAGTGTCGGGCAG
>RXIK01000200.1 GCA_004211975.1 Methanosarcinales archaeon | reverse complement strand
CAAAAAAAAGAGAGATCAGGGCAATATGCGGCGCAATGAAGGATTTAGATCTGGACCGGGGAACTATAATAACTGAGGATACGCAGTCCGTAGTGGAAACAGATGGAAAACAGATTTATGTCATACCTATGTGGAAATGGTTTTTGAATCAGAAAGAATGAAAAGAAACCTTTTTAAAACAGAGGAAGGGGCATATCAAGAAAACTTTTCACAAAAGTTTTATCAAAAACTGCTCTTTGGGTGGGGGTTGTTTTTATGTTGTCCTATACGTCAAGAAACACATAAAACATGAGTATCCTGTTGATACCTTCTGATTCATCAGGAGGTTGGGGCTTTCGAAACACCGGGTCTGTTCCGGAACCACCGGATCAACAAACAAGCTTATGTGAATAAGAAATATTTCACCCATAACATGAGGGAGGCTGATATTATGGATGAAGAAAAGGTTTTGACCACGAACCAGGGTGTTCTGGTCAGTGACATCAGAATTGGAGAGGCCGCAGGCGAGCATGGGCTTGTGTTGCTGCGGGATGTCCGGTTCATTGAGAAGCTGGCTCACTTTGATAGGGCGTGCACCTGCCAGTGGGTTGTCCATGCCAGGGGTCAGGAGCTCATGGCGTGACCTGTGCCGATCTGAAATTCGGTGGATTGGTAGCCGGGTCTGAAACTCTAACAGATTATGGGGGTCATCAATGAAAATTTGGATAAAGGCTCTATTGATGCTTGTTATAGTGATATTCGCAGTGAAAGTATCGGCGTATGCAGCGTCTGGAACATGTCAGACGGCGTTTGCCCTGCATTCAGGGAGCATGAAGCCAAATATGCATATAGGCGATGTGATTTTGGTACAATCGCCACTGCGCACAAATATCATAACATATGAGGATGGTGAGATGCTTAATTATGAATCGTTTAATGACTATGGTGATGTAATTATATATCATCCGGATGGTATTTCCCATAGAACACCCATACTGCATAGGGCTATGTTCTGGATAGAAGAGGGAGAAGAGATGCCAGATGGTGGACCACCTGCCCCTCATGAAGGGTACATTACTATGGGTGATTGTAATTCATGTTATGACCAGTTATGTATTGTTAAAGAGCCTGTGAAGCCAGAATGGGTTATAGGTGTGGCGAGAGTAAGGATTCCTTACATGGGGCATTTATTATCGGGTATACGTGGAACACTTCTTATATGTGCTGTGATATATGTGGCTATTGTAGGATACTTACTTAGAAGGAAAAGGATATTTTTAAATCCGAAATAACCAGCAGGAGATACCCCTTAATTCATTCCAAGTGTGGAGCGGCAGGGTTCTCAAAACTATAGTCTGTTCCGGAACTACCGGGTCAACAAACAAGTTTAAGTGAACGTGAAACCTTTCACCCATAACCTGATGGAGGTTGACATGATGAATGAAGAAAAAGTTTTGACCACGAACCAGGGTGTTCCGGTCAGCGACAATCAGAATTCAGAGACCGCAGGTGAGCGTGGACCTGTGTTGCTGCAGGATGTCCGGTTTATCGAGAAGATGGCTCACTTTGATCGGGAGCGTGTTCCGGAGCGGGTTGTCCATGCCAAGGGGGCAGGAGCTCACGGTTATTTCCAGGTTTACAAGAGCATGGAAGCTTACACTAAGGCGGAATTCCTCCAGGATCCAGAGAAAAAGACCCCTGTATTCGTACGTTTTTCAACGGTGACCGGGGGACGGGGTTCTGCTGATACGGTGCGTGACCCCCGCGGCTTCGCTGTTAAGTTCTATACCGAGGAGGGTAACTATGAATTGGTCGGGAACAATCTTCCGGTCTTTTTCATCAGGGACGCGATCAAGTTCCCGGATATGGTCCATGCATTTAAGGGCGCACCTGATAGTAATATGCCATCAGCCTCTTCTGCACATAACCGCTTCTGGGATTTCATATCTCTGACACCGGAATCGACGCACATGGTCACCTGGCTTTTTTCCGACCGCGGGACGCCAAAGAGCTACCGGATGCAGGAGGGTTTTGGCGTTAATACCTATGTGTGGGTGAACGCAGAAGGAGGGGCTGTGTATGTGAAATACCACTGGAAACCAACGTTGGGTGTGCAGAACCTTGACCGCTCTGAAGCAACAAGGCTTGCTGGCGTTGACCCGGATTACCTTACGCGTGATCTTTACGATGCGATCAAGAGCGGCGGAGAGGTTGGGTATGAACTCTGTGTCCAGCTGATGGATATTGCTGATGAGCTGAAACAGGATTTTGATCCGCTGGATGCCACGAAGACATGGTCTGAGGAGAAATTCCCGCTGATGCCGGTTGGTAAAATGGTTCTTGCTCGTAACCCTGAGAACTTCTTTTCCGAGGTTGAGCAGGCAGCATTCTGTCCTGCCGCAATCGTTCCTGGAATCGAGTTTTCTGCGGATAAGTTGCTTCAGGGGCGGACATTCTCATACACTGACACTCAGCGCTACCGACTTGGGACAAACTACCTGCAACTACCAATCAACCGACCCAGGGCGCCTGTTAACAACAATCAGCGCGATGGATCCATGCAGATCGGGGAGTTCAGCGGAACTGTTAATTACGAGCCAAGCAGCCTTGATCCGGACGCTCCCAGGGAAGCTCTGGCAGACAATCCTTATGTGCAATCAGGCTCACCAATGATTTTACTCAGGCTGGAGAGCGGTATCGGTCTTTGAGCAAGATGGACCGGGAACATCTGGTGGATAACCTCGTCGCGGACCTCTTGAATATTGACAGACCGATCCAGCAGCGGGTGGTCGGGAACCTGACCAATGCCGATCCGGAATTCGGTGGCTTGGTGGCTCGGGGTCTTAAACTTTAACTCGGTGGAGGTTGCCAATGAAAAGAATAGCCTGGGGAATCACAGGTTCGGGTGATTGGACACACGAGACCTACAGTGTAATGACTGATATCAAGAAGAAGACCGACCTTGAATTCATGGTATTCCTGTCAAAAGAAGGAGAAGGGGTACTCAAGTGGTACGGTATATGGGATGAGATCCAGCGTGATTTCCCTAATTTCAAGACAGATGCCGGACCTAATTCGCCGTTTATAGCTGGACCGCTGCAGGTTGGTTACTATGACCTGCTCTTGATCGCGCCTGCAACAGCAAATACTGTGGCAAAGATCGTTCATGGGATTGCTGATAGTCTGGTTACCAATGCGGTGGCGCAGACCTCAAAGGGAGATACTCCGATATATATACTGCCGGTGGATCAGATGCGGGGTAGGATCAAGACGGTAGCCCCCACAGGAAAAACATTTGAGCTTAAGATGCGTGAGGTGGATGTGTCCAACTC
>RXIK01000012.1 GCA_004211975.1 Methanosarcinales archaeon | reverse complement strand
GGCACCTCCTTTACAGATTCATAATAACTTACGAATCTTTATATTGGCATAATACGATACCAATCACATTTACTTTATCGCTTCTATTTGGATTATTTTCTTAAGGTAGTGCCATTGGTGTTTGCCAGCAGTTCCGAATGGACGCAAAAGTAAAATACCGTTTATTTTGAGAAGTGGTGCATAGCATGAGATACAAGATAATTACTGGTGATTGCGAACAATTTCTTAAGGGTGAGATGTCCGGAAGGTTTGACCTGACCTTTCTGGACCCGCCATTTAACCAGAATAAGGAGTATTCTATGCACAATGATGATATGCTTGAATCAGAATACTGGGAGTGGATGAACCGGGTCTGCGATTTGGTTTTTAAGCGCACTTCAGAGGGTGGTGCAATTTATTTTATGCAGCGAGAGAAGAATGCGGAATTTGTGTTGCGAGCTCTGCGGCAGACCGGCTGGACATTTCAGAATCTGGTCATCTGGAAGAAGAAAACGTCTGCGATCCCCTCTACAAAACGGTTTGGGAAACACCATCAGATAATAGTGTTTGCCACAAAGGGGGAAACACCGCGGGTTTTCAATAAATTACGGGTTGACCCGCCCCTACTTGCAAATGAGAAGCATCGTCGCCCGAATGGTGTGTATGTAACTGATGTGTGGGCTGACATCAGGGAATTAACCTCAGGTTATTTTGCGGGGGATGAGCCGCTCAGATTTGAAAATGGGGAACGCGTGCATAAACAGCAGTCACCCGTCAAACTACTCACCAGAATAATTCTTTCTTCTTCAAACGTTGGTGATATGGTTTTTGATCCGTTTGCCGGCACCGGAACGACACTTGTTGCCGCAAAACAATTACAGCGAAACTCTCTTGGGATCGAACTTGATCCGAACAACACATCGTTTATTGAAGATAGGCTCTCCCAAATGAGGGATAGTGATAATATACAAAAATGCCGCAACGATTATATTTTTACTGAAAATCTGAATGATATATTTCCGCTTCAAGCACTAACCGGAAAAATCAGGCAGACACAGGTGCAAACCGGGCTGGAATCATATATAACTGCGTGAATGGCTTTACTTCACCAATTGTATTGTGTATAGAGATTATTATGTGCTCTGTGTGCCACATCTGAAAATGAGGGGTGGAATTCGCCATAAAAACTCGGGTTATATCCAATCATTGTTCAACACCCCTGCCAAACCACCAAACCACCAAACCACCAAACCATGACATCCACAAACCTGCGCGACATTCTCCGATTGCCCCCTGATGAAGCGAAGATGCTTCCGCGTGGCTGGCAGATTCTTGGTACGGTGATTCTTGTCAGCATCCCGGACGCGCTGGGACACCGGGCAAACGTGATTGGGGATGCGCTTCTTGCGATGTATCCGAGATGCAGCACCGTGCTCTGGAACCGGGGGGTTACAGGACGCTTTCGTGAGCCGATTTGCGAGGTGATTGCAGGCATGCCCGAAACAGAAACCACCCACAAGGAGCATGGGTGTTACTTCAGGCTTGACCCATGCAAAATCATGTTTTCACAGGGAAATCTCGTGGAACGGACGCGGATGAGTGCATTATGTGATGATGAGGTTGTTCTTGACATGTTTGCTGGCATCGGCTATTTTTCGATCCGGATTGCGGTTCGCTCACGCCCGAAAAAGGTTATTGCGATTGAACTTAACCCGACTTCATACCAATATCTCACGGAAAATGTCAGGATCAATAAAGTAGGAGGGGTTGTTCTTCCGGTGCATGGTGATTGTGAGCTTAAAGCCCCGGAGAACGTTGTGGATCGGGTGATCATGGGTTATCTTGATGTTACGCACAAACAACTCATATCAGGGATTTGTGCGGTAAGATCCGGCGGTATAATGCATTATCATGAGGGTACTCCTGAAGCGCTAACCTACCAGCGACCGATCCGGCGCATCAAAGATGCAGCGCAGGCGTGCGGGCGCAGCGTGGACATAATTGGGCGGCGCACCGTTAAGAAGTATGCGCCGGGGGTTTTGCATGTGGTGATTGATGTAAAGATATATGATGCGTAACAACCAATTCCGGATTTAGATACCATGATTAAAGGAAAGAACGTTCTGGTGACTGGCGGGGCTGGTTTCATAGGAAGCCACATAGTTGACAGGCTCGCAGGCGAGTGCGCGGTAACGGCACTGGATAACCTCAGTACCGGAAAAGAAATGAACCTGCCGGAAAACGCCGTATTTGTGAAAGGCGATCTCAGGGACGCAGGTCTAATCCAAAAAACAATTAAGGACGCGGATATTGATGTGGTGTTTCATATTGGTGCGAATGCATCGGTGCCCCAGTCAACAGAAGATCCGAGATACGACTTTGAGACAAACGCACTCGGCACGTTCAACGTAATTGACGCCTGCCGGGATTCGTGTGTGGAAAAGATCGTGTATGCATCAACGGCAGCCGTATATGGTGAGCCGGTTCGGACGCCGATTGACGAAGACCACCCGTTACACCCAATATCGCCTTATGGCGCATCAAAACTTGCGGGCGAGCGGTGCGGGATCGCATTTAAGGAAACATACGGGCTTGACTTTGCAGCGATACGGATCTTCAACACTTATGGACCAAGACAACCGCGATATGTGATGTACGACTTTATACAGAAACTGGGTGCAAACCCGGTGCTTCTCGAGGTTCTTGGCACCGGCGAGCAGATCAGGGACTACTGCTACGTCTCTGACATGGCTGACGCTTTTGTGATGGTGGCAGAGCACGGGCACGGAGTGTATAATGCAGCAGGCGGCAGCCCAACATCGATCAAGGAGCTTGCAGAGCTAATGGTCTCAATCATATCGCCTGATGCTGAGATACGTTATGGCGGCAAGACGTGGGCTGGCGACGTGAACACGCTTTATGCTAATATCACCCGGATCCAGGAGCTTGGATTTAAGCCGAAGGTCGGGTTTGAGGATGGTGTCAGGCAGATGATCCGGTGGTTTGAGGATGCGGATTCTTAGCTGTTAGTGTACCGTGCCTATTCGGTCACACAGGGGTGTGCGACGTGAACATGTGCATAAGCGGGCGCACCCCTACAAAGCGGAAACCTTTACTACAGTGGATACTGATGTTTACATTCCCGCATTCCAATGGCGGATGAACCCTTAAAACCGGTTCGAACACAGAATTATCTGTGTGAGTCTTGGAGGAAACATGAGTAAAATACAATATAAAAAGACAGATCCCCGGATTGCAACACTGGTAGAGGATCTACGAGTTAAATCACGAGATAACGGCGCTTTAATCTGGAAAGATATTGCAGGACGTCTGGAACGATCAAAAAAAAGTTATGCGACGGTGAATCTCAGCCACATCAACCGAAACGTCGCAGAGAACGAAACAATCCTTGTGCCTGGAAAGGTGCTCGGCGCAGGCACCGTCAACTACCCAATAGTGGTGGGGGCGTTTAACTTCAGCGATGGCGCACGGGCAAAGATTACTGATGCCGGTGGCGAATGCCTCACAATCGAAGAACTACTGGCAAAAAACCCCGCAGGATCAAATATGCGGATTATCAGGTGAATTTGGTGATTTTATGACTGACAAGACAATTATCGATGCAAACGGACTAATTCTCGGGCGACTTGCAAGCGTTGTTGCATCCAGGCTACTCCACGGAGAGACTATAACGATCATCAACGCCGAGCGCACCACAGTCTCAGGCGCCAAAACCGCCACGTTTCGCGAATACCAGGAACAGAGAGATAAAGGCTCAACAGAACATGGTCCATACTTCCCAACCCGCCCAGACCGCATCTTAAAGCGGACGGTTCGCGGCATGCTCCCATACAAACGCATGCGCGGACGCGATGCAATGGCAAGACTTCGTGTGTACATGGGCACCCCCACCGAATTCGCAGGGATTAAGACCGACACAATTCCCGAAGCGAGTTCCATGAGGCTTGGAACCATCAAATACACCACGCTCGGCGAACTCAATGCGAAGATAGGCGGTTAGACGGCTGATGTACATCAAAATCCCACAGGATCGGATCGGTGCAGTGATCGGTCCAAAAGGCAGCGTGAAACAACTGATAGAGGAATGTTCAGCTGCAAAACTGGACATCGACAGCAAATCAGGTACTGTGGAGGTTTTATCCCCCGAGGACCCTGTGCGTGCAATGCAGGCGGCAGACGTCGTCAAAGCGATTGGACGGGGTTTCAGCCCAGAACGAGCGATCACCCTGTTCAACGACGATTTCATGGCGTTAGAAGTGATAAACATATCAGCAAACACGCCAAAAGAGCTTAAACGCACCAAAGGCAGGATCATCGGAACAAGCGGCAGAACACGAGAACTACTCGAGACCGCAACACATGTCAGCATCTCGGTCTACGGAAAGACCGTAGCACTCATCGGATATCCTGAGCAGACGCACGTTGCAAAAACCGCGATCGAGATGCTGCTCGACGGTGCGCCACACTCCTCGGTATATGGCTACGTCGAGAAGAAACGACGCGAGCTTGCCGGAAACGAAGCCTCACACTATTAGACCGGATACCACCAAACAGGGGTGGAGCAAGTGCGGAATCGGGCGCCACCAGACCCCGGTCAAAGAGGCACCATCCCACCTAATCATCACCTGAAAACCGCGCCCGAACCGCATCTGCATGCGCGTTAAGTCCCTCTTCCTCCGCTATCGCCACAATCGTATCCCCAATCTGTGAAAGACCCTCTTTTTCGATGATCTGAATGCTTGATTTCTTTATGAAATAACCAACATTCAGACCCGAGTATGCTCGTGCGTGCCCGGCTGTGGGCAGCACGTGGTTCGTGCCAGATGCATAATCACCAGCCGAAACCGGGGCGTAATCACCAACAAAGATCGAGCCCGCGTTACAAACGCCGTTTATCGCGCCAAGCGAGTCCTTCACCATGATCTCAAGGTGTTCCGGTGCAAACGTGTTTGAAAACCCGATACACTCACCTACCGAATCAAAAATCAGGATCGCACTGTGTTCAAGCGACTTCTTAATGATCTCAGACCGGAGAGCATCTGCTTCCCCCAATTTAACCAGTTCAAACACCCTGTCCGCGATCGCCTGCGATGTTGTTGCAAGAACAGATACAGCGTTTGGATCATGCTCTGCCTGCGCGATCATGTCCGCCGCAATGAACTCGGGACGTGCACTCTCATCTGCGATGATCAGGATCTCAGAGGGTCCCGCTGGAAAATCGATCAGGGTCGGAACCATCATCTTTGCCGCAGTCACATAAACATTCCCCGGACCAACAATCCGATCAACCGCAGGCACCGTCTCTGTACCATACGCCATCGCAGCAATCGCCTGAGCCCCCCCAACACAAAACACCCGGTCAGCACCCGCAATCGATGCAGCAGCAAGCGTCAGCGGATGCACACCCCCATCACCACCAGGCATCGGCGGGGTGCAGATCACCACCTCAGGCACAGACGCAACCTTCGCCGGTATAATCGTCATCAGCGCAGTCGACGGATACGACGCCTGCCCACCCGGAACATAAGCGCCAACACAGTCAAGAGGCGTAACCTTCTGCCCAAGACTAATCCCCGGCACAATCTCGCTCAAACAGAGGTCAGGTTCAACCTGAGACTCATGAAACCTCCTGATATTATCAGCTGCAGTCTCAAGATGCCAGAGAATCTCAGGATCAACCCTGTCAAACACCTCCGATATAACGTCATCAGAAACCTCAATTACAGAAAGCCGAATACCGTCAAACCGCTCAGTGCATTCAATGAGCGCCGCATCACCCCCAACCTTCACATCCTGCAAAATCGCTGAAACAGCCGGTTTCACCTTCTCAATCTCAGTTTCCCGATTCAACAGGATAGCAAGTTCAGCTTCGGTCAGCTGTGCATGGTGTTTTCTTAGCATAATTTCATCATCCTCTTTGATACCTACTATAACTAGGGTTGTTTCTCGTGTATACACCCCACATTGTTATGAACCAATCCACACTTCATCCTTTTCCCCTCAAGCGCTCCCGAGCTCATGACTCCAGCGCAGGATAACCCAAGAACCAATATGCGATCAACCACTTCAAGATAATAAGCAGAAAACCAGTGCGAAAATGAAGATAATACCCCTAAACCTCGAAGATCTGATACATGCCCGGCATGTGGAGTCGGTGAGGCGTGAATTCAAAAAAACATGGTCCAAACATATTCTGAAGAGCGTAATTCACAGCATCTGTGCTTTTGCCAACGATTTCCTCAACTTAAACGGCGGATACATAATCATAGGAATCGAAGATAAAAATGGGCAGCCAGTTCTCCCACCACATGGACTGGACGACCAGAATATGGAGGATATCCAGAAACAGATCCGGGGTAATTGCAAGCGCATCGATCCTGAATATCAACCAGTATTATCACCTGAGATCTATCAGGACAAACAGATTCTCGTAATCCGGGTTCCCGGGGTGAGCTAAGACCATATCAGGCGCCCATGAAACTACGAGAAAGAGACCGGGCTTACTATGTCCGCCAGGGCAGCGAATCAGTCAGGGCACAGGGTGACATCCTGACACAACTGATGCAGATGACCGCGAAGGTACCCTTCGATGACCGACAGAACAACTCGGTTCAAGTTGACATCATATCTCCATCCCTCGTCAGGAAATATCTTGCCGACATCAGGAGCGATCTGGTTGCCCCCGAAGTAAATTTGCCGGACAGGGAACTGTACCGATATATGAAGATCGTCGCCCCAACAAATGGTCACGAGGCTCCACGAAACATAACTTTACTTTTTTTCACAGAAAACCCTGACCAGTATTTTCCGGTAACCCAGGATCGAGGTTGTCCAGTTTGGCGATGACGCCGGAGGCGACCACATCGAAGAAAAAGTATTCAGGGGTCCCATCCACTTCCAGTTAAGACAGACACTCGATTATTTAAATAGTTTCAGCACTTCAATGATCAAAAAGGTTCCGGGCAAGGCAAAAGCTCATAAAACGGTCGCGTTTCCTTATGAAGCCATGGAGGAAGCGCTCGTGAATGCAGTGTACCACAGGAGCTATGAAATTCATGAACCGATCAAAGTCTACCTATACCCGGACCGCATGGAAATCATCAGCTACCCAGGACCGGTTCCAGGAATCAAGATGCACCACCTGCAAGCAGGCGAAACCATCCCACCCGTCCAAAGTCGAAACCGACGAATCGGGGAGTTTCTCAAAGAACTCAAACTCGCAGAAGGCAGAGGAACCGGAATACCGAAAATACACAGGAAAATGCGTGAAAACGGATCACCAGAACCCAAATTCGAATTTAACCGTGAAAAAACATATTTTCGTGCCATCCTGCCCGCCCACCCACAATACGTGGCGATCCACGCCATACGTAACAGCGCCCACCTATCGGCAACCGGCGAAAGAAAAAATGCACTCGCGAATCTGGAAGATGCTCTAAAAAGAGTTCCAACGTCAGGAGCGATTATGGGGCAGCTTATCGAGTACAGTGCAAGCCTTGGTGAGGTATCTTCAGCTGAAAAGATGTTCAATACGAACAGAAACAATCTTGAACTGGTCGATCGACACCTGCTCTTTCTTGCAATGGCTAAAGCATACCTTGACACCCAGAAACCCTCAAAAGCATCAACAATCCTTCAAGATATTCCAACACCTGCAACAGGCGACGAACTGATCGAACTTGCAATATTGTACAAGAGAGCAGGGCAATTTAAGGAAGCACACAAGGTTTTCGCCTCAAATTTTGATATAGTCTGCGAAGATCCAACGGCAGTACACGAATATGCACAAACAAAGATGAAATTAGCAGTAGGAGCACGGCAAAACAAAACTGTCCGAAAACGCTTGAACCTGGAAGCAACAGAACTACTACGCAGAGCCATACAACTATCAGATGACCCAGTCAGAACCGCATGGTGCTGGTACGACCTCGCAAGAACATTGAACGATCTACACGCCCCGGAAACCGAAATACACATGGCATACAATAAAGCCATAGAACTACTACCCGACGAACCAATATTCAGAGAAAACTATGAGCGGCGGCAGGGTATATCCCAAAAAAAGGGAGCAGTGTAGTGGTTGATCTACACTTCGCACTGCCACAAAATAAGCTCCTTGCAAATGTGTCTGTGGGATGTGGTGACCTACGCTAAAGACAACTCCCTTCGCGCTTTTCTCGTTGAATTGTAGAATAAAAACGCAAAGACGCTAAGGCGCAAAGTGATAGCCCGGTGAAGTCCACTATACCACACTCGTTTAATCCGGTGTATTCCCATCACACCCAATTTTTATTTCTTAACGTTCGTTCGCTTCCAGAGATTGTCCGCTATGCTCGCACACGCAATCCCAATTATCAGAAACAAAAAACTAACGCCATTTATGCCACGATCGAGAATCCCAACAGCTCCAAGCGGAATAAAGATGGCTGCAAAAATAACGCACACATATAGAATTATTTTATTCACTGGTTTATTAACTGCAACTGTTGTATTTGCATTATCAGGAGTGCCGCAATCCGGACAAAAATTAGCCCCGTCAGCTAATTCAGTTCCGCATTTTGGACAAAACATATATCACGCCTCCTTTTCTGTTAATAGATTCGTTGCTTTGTTTAAATGGTTTGTCCATACACTAGCTTCCATTAAAACTCTAACAACTTCTGAAGCACCTGCAACTTCAAATGCGGCACCAAATCCACCGACTGTTGTGGCAAATAATCCTCCAAATACTCCAAATATCGTTTCTACGGCTCGCCTCATACATACACCTTCACTACAGTTTTATTCCAACTCCCATGATGCCAATTGTACTTTTGTGAACAGGTTTCCAAAGTCATATTGTATCTTCAATTTTTGTGCATCCTTGGGAACTTTGAACAAAACTTTGCCCCGCATCTTCTGGTGCTGATACAACTCTTTAAACATTTCAAGTCCATCGTTACCATAGTATAATATTTCGGGATCATGCCTATAACCTTCAGAATCCGCCATACTGAACCCAAGTGATCCTACGTACGCCCTGTCGCTCCCGATGTTTTTTATTTCCATCTCTGCAAGAACAAAAGTATGTCCCGGACTTGCTTGCTCGATCATTGTCTCCTTTAGAATATCCGAATAATACACATAACTATCTGTTTTACTAGCTGATATCACGGTGACCGCTATCTTCGATGTATTCGCAGTT
>RXIK01000182.1 GCA_004211975.1 Methanosarcinales archaeon | reverse complement strand
TTATGCTTCTCGGGATGGCTCACGTCACGTCAGTCATCCAGTTGTTTGCGCTCATGTTTGCCGCTGGCATAACCTCTGCTGCCGTGAATGTGCCAGCGCTCGCATCAGGTGCGGATCTCGCAAGCTCTGGCATGATCGGGCAGCAGATGAGTCTCTTTCCGATGGCAAGCGCAATCGGCATGGTGATCGGTCCGCTGCTCGGAGGACTATTTGCCACACAGTTCGGATTTGCATCCCCGTTTTACATCTGCGCTGGATTGATGGTGGCGGTAGGGGTGCTGATTATGAGGCTGCGCTAAAGCAGAAGCAGAGGCGATCCGTTCGGAATATGATTGTTTGTCGGCTGGTCTCTGGTACAACCATGTAGATTTGTGATAACATGGTCAATGATTATATTTCAAATGAAAGTGGGACACTTTATAGGTGAACCAAACCATATGTAAAACAACCCAGGTATAAAATAAGTGTATAAAATGAATAAAGAATTATTAATCTTAAAACACAAGAAAGTACCCTACGGGTGCAAATCAGTTGTAGCTTGGGCTAAGCATGGGGTGGTTCCAATCCGGTAATTTGCATCCGAAAACTTCGTTTTCCTTTGGTGGCCCCTTCTCATAGTACATGAATATCATTTTCTCGCCACAATTTGGGCATGTTGTTGCCCATTTGTTCGGATTCTTAAGAAAATCATCAAATGTCGCTTGTTTTATACAACTCTCTGAAGTGCCTGGAGTATTCCGGCTCTCTGGTATCTCCCGTGACAGTTGACTATCACTAAATCAATATATCGATAACTGCATACTAAATGGTCGCTCATCAATTGTCTGGATCATGTGAGAACTGAGTAGACTCACCACCCATCAAGTCTATCGAGATTTTAGCAAATCCAATGGTTAATTATTTATATATCTAACATACCATGACCTATTCATTGAATCTGAGAGGATGGATTCCAATGGATATAATCGAGAAACTGTTAGATATTCCCGACATCGAGATCGAGAATATTGAACTAAACGAAAAAGGTGATATTATCATCACTGTGCGGAGCACGATTGGTATCACCCGCTGCCGCAAATGTGGCAGAAGATCGAGTAAATTACATGGTCATGACGAAGCGATCATGTTGCGCCATTTGCCGATTTTAGGACGGAAAACTTACATCCGTATCTGCCCTGCGAGATATAGGTGCACCCATTGTGAAGGCAAACCGACCACGACACAGAAATTGCAGTGGTATAAAGAGAGGAGCCCGTGCACAATAGCGTATGAAAAGCACATATTACTTCAATTAGTGAATAGTACGGTATCAGATGTTAGCATAAAGGAAGATATAGGTTATGGGGTGGTTATGGGGGTTATCCATCGTCATATTGAGAGTAAGGTGAATTGGGACAATATCAAGAGATTAAATGTTATAGGACTCGATGAAATCGCCTTGAAAAAGGGGCACAAAGATTTTGTGGTGATTGTGACAGCGCGCGATTGTGGCAACATAACCATACTAGCAGTGCTCAACGATCGTAAAAAGAGTACTGTGAAGGCGTTTTTATCGAGTATCCCCGAACGATTGAAAAAGACGGTCACAACAGTCTGTTCAGACATGTATGACGGCTATATTAACGCCGCAAAGGAGGTTTTTGGAGAAGATGTTGTGGTTGTGATTGACCGTTTTCACGTTGCCAAATTGTATAGGGGTGGGCTGGATAACCTTCGAAAGAAGGAAATTGCACGTTTGAAGACAGAGTTGGCAGAAGAAGAACATAAAAAACTGAAGGGGGTGATGTGGCTACTGCGCAAGAATGCAAAAGATTTGGTGGACAAGGAGTCAGAAGTTTTGGAACGGTTATTTAAACATTCTCCAATGTTAGAAATAGCATATAAACTTTGTAATGATTTAACTGATATATTTGATTCGGATATTTCTAAAAGCGAAGCGCAGGTTAAAATAAATGATTGGATGGATAAAGCCATAAAAAGTGGGTTGACTTGTTTAAACAACTTTTTATCGACATTAGATACGCGGATGTGTGAGATTGTAAACTACTTTATAAGCCGACAAACAAGCGGATTTGTAGAAGGGCTGAATAACAAGATTAAGGTGATTAAACGTCGTTGTTATGGAATTCTTAATGTTAAACATCTATTTCAGCGAATACATCTTGATTTAAATGGATACTCCTTATTTACTTGATTTATCATGGAGATTGATTTCACGGGAATTACCAAAGAGCCCAAATTCCTTGGTCACAACCTATACAGTAGTGCTGTGGGATGTAAATATATTTGTTGTATTTTACGCAATTGTCAGTTATTGTATTATTATTTGCAGATTTCATGAGAATACCAAGAGACCCGTTCATTATAGTAAATCCACTAATCGTGCAATTGTTTGAAACTATCTTAATAACAGGCTTGGTTTGATGTCCAAGAATAGTCCTACCATTAATAATTGTATTGCTTCTATCCTCGCCTTTCAGCATAATCGACTTGCTGACAGTAACATTCTCAAAATAAGTCCCATTATAGACAAAAACCGTATCTCCATCATCTGCATCGTTTATTCCTCCTTGAATCGTGTTCCATCTGTGATTGGCAGGGTCGTCTGTAAAATTATTAGCCACATAGATCGTTTTTGTTGTAAAGGGATTCTCGAAATGCTCCATCAGAATCATCAGTGCATCAAGCGATGTGACCCTATGATCCCTGCTCACATCTGATACTTCCGAACAGTCGCCACGGACAGCCATCTGCAGCACAATTGCAGCATCAGCACTTGTCAGACATCCATCGCCATTGACATCACCACGTGTCGGCACGGTTGGACTCAGTCCAA
>RXIK01000113.1 GCA_004211975.1 Methanosarcinales archaeon | reverse complement strand
AGCAGTTTCTCGATTCTTATGGGCTCGGAAGATGGATCGATTTGCCTGAGAGCGAGTCATATCTCTGGACTCATCTGGCATATCATCTGGTTGAGGCAGGACGAGGAGATGAGTTGTGGCGGCTTCTACTTGATTTCGACTGGCTGCAGGCGAAGCTTGCGGCAACCGACGTCAACTCCCTGATTGCGGATTATGATCATCTGCCGGGTGACTCTGATCTGCGCCTTGTGCAGGGCGCAATCCGGCTGTCTGCGCATGTGTTAGCCCGGGATAAGACACAGCTTGCCGGACAACTTGTGGGTCGCTTGCAAACCTTTCAGGAATCCGGGATTCAATCAATGTTACAACAGGCTCGTGAATGGGACGGTGATCTGTGGCTCTGCCCGCATGCAGCCAGTCTGATACCGCCCGGACCATTGATACGCATACTGGAAGGTCACACCAGCTGGGTCGATGCGGTTGCGGTTACGCCAGATGGAAGACACGCAATCTCAGGATCATGGGACAACACCCTGAAGGTCTGGGATATTGAGAGTGGAGAAGAAATACAGACACTCACCGGTCACACCAGCTCGGTCTATGCGGTTGCGGTTACGCCAGATGGAAAACACGCAATCTCAGGATCTGATGATAACACTCTGAAGGTTTGGGATATTGAGAGTGGAGAAGAAATACAGACACTCACCGGTCACACCAGCTGGGTCCGTGCGGTTGCGGTTACGCCAGATGGAAAACACGCAATCTCGGGATCAGGGGACAACACCCTGAAGGTCTGGGATATTGAGAGTGGAGAAGAAATACAGACACTCACTGGTCACACCAGCTGGGTCCGTGCGGTTACGCCGGATGGAAGACACGCAATCTCAGGATCAGGGGACAACACCCTGAAGGTCTGGGATATTGAGAGTGGAGAAGAGATACAGACCCTCACCGGTCACACCAGCTTGGTCTATGTGGTTGCGGTTACGCCAGATGGAAGACACGCAATCTCAGGATCAGGGGACAACACCCTGAAGGTTTGGGATATCGAGAGTGGGAAGATTCTCGTTTCGTTCAGCGGGGACGCCCACTTCTTCGCCTGCGCCATATCACCAGACGGCAAAACCATCGTCGCAGGTGACGCGTCGGGCAGGGTGCATTTTCTGCGGCTGATGGGCGCATGAGCGGGACGATTGCAACCGCCCAGAGCAGAATGCAATCGAGACCAGCGACCTCGCGTCTCCGATTCACTTCGGGGGCACGCCCATGCGACAGGAGCACGTAAGAAACTGTTGCACACAACCGGAAGCCGCGGTTCGCTGGCGTTGGTCTCACAGATGCAAGTGACCGGACAACGCGGGGGCTCTTTTGATCTTCGTATACGAGATCAAACGGTGCAGTCTCTGGATCGACACTCCTCATAATTCTCCTCTACCGTCTCATTTCAGCATCCGTGAATAGAAAAATTGTGAAGTTCAAACATTCTTCCGTGAGTGATTGATTATGGATGCGATGCGACCTTAAACGTCGTTGTTGGGTGTAGGATGTGGCTAAAGTGAAATATATGAACTGGGGTGTTGGTAATGTAACAAAGCCAGGTTAGTATGCAGAAATATCAGGTTTATTCATCAATACAAATCTCCCCTTTTGCGACTCTGTCAAGAAAATTATTCAGATCGTCTGACTTTCCCCAGATGTTATTGTAGTAATCTACAAAGTAGTCGGCGATCAGGCGGTCGGATACTTGAAAGCCGGCAGTTTCCGTTGCACCAAACCCGGTTAGAGCAATAAAAACTCGTCGCCGGTCAAATATCACCATGTTGATAGCCGGGAAATTTGCAGTCCACTGACAGACTCTCACTTCGAAATTGTAATTTGGGCGGTTTTTTACATATTCTGCAAGTTCTTGTGCCCAGGCAAGCATCCTGTCGTTGGAAACGGCGATCAACCTCCGAACTTTCCCGTATGGGTGTTCATCACACCATTTTATAACTTCTCCAAACCAGTCTGAAACGCCCTCAAAGTCTTGTGGTGGCTCATCGCGGATGTGTGTGAGATCGACCTTTTTTGACGATTGATCAAGGGCAAGCGAACAATCTCGGTAGAATTCCCTATAGGTTGCATATCCGGCAACTTTTGGATAGGTTCTTGCTTTGGTTGTAGCCTGTGTGAGGTGTTTTTTCAGAAGTTCGCATAGTTCTTCCGCACCATCATATTCTAAATTTTCCATACCTTTGAGGTCTGTTGAAACATCTGCTCCTTTTTGTTTGATCAATATGGTCGGTTTTGATGTTCCTGCTAATATGCCAAGTTCAAAGTGGACGTTTGGGTTGGGTTCTGAGATATCGATAATAGCGGCAGAAGAACTCTGCAGTCCTTCGCATAGTTTACAAAATATATCGCGACTGCTGGGGTGTTCATAAGCTATCCATGGGCTGAGCCCAAGTTCTTCTAATGCGGGTCGCACGCCATATTCAAATAAATCTTTGAATGGGTTTTTGTAAGGTATGCCGACAAAAACTTGATCGGGCGATTCCTCTGGTTCAAATGCACATGGTCTTCCTGTTTTAAAACATCTTTCAATCATCTTAAACCTCCTTTTGAGACATTAACTATCTCCGATTCGCAGTACATAATGGTTGATAATAACCAGCATCCCGGCAGCTAAAAACCATGCCATAACCGATAGAAAGAGCGACTCTATAAGTGTATACTTCGCTTGTACTGTGTAGAATGTAAATAGGAATATAAAAGTTGTAGGAAGAGAATACATGCTAAATAGGGTGATTTCATGTAATTTGGATGAATCCACGGATTGCCCGATGAAGAAATATCCTACTAAAGTTACGATGGGGAAAAGCGCAAAAAGCCCTGAGATCACCGAATATTTCGTTTTAGAAAGTAAAGAAACTAATACGATTAGAGTCCCGCCAACCAAAAACCGTGTTAATAGTTCAATCACATTCATTCTTGACCACTACTTTTTATTCATCTATATTTTATAAATGTGTTGTTCACTACATTAGCAGCATCTTGGACCTTTTAACCCTATCCTCTGGTGTCAACGCACCTCAAAAGTACGCTGCCCGCGCATTCAAACGACCTCTGCGTGTGTTATGGCATAGTCTCTGGAGTCACTCAAAACCCTGCACTTATGCACCGCGCCCGGGGGGGGGTTGCGCTTTCATTCGGTTTGGCTGCGCCGGCGTCTCGCACGCACCCAGGTAGGTAGCGAACCTGTCATGTGCAAAAACTTCTCATGAGTGAAATCTCCAGCTCTTGCTGGCTATTGGGGCTTACCCTCGGATTTTTCCGGATGTCAGAACCCCGAAGCGACCGACACGCGGCTTGAACCAACAGCTTCAAAGACATCGATTAACATCAGAGGGCATGACAGCCCCCGTATCTCTGATTCTGCTGTGTGAAGTTCGCATGCGATGTCACGGTTGGTGAATGGTTCAAGTGCGCCAGACACGATCCTCTGCCAGTTCTACTGGGGGCAGGGTCTTTAGGGGTATCCGGTTCTGTTGCATCACCGTCGCGCAGCTGTCTGCTACTTTCCGCTGTTGGTTCGTTTGATCCGGAGATCCTCTCGCATAATCTGCCAGGAATACCTCGCTGACTATATCCTCATACTGTTGAAGCCCGGGTAGTTCCTGTGGGGGGAATGTGTTGGCAGTTGAACTGTTGGGTATTACTGTAAAGTGGGGGTGTGTTATGTGGCAGCCGCGGTTCCTTAAGAAATCTTAATGTATGATCGGGTTTTAGGTTTTCTTGATCGGTATGAATCCACGATACAATCCACGGACTATTGAGAGTGAATGGCAGAGAAAATGGGATGAAAGTCGCATATTTCAGCCTGACATATCTGATAAAGAGAAATATTTTATAACGATCCCTTATCCTTACTTGAATGGTAATTTGCATGCGGGGCATACCAGAACCTTCACTATAGGGGACGTTATAGCAAGATATAGGCGGATGCTTGGTTTAAATGTTTTGTTCCCGATGGCTTTTCATGCGACAGGCACGCCGATTATTGGGCTTGCTGAACTTATTGCAAAGCGTGATCCTGAGACGCTTCGTGTTTATACGGAGCTGCACGGTATCCCGGATGATGTGATCGCAAAGCTTGATTCTCCTGAGTCGCTTGTTGAGTATTTTGGCATGGAGTCGGAGGCAGCCATGCGGTTGATTGGTTATTCGATTGATTGGACGCGGAGATTCACAACGATCGATCCTGCATATACTAAGTTTGTTGAATGGCAGTTTAATAAGTTGCATGAACTGGGGCATATCGTGAAGGGCTCACATCCTGTGAGGTGGTGTCCGAATGACGAAAATCCGGTTGAGGATCATGATTTGCTTCATGGGGAAGGTGCGAACATCCTTGATTACACGCTTCTTAAGTTCAAACTTGCATCAGACGTGTCGGACGTGTCGGACGTGTCAGATGGATCGGGGCGATCTGATGAGTGGATCCTCCCGTGCGCCACGCTGCGTCCTGAAACTGTTTTTGGGGTGACGAATCTCTGGGTTAATCCTGATATCGTTCATGCAAAGGTCACGGTTAATGGTGAGCAGTGGATCGTCAGTGAGGAGGCATATCGGAAGCTGACGCACACTGACAAGGTGGTTAGGAAAATCGGGGAGATCAAGGGCGAAGATCTGATCGGGAAAACGGTTGAGAACCCCCTTATCAATCATAACGTGCTAATTCTTCCCGCGAACTTCGTGGATCCGGCAAACGGTAGCGGGATCGTGATGAGCGTGCCCGCCCACGCCCCGTATGACTATCTTGCTCTCCGTGACCTGAAAGGCGCCAATCTTGGCAAGTACGGGATCTCAGATGACATATCCGACCTCAAGATGATCTCGCTGATCAGTGTCCCTGACATGGGCGAGTTTCCCGCCATCGAGGCGGTGGATGAACTTGGCGTTAGCAACCAGTCAGACCCGCTCACCGAACAGGCTACGAAGCTTGTGTACAGGAGGGAGTTTCATAACGGGGTGCTTAAGGAAAATACCGGGAAGTACGCGGGGATCGCTGTTTCAAAGATAAAAGATGTTTTAACCAGTGATCTGGTCGAACGTGGTGTTGCAGACATCTTCTACGAGTTCAGCGAACTACCTGTTGTGTGCAGGTGCGGGACAACGTGCGTTGTGAAGATGGTGAAGGACCAGTGGTTTGTCAACTACTCAAATCCGGAGTGGAAAGACCAGGTATACGCACATCTTGCAGATATGCAGATTATTCCTGAAGAACTGCGCGTTGAATTTGAGAATAAGATTGATTGGCTTAAGGACAAGGCGTGCGCCCGCAGAAAAGGACTCGGGACAAGGTTGCCCTGGGACAACGAGTGGCTCATTGAGTCTCTCGCTGACTCAACAATTTATATGTCGTATTACATCATCTCAAAGTATCTTGACAGGATCGATGTTAGCCAACTGACACCTGCGTTCTTTGATTATGTGCTGCTCGGGAAAGGAGATGCCCGCAACCTACCAATCAACGAAGATCTTGCAAAACAGATCCGTGCGGACTTAAAATACTGGTATCCGGTTGATATCAGGTCGTCCGGGAAAGATCTGGTCCCAAACCACCTTCTGTTCTTCCTGTTTCACCATGTAGCGATCTTTCCGAAGGAAATGCTTCCTCGTGCGATTGCTGTTAATGGGTTTGTCTCTCTTGAAGGCGCGAAGATGAGCAAGTCAAAGGGACCGTTGCTCACGCTGAAACATGCAGTCACCACGTACGGGGCGGACGTCACAAGATTATACATTCTTGGCACCGCCGAACACACCCAGGATGCGGACTGGCGGTCCGAAAGTGTGAACAACAATCAGAAACAGGTCGAAAAATTCTACAATCTTGTGTACCGCGTTATCAGCGATCCGGAGGCTGATGAACCGCCAAAAATCATCGATAAATGGATGATGAGCCGGCTTCAACACCGAATTTCCGAAACACGAGAAGCTCTGGAGGTACTCCGCACAAGACACGCGCTACAGAACGCATTCTACCTGCTGATGCATGATCTGAAGTGGTATCAGCGCAGAGGCGGTGTTTCATCACTGAAAGCTGTTGCGCACGTCTGGATCAGGCTAATGGCTCCGTTCATGCCGCATATCTGCGAGGAACTGTGGAAAGGGATTGGAGAGGATGGTTTTATCTCGCTTTCTGAATATCCTGCTCCAGACCCAAATTTAGTTGACCGATGTGCCGAACGGGCAGAAGAACTGGTCGAGAACACGCTTGATGACATCGAGGAGATCATCAGGGTGACTTCAATGAAACCAGAGCGAATAACTCTGTTCACAGCACCAGCCTGGAAAAATACGGTGCTGAAGCAGGCTCTTATAGCAAGCCGATCTGGAAAACTTGATATGGGCGCTTTAATGAAAGAATTAATGCAGGACCCCGAAATAAAGAAACATGCGCGGGATGTTCCCAAGTTTGTGCAGCAGTTGATCAAAGATGTGCGAACATGGGACGCTGCGCAGGTTAACAACCGTCTTGAGGGACTGGATGAGCGTGCAGTGCTTTCAGAGGCACTTGAGTTCTTTGAGCGGGAACTCGGGTGCGCAGTTGCGGTGCTGGATGCTGATGCAATCGATGCAACCGATGCTGCCAGAGATGATCTTGACCCCCAGGGAAGGCGGAAATTCGCAGAACCGGGCAGACCTGCGATTTATGTCAAGGACACAAACTAAAAGTTTCAAGACCGTTATTTTATCAATGGAAAATGCTGGAAACAAGATACCTGAGAACTGCTCATATATTCATCCTGCAATGCACCCGTATCAAAAGAACATTTTATGTACATTACGCACAAATCCCTCATACGTTAAACGCGAATAAAAGGAGATGATCAGTAATGCAAATGGCACCCCAGATGGGGTATGATCGTGCAATAACCGTGTTCAGTCCGGATGGAAGACTTTTCCAGGTAGAGTATGCTAGAGAGGCGGTGAAAAGAGGTACAACCGCGTTAGGGGTTAAAACAACCGAGGGGGTTGTATTAATGGTTGACAAACGGATCACAAGCCATTTACTTGAATCCGACTCTATCGAGAAGATTTTTCAGATCGACCAGCACGTTGGTGCAGCGACGTCGGGACTGGTTGCGGATGCACGTGCGTTAGTAGACCGTGCGCGTGTAGAGGCACAAGTCAACCGACTATATTATGACGAGCCAATCGGGGTGGAGACTCTTGCAAAGAAGATCTGCGACCACAAACAGACCTATACACAGTTTGGCGGTGTGCGTCCTTATGGCACGGCTCTTCTGATTGCAGGGGTGGATGATCACCGGGCAAGGCTGTTTGAGACCGACCCGAGCGGTGCTTTACTTGAGTATAAGGCAACTGCAATTGGCGCGGGCAGGGCAAAGGCGATGGAGATTTTTGAGAAAGAGTACACCGATGACATCAGTATAGAGGACGCAATCCGTCTTGGACTGGTGGTGCTACATCAGGTTTCTGACGCTACGTTCACGGTTGATACGATTGAAGCAGGATCTGTGATGCTTGAAGATCGCACATTCAACAAAATCGGAAGGGACGTGCTCACGCAGTATGTTGAGGAGATTGTCAAGGAATTTAAGGAGAAGGAACCGGAGACTGAAGATACCGAGGAATAGTCATGGTCACACTTGATAACGCGATCACCGCACGACTGAAACGGGGCGGCAAGCACTTTGAGGTGCTGGTCGATCCCGAACTCGCATTACGCGCTCACAAAGGAGAAGAGGTTGACCTATCAGAGATGCTTGCAGTTGAGGACGTGTTTGAAAACGCGAGTCGTGGCGAGCACCTGAGCAGGGATGACCTGGAGAAAGTCTTTGAAACCACAGACATATTTGAAGTCGCCGAGCACATCGTAAAGCACGGAGAACTTCATCTCACAAAAGAGCAGCGTAAACAAATCGTTGAGGATAAGCGGAGACAGGTGGTAAGCATCATCGCAGCAGGCGCATTCAACCCCCAGACAAAGGCGCCGCATCCACCTGCAAGGATAGAGAAGGCAATGGAAGAGGCAGGCATCCACATTGATCCGATGAAGGGCGTTGACGAACTGGTGAAAACAACGATGAAAGCGATCCGCCCAATCATCCCGATCAGGTTCGATACTGTCGATATCGCGGTTAATGTTCCAGCCGACTATGCTGCAAAAGCATACGGCGAGATCACCGGTTTTGGTGAACTGCAAAAGGAGGAATGGCAGTCGGATGGATCCTGGATCGGTGTTATCAATATTCCAGCAGGCATGCAACTCGATTTTTTCGGTCTTGTGAACCGCGTAACCAAGGGCGGTGCTGAGACCAAGCTTCTGAAATAGAAACGGCAAGGAAAGATAAAGGTAGTAATATGGGAAAGAGAATTGTTATTCCGGGTGATATCTTATCTAATGACATAAAAATGTCAGGCAGTGGCACTTACGTCGCTGATGGGGCTGTGCGTGCCGCATTATACGGGCTTATGAACAAAGGGGACCGCTACATCAGCGTAATCCCGCTCGCAGGTAAGTACATCCCACAGCCCAGCGATCGCGTGATCGGGGTTGTCACCGAGGTTGCATATTCAAACTGGATCATAGATATCAACGCGCCTTATGATGGTTTGCTGCATATCTCCCAGTATCCGCGACGGATCGAGATCGAACAAATGAGCAGCTATCTGAAGGTTGGCGACTGTATACTGACAATGGTACGAGACGTTGACGCCGGCATGAAAGTTGAACTCACACTCAGAGACAAGGACCGTGAACTAAGGCGCCTCTCCGAAGGACGCGTCATCGCCATCAACCCAACAAAGATGCCGCGGGTGATCGGGCGCAGTGGCTCAATGATCCGGCTACTCAAAAGTGCGATTGGATGTAATATGTTTGTCGGGCAAAACGGGCGAATATGGATCCACGGCAACGACGATCGTGTTGATCTGGCAATTCAAACTGTCAGATACATCGAAACAAATGCGCACACACCAGGATTAACAGATCGTGTGCAGGCGTTCTTGAACGCGAAAAAGAAAGCAAGATTTGGAAAAACATACGAAAATGAAAACGAAGAGGAATGGTGATGAGTGAAAAACCAGAGCATTTTATTATAGACGGAAAGAGACTTGATGGGCGGAGCGTTGATGAGTTACGACCGATCAAGATCGAGGTCGGCACACTTGGCAGAGCTGACGGCTCCTGCTACCTTGAATGGGGAAACAACAAAGTTTTAGCAGCAGTTTACGGTCCCCGGGAACTTCATCCAAGACACAGACAAAACATGACCCGATCGGTCGTGCAATTTCGATATAACATGGCTTCATTCTCTGTGGATGAGCGGATAAGACCCGGACCAAGCAGACGAAGCATAGAGATCTCAAAGGTGAGTCGCGAGGCATTCGAACCTGTGGTCTTCACCAAATTCTATCCAAAAACCGCGATCGACGTGTTTGTAGAGGTATTGCAGGCAGGTGCAGGCACCAGAACCGCAGGCATCAACGCCGCATCACTCGCACTCGCTGATGCAGGCATCCCAATGCGCGGGCTTGTCAGCGCATGCGCCGTTGGAAAGGTGGACGGCGAACTCGTGATCGACCTGATGAAGGAAGAGGACAACTATGGTGATGCGGATGTGCCGGTTGCTATGACCGCGGATGGACAGATCACACTCCTACAAATGGACGGACACCTGACCATTGACGAGTTCCACGAGGCGCTCAAGCTAGCAAAAACCGGGTGTGACCGGATGTACGAGTTACAGCGTCAGGCACTAATCGAGAAGTATGGCAAGGAATCCATGATAGATACCGAGGATGATGGCGGCGCACCGGACGGTGATATCGATGAGTGATGATGTAATGGTAGAAATCCAGCGTGACCACCTATTAAACCTGATACTGAAGGGTGAACGTGAGGACGGTCGTGCATTCGATGAGTTTCGAGAAATTAGCATTAAAACAGGAGCCATCGCTACTGCGGACGGTTCAGCCCACGTGAAACTCGGAAAAACCGAACTAGTGGTTGGCGTGAAGATCCAGCCGGGCGAGCCATTCCCTGACACCCCCGATAAAGGTGTGCTCATCACAAACGCAGAGTTAATCCCGCTAGCATCCCCCGAATTTGAGGCAGGTCCCCCAAGAGAGAAAGCAATCGAGATTGCACGGGTCGTTGACCGCGGCATCAGAGAATCAAAATCAGTTGACCTCGAAAAACTCTGCATAACAGCGGGCGAAAAAGTCTGGATCATGTTCGTAGACATCCACATGCTGAACAACGAGGGCAACATCCTTGATGCAGCCTCAATGGGCGCCATCGCAGCACTACTCACCGCAAAGCTACCAATGTCCCAATACGGCATGGGCGAAGACATCCCGCTCCCTATAAGAGATATTCCGGTTGCAGTCACCGTAGTTGAGTTTGGCGGCGCACTACTGCTCGACCCATCACGCACAGAAGCTGCAATCGCAAGCACATCCCTTATAGTCATCACAAACAGCGACGGCAGCATCTCCGGCATGCAGAAGAGCGGGTCAGAGTCACTCACATTCGAACAGGTCCTGCAAGCTGTTGACATGGCAAAGGCAGCAGCAGACACGATAAGGGAGAAATTCCTGGACGTATAACATGGCAGATGCTGCAAACACGAGTAACACAAAGAAAAGAAAAGTCCTGGAGGCATAAATGGTCAAACACACAAAAGGATGGAAAACAAAGTCAGCCGGCAGGTTCGGTGTACGATACGGGCGCAACATCAGAAAGAAAGTCGCCAACATCGAGGAAAAAACCCACCACAAGCACAAATGCACCCAATGCGGCTTTCCTTCAGTACGCCGCGTTGGCACCGGCATCTGGAGATGCGCCAAATGCGGCCACACCTTCGCAGGCGGCACCTACATCCCACACACATCAGTCGGAACAACCGTTGCAAGATCGGTTAAACGCGCACTCGAGCAAAGAGAACGCGACGCAACACTAGCGGAGGCATGAATGGGATACCGATGTGTCCGATGCAAAGAACCAGTCGAGATCGACTACGAATACCGGGGCATCCGGTGCCCATACTGCGGACACCGGATCCTGCTCAAAGAGCGCCCGGTCCGAATCAACAAGGTTCGCGCCGAATAAACACAATCACCTAAGTGCCCAACACGACAAACACGGCAGAAATCCAATTCAACTTCGGCAGCAACACGCCCACAATCTACCGAGCACTGCTGCCCGAAGCTGCCGCAACATTCCCAAAAAGCCAGGTGACAATATCACTGGAAAACAAGACACTACACCTCAGCGTAACAGCCGACGGGATTGCCACACTACGTGCCGTGCTAAACACATGGCTACGATTAATCAAAGTCGCACACGAAACAGTGGAAATATGTGGTCATGAGTGAAGGGGGCGGCATGACCTGCTTGCTGCTGGTTGCGGCGGTGCTTGTGGCGACGGGTGCTGAGTGGGACGTGCAGCCCCTGGCGAGGGTACGCCGATTCAGACGGTGATCGATGCCGCAGGGACAAGGGACACGATCTCCGGTGCATACGGAAACGAATACCCGGGAATGTGGATGTAAACAAGCGGCTCACGCTGACTGGCGATGGCGCGGATGTATCGAAGGACTGTAGTGGATTCTCTATGATGAACAGCGTCTGTGACCGATGCGGACATGGCAGAAGTTGTGGAGAGTTTTTATTTCAGCATCTTCCTTATAAAATCCATAAATTCACGAACACCAGAGGCTGGATCGTCATTTATTTTGCTCTCCTGCACTCTATTTTGTGAACCATTATGAAAGTGTTTAGGAAACGTAGCGACTTCTTTCCATCGAGGGTCTGGGAAATTGTCATGGCGATATATCTTCCCATCAATTTGCCTTCTCTCCCAGTGATATGAGAAACGACCCGGCATCTTCTTTGAGAACCAGATGTCCACTATCGAACCGTCTCTTATAAATACCCTGAGCTTATCCTGGTAGATGCTCGAATCCCTTGTTGTATCATCATATTCAACATCAACGATTCTCTTCAGGTTACCTAAATCTGCCACTGAACTTTCCCCATCGCTTTTAACAAGTCATCTCTTCTGGATTCCAGATAATCAAGTTCCATAAAGTCATCCATCATATCTTCCTCGGTAATTGCCCCACTTTTCAACTTTTCATCCAGTTCGAAGATGGACCTTATCCCATGTTTAGCACCGATTTTGTACATCTTTGCATCTATACCTATCAACTCCTTTTCCAGGAATGTTTTAAGGCTTTCCATCTCCAATCTCTCCCGACCCATGTTAAGAGTCCTTGCTACCTCTTCAATTATCTGTATGGGTTGTTGCACTTTCATCATTTTACATATTCCTAAATTTGAGCTGATATAAGCCTTTTGTAAGGTTTTCTCACATAGCACGGTTGATAGTACACGGGCGACACGGTTTCAAAGATCAAAAGAAATTAGTATAATCAGAAACCAATACAAAGTTATGGATTGTGGGCGTAAGGCTTTTATATGACGCGGGGAACCCTGGCGGGTGTGGTGTCGGATGTGCATCAGGGCGCGGGCGGCAGCCGGGTGAATTAAGTTATAGTTTATCCCATCTGCACCGAACGGATATCAGATACCCCTCCGGGTGGGATTTGGCGATCGCGCCGATTCCGGGCATTGGATCCATCGCTTCTGGCGTGGTTTCTCTGATTCTTCTTATGGATTATGCACCCCTGCGCTGTTTTGAGCAAGTAGGGTGATGTGCAGGTTCGTCTTGTTATGCTTCCGGTGTTTTATCTCAATATCTATGCCGGACAATATTATCTTAATAGATATATATCTACTCTATAGTGACCGTAGATAACTAACATTATTTACACTCACACAAACACAAATTTCACTGATTTCGGAAGTCAAACCATACCACGGTTTACCGGATTGGCATTATGTTTTTCAACCGCCAGGATAAATTAAAAATACTCTGGTTTTAGGTACTTGAATAATTGTGGTTAGCTAAACATATACACCTGAACAAGTTCCACAACTATCATTCGCATAAGTTCACGGCGTTTGCCCCGGCGTGTTGATTCACGCATACGGGCGTAAATCCGCAGCATCAAAAGTATAGGCGCTCTTTCACAAAATCTTACGGGCAAGCATTGGCACTGTGAAGCGCGACATCCATCATCATGCAAAACCCTTATATGTAATTGGATAGTCGTCGTACTAAATCAAGTTTGTCTGCATTAAGACATAAAATGTGAAAAACATGGTGCGTCTCACCCCAACCACAATCGATACGCGTAGAGAGAAACCACGCGTGAAGCAGTACAGGCACATCCCACTTATGGCGAGATCATATGCGCTCTGGGGGGTGAACAATCAGGTGAAGCACACCTGCACTATCGGGAGTTCAATTCCTCCTATCACATCCCGGCTTATCGATGGTGCCACGCGTGCCATAAGAGATGTTTCACCTAAATGTTCATTCCGGTCAAAGGGGGGTGATGTGAATACGGTAGCAAAGTGACACATTTTTTTGGATCATCAGAACAAACAAACAGACATTAAAACAAACAAATTGGAGGGAATATATGAACAAAACACGAATTGTTATGGTCCTGGTAGCAATCGCACTCACGATGTCAGTGGCATCCGCGACCGATTGGCCCCAGTTCCAGAAGGATGCAATCAGTATCGGATGGACGACCGATCACGCGCCAATAAACGATCCGGAACTGGCGTGGTCGTACAATGTCGCTGGCTGGATCGATACCACGCCAATTGTTGGGGGCGGTCAGGTCTTTGTGCTCAGCGCAAGCGGAACGCTATACGCATTCAATCCGACGACCGGGACAGAGAACTGGCACACGGATCTAACCCCCGGAACCGGAACTTTTGAGGTCTCTGTGCCCGCACATCACAACGGGATCGTGTATGCCGCCGTAAGCAGCGGCGCTGCCGGTCAAGGCGCAGGAAGAGTATGCGCAGTACATGCGAGCAACGGAAATATTCGTGAAAGTAAATATTATGGAATAGGCAATTTCCAGCTCAATACACCGATTACATACGCAGATGACAAAATCTATATCGGCAACTGGAAAGGCGGATCAGAGCACACCGAGGACAACGGCACATATTATTGCATTGACGCATCGGATGTGACCAATCAGATATGGAGCCAGACCGCATCGTATGTCACGGGTTATTACTGGGCAGGCGCGGCGATCGTTGGCAACTACATCATCTACGGCGATGACAGAGCGAATATAACGTGCCGGCACAAGGACACGGGCGCGTTTGTGGACTACATAAACGTCTCGGAGCAATGCGGCATCACACCGGTTGAGGAGATCAGATCATCGATCACGTGGAACGAGGCTACCGGGCGAATCTACTTCACAGGCAAGAAAGCATCACCACTTTCCGGACATGCGTATGCTGTCAGTTTCAACGCCGCAACCGGTGACATAGGAGGCGATAATGCTGTGGGCGGCGGTACGTGTGAATGGAATACTGACATTTACTACAGCACGTCCACGCCTGTAGTATATAACGGCAGAGTCTATGTCTGCATCGGTGGTGTGTACGGTGTCGAGCCTGCTGTTCTCAGGTGCCTGGACGAATCGAACGGAAACATACTATATAACTACAGTTTAGGCGGCGATGTTTCACAGTCATCTCCCGCAGTATCGGTCGTTAACGGACATACATATATCTATTTCACGACCAACGTGCAAAATGGATCTGCCTACTGCATCGAGGACACTGGCACCGATTTTGCTCTGAGATGGGAATGGAACCCGCCAGCGCCTGACAACCAGTACATCCTGCAGGGAATAGCGATCTCTGACGGCATGGTCTACTTCGGGACGGATGGCAGCTATGTGTATGCGCTTAAGGAAGGGCAGGAACAGTTCGACATCCCGATCTACAACGGTATGAACCTGATCGCGATACCGCTGATCCAGGATGATACGTCGCTTGGTGCGGTGTTCGGGGATGATCCGGTAAATTGGGACAAGGTTATCAGGTACATCTCTGGAGTAGGATACAAGACCGCTTACTACTATGACGGTGTATGGTACGGAAAAGTGACTGAAGTTGAACCCATAGAACCAGAAGTGGGATATGAGTATGAACGAGAAGGTGCAGACTACACGCTTACGGTTCATGGCACAAGATGCACTGGAACGATAAGTACGCCGATATACAATGGGATGAACCTCATCGGATATGTGAACTTCACGGACACAGATCTTTCCACGTTTAACAGCCCAGTAAATTGGGACAAGGTTATCAGGTACATCTCTGGAGTAGGATACAAGACCGCTTACTACTATGATGGTGTATGGTACGGAAAAGTGACTGAAGTTGAACCTATTGAAGTAGGTGTTGGATACGAGTGTGAGCGAGAAGGTGCTCAATACAACTGGATATACGAGGCATAACGTATGTACAGCATGCAGAACGAGATAGCCCATTTTGGGCACTTAAAACCCCCGGATCAATTCGGGGGTTTTTGACTTAACGGAGGTAAAAGCAAATGAGAGCAGGTATAGGAATAACTGGGCTCATCGTGGTTGCAATGGTACTTGTGATGGTGCCGAGTGCTTCGGCATTTGCAGTTAATACAGTGGGTACTATCCAGTACGAAGATGGTACCACATGCCCATACGGATGGACGGTGTGCGAAGAAAACCTGAATCAGTCTTATCCTGATACGGAGCCATGGTGTGAGCCTACAGATTCAACCCCGCCATTTTGGAACTATTTAGTGACTGGTATAGCGGAGAGTACTGAAGAGTATGTACGAGTCTGGGTAACCAGTCCGGATGAAGAGTGGTATGGTGAGAAGATTGTTAAGTTGCCAGACGCTTGGGATGCTGACCATCCAGGTTGTGGGTTTTACGAGATCAATATCGTAGTCCACTATCAAGCCCCACCAACCTACGCGATCAGCGGCTACACCAACCCAGCAGCGGACAAGGTCAACATCACGAACCTGAACAAGTCAGACGTCGTTAAGGACAGAAGTGCAGATTTCATCAATCCGGCAACTGGCTTCTACAACCTCACGCTGGACGTCATGGATGAGGTAGAAGCAGGAAATGTGCTCCGGATCACTGCATGTGATGTTACCTCGGATTACGAGAGTGACTGCAACGTCTCAACCCACGAGGTTGTGAACGCTCCCGGAGAAGACGATAATGTCAATCTCACGCTGAACCACTACTGCCTGAACTTCTATCCAAGCTTCCCGTTCACCACATGGGAACAGGAGGATTGGAGCGGACCAACAGTAATGGAGATGTTGATTGACCACTACATAGATCCGCCTGATGTGCCGAACCAGACAGTGCTTAACGAGACCGGAATTGGCAACAACCAGGGCTGCAACGCAGACCTTACGTATGTCGATCCGAGGGGTATGAGGTACACGTTGAATGACTATCTGTATTACCCGTATTCCCCATACATCGCACACTATGGTATCGGGAGCTATACCGCTGTCGAGGGTGCACTTCACTACATCTGCTACTGGCAGCATCTGGGACCTGGAGCAGCGCCAACTTATGGGGACTACTCCAACTGGATGGCGATACGTGGGATACACACGAGTGAGAATCCAAAGGGGAAATCACAGGGCAGTTATGACATCTATGGGTTCTGGGTCAATGACCCGAATCCAACAGGTATCGGAGAGAACACCTACAAGTCAGTGGATCAGTGGACCGGCACATATTTCAAGAGCCTTACAGGTGTCAGAGATGGTGACATCTACAAGAACCGGTATGTGGCAGTTTGCGAGCCACCAGTGCAGCCCGATGTTGACGTAAGATTGGTTCATTCAAAGGCAAGGTTCAGCGGAATAATTACTGCTGATGCAATCGACGAAGAGCTTGTGGTAGATGTGAAAGGCGTTCCACTCAACCAGGTGATCTGCAACAGAAAGCTTGACCGGGAAAATGAGAACAAGGTCGTGCAGGCAGCTGTAGACAGCGTTAATGAATGCCTTATACCTTATGACCGGGACTTTGCAGAGGCTTTCGATGGCACTGTAGTGGATAAACCGATGCCTGTGAAAAGTGACACCGGAGAGTATTATCTGGTGCCTTTCGGCATCGTGTCCAATGGCAGGAGCGTATCGGCGGTGATCGTCGTGGATTCCGATGGCGGGAAGTTCAAAGAGGCTTCCTGGGTAAAGGAACCTACCAAATACCTGCCGGTAACAGCACAGGACGCGTTGAAGATCATTCACAAGGAGATGAATGGAAAATCAACGGTGAACGTACTGGAACGTGAGAAAGTAACTGGCAAGTTCAAGAAGATAGACATAGAGGATGCCGGTGTTGACACGGTTGGAGTCACTTACAGTGAAGCAGAGAAGCAATCCAGAAAGGCATACCTTGAACTGGTTTGCAGAGGCGGATCCACGTACTATCCGGACTGGAAGATCACGATCGGAGAGAGCACCTACTACGTCAATCAGGAGGGAGAACTAACCACAACCTGAACTGATCACAACATTTGATTTTTCACCCTTTTTCTTTTTTTTGGGTGAATGTTGGTGTTGATAAGCCCACACGGTTTTATCAACTCCTCGAAATCGGTGATTTCGAGAGATATAGATAAACAAAACCATAAGGAGGTAAGAGAACATGAAGGAAAGAACGTTGAATCGAATAACAGGAGGTAAAAGCAGATGAGAATAGGAATAACCGGGCTCATCGTGATTGTGATGATGCTCGCGATGATACCAAGTGCTTCGGCATTTGCAGTTAATACAATGGGTACTATCCAGTACGAAGATGGTACCACATGCCCATACGGATGGACGGTGTGCGAAGAAAACCTGAATCAGTCTTATCCTGATACGGAGCCATGGTGTGAGCCTACAGATCCAAACCCGCCATTTTGGAACTATTTAGTGACTGGTATAGCGGAGAGTACTGAAGAATATGTACGAGTCTGGGTAACCAGTCCAGATGAAAGGTGGTATGGTGAGAAGATTGTTAAGTTGCCAGACGCTTGGGAGGCTAACCATCCAGGTTGTGGGTTTTACGAGATCAATATCGTAGTCTACGAAGTCCCGGTAGAGACCGAGACCTTCACCAAGTCCCTGCCACTCGGCTGGAACCTCGTCTCGCTGCCACTGACGCCAATCGACAGCAGCACGAGTGTGGTACTTGGAAATGCTACGATTGCGTATGATGCTGTGAAGAGCTACAACGCAGTCACACATCAGTTTGAGGATGCTGCCACGATGGATCCGGGCGTTGGATATTTTGTGCATGTCACGACTGCAGGTGACTGGGTGTATGAGGGGACTGCATTCACTTCGATTTCCGCCAGCCTATCGACAGGACTGAACTGCGTTGGCTGGACGAACGCGACTGGTTCTGCGCTTCCGGGTGCGCTTTCGTCGGTTGATGGCAGCTATAGGTATGTTGCACACTGGGATGCATCATCGCAGAGCTATGAGGTGTATCTGCCAGGAGTACCGGTAGTCTTCAACGACTTCACAACGATGGATCGAGGAGACGGATACTTTATTGCGGCAACAGCGGGTTGCACGCTTACGTATCCGTAAATCGGCATAGGTCAAGAAGAATGAGTGAACAGATAAGCGGCGGGCTGCCCTCTGCGAGATGCATGGCAGCCGCTGGCTTATCAGGGTAATTGGAGGGAATAGATTATGATTGATTTATATTTCTCGAATGTGATAACAAGTTCGTCTGCGTTAATGCAGACGAAAAGGAGACAATCATGAATAGAATTAACATTATAAAAATAGCAGCAGTACTGACGATGGTGACGCTTGCGCTCACCCTAACGATTGCTGCGTCCGACTGGTCTCAGTTCCAGAAGGGTGAAGTTAATATCGGAAGAACCGCGGACAGTGCGCCGATAACGGCGCCGGATGACACGGCATCATGGAATCACCACACTGCATCTTCGCCATGGAGCGGCATAGATACCGCCCCAGTCGTTGGAGATGGAAAAGTGTATGTGGTTGCCTATAACGGAAACATATACGCGAAGTACCTAAACGGCACTCAGGCGTGGACGAACACCACTATTGGAGGCGATGGATATTTCGAGCTTGCCACACCTGCATACAACGATGGTGTACTGTATGTGGCGCTCTCGAAGGGAAATGTCAGCACCCAGACAGGGATACATGCGCTCTACACAGATAATGGCACTGTCAAATGGTCGAATGCAAGCATCGGTGATCAGCAGACAAACACCCCTGTGACTTACTATGACGGCTTGATCTTCTTTGGCACGGTGAATATGACGAGTGTCAACAATAGTGACAAGGGTTATTACTACTGCTACTATGCAAACAACGGCACTCAAAAATGGGTGCGTAATAACAACAACACTGGCGGTGGATACTACTGGGCAGGCGCTGCGGTGATCGGTGATTATCTGGTCTACGGAGACGATGGTGGGTACCTGGCATCTGTGTACTGGTGCAATAGCACGGATGTGGACGAGCTTCACGTTGGCAGCGGTGAGATCAGATCTTCGATTGCATGGAATGTGAGTGCATCGGACTCAAACTACGGACACATATTTTTCACAAACAGAACTGGTAATCATGTGACAAGGATCGGATTTGACAAGTCCACCGGAGAATTCAACTCATCGGATTGGTGGGCGCATAATATCGGATATACCACGTCCACGCCAGCGGTTTACAAGGGAAGGGTGTATGTCGGAAGTAGTGACGGGCTATACTGTCTGGACGAATCGGATGGCAGTGAAGATTGGAGCTTTACACCAAACGGTGGCGTACAATCATCGCCAGTTATATCCACATGGTATGACAACGGCACGAACAAAGAGATATACATATACTTCACGACGAACTGTGCGAGTGGGAGGCTGTACTGCCTCAAAGACTATTCTGGGAATACTGCTGCCCGCGAACAGTGGAATTATCTGCCATCCGGAGACAATGCCGGATATACCCTTCAGGGTGCAGCGATCTCAGGTGGATGGGTATTCTTCGGAAACGATAAAGGGCATCTGTTCGGACTTGCAAACTGGACGCGGTATGACTTCAACACAGCAAGGGCAAGAGAGTCACCGAAGAAGGCGTGGGCGTTCAAGCATCAGGTCGATGATAGCCCGGGAGCCGGAGACCCGAGTAAGGAATTCAATGCAACCGAGTATGCCAACATCAGGTTTGATGATACTGTGTACGCAAGCAATCAGAGCACTGCAAATGGCAACTACGCTGCCCACAGGTTCAACTTCAATATCGATGACAACGAGGGGTCGTGGATAACGAAGATCAACGTTACTTGGAACGGAAAAGGGTATCGGGGCAAAGTAGTAGGCAATGACGATGGTGCAACGCTTTACATCTGGAACGGCACAGCATATGAAGAGCTGGCTAGCAATGCTGATGGAACCGATTCGACTTTGACCGGAGAGAGAACATCGAGTATCAGCAACTACATCAATTCGGGCAATGTGACGGTATTGGTGAAACAAAAGAGCCCACAGTACACGAGAGGTCAAACCACATACCATTCACATATCGAGACTGATTATGTTAAACTGGTGGTGACACCATGAAACATAATCCTTTTTTATTTTTTAGGAGGTAAATCAGATGAAAACGATATATACTGTCTGTTTGATCGCACTTTTGGGCGTGATGATAATGGTGATACCAGCAGCGGCAACGACACGGGATGTATATGAAAGTGATTCAATACAGGCTGCAATAGATAGAGCTTCTGATGGAGACACGGTCTTTGTTCATGCAGGGACTTATAGTGAAAATATTATAATAAATAAACCAAACATCAGATTGAAAGGAGAAAGTACAGATGTCGTGACATTGCATGGAGCTGAAGAGGGTAACATTATTTTTATATATGGTGAACCTTCGGATGCTTCTGTGTGTATCGTTGAAGGATTTAATTTTAATGACACACCTCTTGGTTGTGGTGTAGCAGTCTATTCAACCGCTCCAAATTGCATAGTCAGAAATAACATCTTTGATGGTTTATATTGTGCGATTGAGACAATTGCCTCGAATACCACTTTTGAGAATAATGTTGTTTTTAATGCACAAAGTGATATTTGTGCGGTGTATATAATGGGAAGCTCCTGTACAATTGTTAACAACACCATTAAAGGCAGTGTAGGCGCTGCAATATCATTAGATGGACTCGAGCATACCTGTGAAAACAATATAGTCACAAAGAACAACCTTAACTCAAACGTTTACGCAGGTATCGAGCTATATGATGCAGGTTCAGGCAACAAGATATATCTCAACAACTTCGTTGACAACGGTGTAACTGCAACAACTACTTGGAGTACGGTACCAGCCGTAACCTACTGGAACTCCACCGAGCCAATCGAGCACACCTACGGCGGCGTAATCCTCACAAACTACCTCGGCAACTACTGGAGTGATTACACCGGAAGCGATGGCGATGGCGATGGAATTGGAGATACGCCCTACACGGTTCCAGAAAGTCTCGGAGAGGACCACCGCCCGCTAATGTCAGGATTCGAGAACTATCCCGAATCCCACACACCGACCCCTTTCCTCATCTCAGGCAGTGTCACTTACACAAGCGGAGGTCATGTCCTCGACCCGGCAGTCACGGTAACAAACCTCGCATCAGGTGAGCACTTCACAGTCAAGACCACCACGGGTTCAAGCCTCTACCTGACACTGACCGACTCAACATGCGTAACCGCAGGCGACACGATCCGGATCAACGCAAGCGATAAAACAGTCTCAAATGAGACCGACCACCCGGTAACAGCGTCCGATCTCGAAACCGGCGGGTTCGTGCAGGATGTGCTCCTTGAAGCAGGCGACAGACCTGATCTCACAGTAACAGAGACGTCCGAGGATTGGGTCAGCCTGATGGACAGGACATACACCGTAACGTACACCGTTGAGAACATCGGCGGCGACGGTGCCGGCGCAAGCACAACATCGATTAAGATCGACGGAGTAGAGGAAACGACTGATTCTGTGCCAGCACTGCAGGTAGGCGAGAGCCACACCGGCACAGTCGGTCTGTTCACGCTCTCGGGTGAGAATGACACGATCAGGGTCTGTGCAAACAGCGGTGAGACCATCAACGAACTCAACGAGACGAACAACTGCCTCGAAAACGTGCTCGAAGCACCGAGTATGCCTGACCTTATCGTATGGGTCGCACTAAAGACTCCGGGCTATGTGAACGAGGATAACATCCTCGGTGTGAGGGTGAAGAACACAGGAACCGTTGATGCAGGATCGTTCAATTTTTCACTCGCAATCGATGGAACATCGATGCCCGGGCAGACAGTCCCATCGCTTGCCGCAGGAGAGACCACTGAGATCGAATACACTTGGATGCCAGCCGAACTCGGAGGACATCTACTCAGTGCCACTGCAGACACCAACAACGATGTCGAAGAATCCACTGAAACGAACAACGATTTTGCAAGAACTTCAGTCATCATCAAGCCCACAGACTGGCATCAGTTCCACCACGACATCGTACATTCAGGATTCTCGCCATCAGATGCACCTGACACGAACGAGACGTTCTGGATCAGCGATGAGATAAGTGCGATCGGGGGCACGTCAACAGTGGTTGCTGATGGCAAGGTCTTTGCCTACAGCGGTCCCACAGGATGGAGTGGTGGAGATGGCGCACTGTACTGCCTTGATGAGTTCACTGGGGCAATTCTCTGGAACATAAGCATCCCTACGCCTGCATCCGGTTCATGGTCATCACCTGCATATCATAACGGCAGAGTATTCACCTCTACTGACATAGAGGCAGGATGCTACAATGCCGCAACCGGCGAACCGATATGGGTATTTGAGAACCCGACGAACGAGTCCGGTGTTAATGGAGGTCCTGTCGTTGCCGATGGCAAGGTTATAGTCAATGACTGGCAGGCAGGTCATTTCTACTGTCTCGATGAAGAGACCGGTGAACTGCTCTGGACGTTCACAGAGACAAAAACAGGCAATTGGGGTGTTGGATACGCCCAGGGAGTACCGGCTTATGAGGATGGGAAGTTCTATCTCACTACCTGGATATATGTTGGCGGGACTGTGTACTGTGTAGATGCCGATACCGGAGAAGAGATCTGGAACCAGACCACTCCGCTTGACACCTGTGGCTCTCCCGCGGTTGTGGATGGTACTGTGTACGTCACCAACTACAAATTCGATGGCTATGGTGCGATCTATGCGATGGACGCGAGCGATGGATCGATCCTGTGGCAGCAGACGATCCAGCGATCTGACTCAACACCTGCAGTAGCGTATGGAAACGTGTACGTCACAGGTGGATGCCTGGGATACAGCGATCGCCAGACATACTGCTTCAATGCGGCAACAGGCGATCCGGTCTGGGAAACTGATACAGCCGATGAGATCGGTGCATGGACCTGCTCGGTTGCGGTTGCAGATGGCAAGGTCTTTGTTGGGGTCGAAGGAGGCGATTCCTTTGACTATGCCGGCACCTACGCACTTGACGCAGCAACCGGTGACGTGATATGGAGCTATCCCGAGGGCGGCTCATCCCCGGCAGTTGCTGACAACATGGTCTTCACGATCGGTGGCGGAAGGGTCTATGCGTTCTGCGATCCGCTACCAGACCTGACCGTAGCATTGATCGGAACACCAGCCAATCTGCGAAACGATGTGATCAACCCGATCACTGCAACGATCGAGAACATCGGCGGATCTGCCGCTGAGAACTTCGAAGTCTTGCTTGATGTCGATGGCACTCATGTGGATACAGCAACCATCATAACACTTGCAGCAGGCGAGAACACGACGGTCGAGTTCCTCTGGACACCGGATGCAACAGGCAATGCAACGCTCACCGTGACAGCAGATGCAGACAATTCCGTGGAAGAACTTGATGAGACCAATAACGAACTGACGAAAGATGTGGAAGTCATATTACTGGCAGGCGTGACATTTGACGGTAAGAAGCTGAACCTGAACAGCAACGGAATCCTCAAGGCATTCATCACACTGCCGGAAGGGTACGATGTTGCAGATATTGATGTAAGTACGGTTGAATGCGAGGGAGCGCATGCGTTTGGAGACGGTAGTGTCGTACCCGGTAAACAGGCACTAGAGGTCAAGTTCAAGATACCGGATCTGGTGGATGTGCCAACAGGCGATGCGGTTTCGCTGAGCGTTACAGGAGAGTTGACGACAGGCGAAAGATTTGAGGGAAGCAATACGGTAGAGGTGATAGCAAAGGGAGCGTGAGAGAACTGAGGGAGGAATCTGGCATTCCTCTCTTTTTGTCTTTAATTGAAATGAGGTAAAGAGCATGGAAATGGAAAAGACGTTCTCTACACGGTTCAAATCCGTGAAGGGGCTGAAAAGAAAGGAGGTATAACCGGATGAATAAGAAGACAATGGTGGGCGTGATGCTTGCCACATTGATGTGCATAACGATGGTTGCGCCCGCGATGGCACAGCCATCACCGTTTGTGATCACAGGGCATGTATCTGACTCAGATGGCAGTCCATGCAACGGCACAGGGGTTCAGGTAACGAATACGAATACAAGTGTGAGCTGGGATGCCGAAAATGATTCGGCATCGAACTACTATAAGCTCGTACTCGACAGTGACGACGTGAGTGCTGGCAACGTACTGCTGTTCGAGGCGTCTGGCTGCACAGAGACAAAGACTGTTACGCATACGGTAACGCAGAGCGAGATCGATTCTGGTGGGTTCAGTGAGGATATGACGCTTGAAGCAGTCGCAGAGGTCGATAACAAGACAACTGAAGACATACCTGTGAGCGGAACAGTGTCAGGCAGCTACATGGATATGCATGAGTCTGATGATCTGTGCGAATCTATAACAGAGGTTCTAAGTACCGGGAACCCTGCCAAGAACCGATATAGTTATTTAGAGCACAAATGGACGATTGATGTAGCTGATGGAAGCAAAACTAATGTCACTTTCTACCTCGAGGCGTATCACAGTCCGAGCAGCGATGGTGATGACTTTGTATTTGCATACTCGACTGATGACAGCACGTACACCGAGATGGTAACGGTTATCAAGACTGCTGATGACAACAGCTACCAGACATACGAGCTGCCAAATGACCTTAGTGGTACCGTTTACATTCGAGTGAAAGACACGGATCGAAGCAAGGGAAACCAGGATTTAGACACGATTCACATTGACCATCTGTTCATCCGCTCTCTGCTTGCTCCGCCGAGCTACGGGGTTACCGCTACAATCGACGAGGCATCTCAGACAGTGTCGCCTGGGAATGGCACGACCTACACGGTCCGGGTTAAGAACACAGGTGATCTCGATGCATCCTGCAGTGTTGTGATGGGCGGGACTGCGGTTGACGATGCTACAATTGATGTTAGTCCACTCAACTGGAACACAGGAACCTTAGCACCAAACGCTGAGAACGTGCAGACAGTCACGGTTTCCACAACGGCAAGCACTACGGAGACTACATACACATTGACTGCAACGGCTACCTGCGATCAGGATGTGAGTGTTATCAATTCTGCTACTTCTGATCTCGTGGTTTCATCGGCTGGATATGCGGATGACAAAGCAAATGAAGACACACCAGTGGCGGGCACGGTGACTGGAAGCTATCCGGATACATACGGGTCTGACGATGTGTACGAATCCATCACCGAGGTTGAAAGCGGAGGGAAACCAGCCAATAGATATAGCCATCTTGAGCGCAAGTGGACGGTTGATGTAACTGGTGGAAACAGCATTACCTTCTACCTCGAGGCGTATCACAGTCCGAGCAGTGATGGCGATGACTTTGTGTTTGCATACTCGACTGATGACAGCACGTACACCGAGATGGTAACGGTTACCAAGACTGCTGATGACAACACGTACCAGACTTTTGATCTGCCGAGTGATCTCAGCGGAGTCGTCTACATCCGTGTGATGGATACCGACCAAACTGCCGGAAACAAAGCTCTGGACACGATTTGCATCGACCAGATGTTCATCCGATCTGAAAGCGGTCCGCCAAGCTACGGAGTTACTGTTACAATCGATGAGGCATCACAGACAGTGGCACCTGTGAATGGCACGACCTACACCGTCCGGGTTAAGAACACCGGTGATCTCGATGCATCCTACAGTGTTGTGATGAGCGGGACTGCGGTTGACGAGGCTACAATTGATGTTAGTCCACTCAACTGGAACACAGGAACCTTAGCACCAAACGCTGAGAACGCGCAGACAGTCACGGTTTCCACAACGGCGAGCACTACGGAGACCACATACACGTTGACTGCAACAACTACCTGCGACCAGGACGCGAGTGTCATTGATTCTGCCGCTTCCGAGCTTGTGGTTTTATCGGTTACAAACGAGATGCACATTGTTAGTATTGATATGTCGTTAAAGACGGCGGGACCGAACACAAACGCCGTAGCACTGGTAACAATCGTTGATGCGGCTGGTGTGCCAGTTGGAGATGCGACCGTAGAAGGTCACTGGAGTGATGCAACCAGCGATACTGATTCCGGTTTAACTGATGTAAACGGAGAGGTAGCGCTGGACTCTGACAAGGTGAAACATCTTCCGGGCGGAACAGTCTTCACCTTCACGGTGGACGATGTTTCGCTTACCGGATGGACATACGACCTATCAGCGAATGTGGAGACGAGCGATAGCATACCCGTATAATTCAGCTATGAACCAAGAGCATACGGACGGAACAGCACTTGAAGGAAGCGATACGGTAGGAGTGATAGCGAAAGGAACGTGAAAGAACTGAGAGAGGAATCTTGTATTCCTCTCTTTTTGTCTTTAATTGAAATGAGGTAAAAGAGCATGAAAATGGAAAAAACGTCCTCTGCACGGTTTAAATCCGTGAAGGAGCTGAAAGAAAAGGAGGTATAACCGGATGAATAAGAAGACGATGATGGGCGTGATGCTTGCCACATTGATGTGCATGGCAGCCACTGGCTTATCAGGATAACCGGAGGGAATAGATTATGATTGATCTATATTTCTCGACTGTGATAACAAGTTCATATGCGTTAATGCAGACGAAAAGGAAATACTTATGAATAAAATCAACATGATAAAAACAGTAACAGTACTAACGATGGTGACGCTTGCGCTCACCCTAACGATAGCGGCGTCCGACTGGTCCCAATTCCAAAAGGATGAAGTTAATATCGGAAGAACCGCGGACAGTGCGCCGATAACGGCGCCGGACAACTGGAGCCAACATACAGCAAATTATCAAAGTGGATGGTGGTATTATGGCATCGATACAACACCAATAGTGGTAGGAGATTATGTCTATGTGCTTGCGTCGAATGACAGCGGCGCATATTTGTTCAAATACTACAAGAATGGCACTGCGGCTGGTGGAAACTGGCCGGTAACGGTTGGCTCTGGGAATTTCCAGCTTTCGACCCCGGCGTATGGCAACAATACGATATTTGTACTGAATAGTCAGGATGGATATCTCTATGCTATTAACGCCGCATCAGGTGCAGGACGATGGAATGTAGATGTGTGTGGCAGTAACGGTTGCCCAATTACATACTACAACGATAGCACTGATGGTGAAAAGGGCAGGTTGTTCTTTGGTGATTTGGGTAATAGTTACTTCAGTTACTATGACAATGGCACAGAGGATTGGGCGTACAGCGGGGCAGGTGCAAATTACTGGGCAGGATGTGCGGTAATAGGTGATTACATAGTCTTCGGTAATGACAGCGGTTGTCTAACATCTTTAAACTGGACTAATAACGGTGCGTATGTAGATTCACTATACGTTGGCAGCGGTAAGATCAGATCTTCGATTGCACGGAACGAATCAGACTCAACAGGGTATGAACACCTATTCTTTACGAACAGATCGGGTTATCATTTATCGAAGATCGGCTTTAACAAGTCCACTGGTGCCAGTTATGAGGGTCATTTTAACTCGTTGGATTGGGACAGCTACGACATCCGTTACAGCACATCAACACCAGTGGTTTACAAAGGAAGGGTTTACGTAGGTGGAGGAAACTTCAGCACAGGTAACCATGCATTGCTCTGTCTGAATGAATCTGATTTGACACATATATGGGACTTTACGCCGAACGGCGCGGTGCAATCATCGCCAGCTATATCAACATGGTATGATAACGGCACGAACAACGAGATATATATATACTTCACCACGAATCACGCGAGTGGAAGGCTATACTGTCTTAAAGATTATGTCGGAAACACTGCTGCCAGAGAGCAATGGCACTATCAGCCGCCGGCAGGCAAGATACAGTATACACTTCAGGGTGCAGCGATCTCATGCGGATATGTGTTCTTTGGAAATGATGCAGGATACCTGTTTGGTCTCTCGAACTGGACGAGGTATGACTTCGATGTAGGAGCTGGTACGGATAAGTGGGCGTATGAAGGTGAGGTAAGCGGTACACCCGCTACTGTCAACGATCCAACTGGTGCGATAGGTTCATACTCTAACATCAGAGTAGATGATGGGACTTATGAGACATATGTGACGAGTACCAATGGCAAATACGCAGCCCACAGGTTCAACTTCAGCATCGATAACGAGGAGTCGTGGATAACGAAGATAAACGTTACGTGGAATGGTAAGGGATATCGTGGCGCAGTAGGAGGCGATGACGGTGGTACAACGCTTTACATCTGGAATGGCACAGCATACGAAGAGCTGGCTAACAACAGTGTTGGCACCGATGCGACTTTAACTGGCGAGAAAACATCGGGCATTAACAGCTACACCAATTCAGGCAATGTGACGGTATTGGTGAAACAAAAGAGTGCAGACGCAGGAGCAAGGGAACATTCCCACATCGAGACGGATTATGTTAAACTGGTGGTGACACCATAACATAATTCTTTTTTATTTTTTAGGAGGTAAACAAGATGAAAACGATATATATCGTTTGTGTGATTGCGCTTTTGGGCGCGATGATGGTGACACCGGCAGCGGCAGCAACGTGGTATGTCCACGAAGGAGAATCGATTCAGGCGGCAATCGATAGCGCACTCGATGGAGACACGATCTTTGTTCATGAAGGGACTTATAATTGTGGGTGTCTCGAGTTAAATACACCGAACGTCACACTGAAAGGAGAAAGTGCAGATGTCGTAATACTGGATGGTCTGGGTGCCCCTGACAATATGCGTATAGGTGGTTCGAGTGGTGCTTATGGTTGTATTGTGGAAGGATTCAATATGACAAACGCCAATTATGGCGTGACGCCATTTCCAATCGCGCCAAATTGTATATTCAGAAATAATGTTTTTTATAAACAAAATCAGAATATTATGATAGGCGCTGCCAATATTACTTTTATAAATAATATTGTTTTGGAGCAGGGTAATGCTTATTATTCTGTACAAGTGCACGCTCCATCCTGTACAATTGTTAACAACACCATCAGAGACTGTACTGCGTCAGGAATATCATTAGAAACTGGAGACTGTGTAGACTGCATAGTCGCAAATAACAACATCATTTCCAACGGCTACTGTGGCATCGAGTTATATGGGGCAGGTTCGGGCAACAGGATATACCTCAACAACTTCGTTGACACCGGCATAACCGCAACCACTTCTGGCACTACACCACCAGCCGTAACCTACTGGAATTCGACCGAGCCAGTTACCTACACCTACGGCGGCGCAATCCACACGAACTACCTCGGCAACTACTGGGGCAGTGACTACACCGGAAGCGATAGCGATGGTGATGGAATCGGAGATACTCCCTACACAGTCCCAGACGGTCTTGGTGAGGATTACCACCCCCTGATGTCAGAATTCGAGAACTATCCCGAATCCCACACACCAACCCCATTCCCCATCTCAGGTAGTGTTGCCTACACAAGCGGCGGTCATGTCCTCGACCCGGCAGTCATGGTAACAAACCTCGCATCAGGTGAGCACTTCACAGTCAAGACCGCAGCAGGTTCGAACTACTACCTGACACTGACCAACTCAACATGCGTAACCGCAGGCGACACGATCCGGATCAATGCAAGCGATGGAACAGCCTCAAGTGAGACTGACCACCCGGTAACAGCATCCGATCTCGAGACCGGCGGGTTCGTGCAGGATATGCTCCTTGAAGCAGGCGACAGACCTGATCTCACAGTAACCGAGAAGTCTGAGGATTGGGTCAGCCTGAAGGACAGGACATACACTGTAACATACACTGTTGAGAACATCGGCGGCGACGCTGCAAACGCAAGCACAACATCGATTACGATCGATGGAGTAGGGGAAACAACGGATTCAGTGCCAGCACTCCAGGCAGGCGAGAACTACACCGGCACAGTTGGTCCGTTCACGCTCTCTGGCGAAAATGACACAATTGAGGTCTGTTCTGACATCACGGACGACGTTGATGAACCTGATGAGATTAACAACTGCCTCGAAAACGTGCTTGAGTTCCCTGATATGCCGGAACTCACAGTAACCGAGATCATAACGCCTGAAAACATCTTTGCAGGCATAAACAACGTGATCAGTGCGACAGTTGCTAACAATGGCGATGCTGATTCAGGAGCGTTCAATGTCTCGCTTGCAGCAGATGGAAGTCCTGTTGACCTTGCAGCGGTAACAAACATCCCGGCAGGCAATAACACGACAGTAAGCTTCAACTGGACACCGTCCGGTACAGGAAACCATGAGATCTGCACTTTCGCAGACTGCAACTCAGAGGTCGAGGAGCCTGATGAGACGAACAACGAACTCTGCGAGAACGTATACGCTGCTCTACCAAACCCGGACCTAATCATTGCAAAGATTGCGCTTACGACCCCGGGATATGCAAACGAGGATAACACTCTCCGTGTTGCTGTAACGAACGCGGGCGTACTTGATGCCGGTGAATTCACTGTTTCACTCTCGGTTGACGGGACATCGTTACCTGACCAGACAGCCCCATCACTTGCAGCAGGCGCAACAACAAAGCTCGAATATATCTGGACACCGGCAAGCACCGGAGCACATACGCTTTATGCCGAAGCAGACACCGGAAACGCTGTGGCAGAAATTAACGAGTCGAACAACGACTTCACACGAACATCTGTCATCATCGGCTACACCGACTGGGCACAGTTCCACTACGATGCTGCGCATATAGGCACATCGCCATGCAGCGCACCTGATACGAACGAGACGCTCTGGATAAGCGATGACATCGGTGCAGTCGGAAGTTCCTCACCTGTTATTGCGGACGGTAAGGTGTTTGTCAACTGCGGTGGTACTGTGAAGGCTCTCGATGAATCCACAGGAGCGTATCTGGGAGATCACGGTCCTGGCAGCAGCAAGTATGGCTCATGGGCGTCACCTTGCTATCACGATGGCAATGTCTGGTGCGCAATGCCAGGAGCAGTCAACGGCGGAATAATGGTTGCTGATGGCAAAATATTCGGAGGCGACTGGGATGGTCACCACTACTACTGTCGCGACGAGGAGAATGACGAGGAACTCTGGAACATTACTGTGAGCGGATATGCAGCAGGAACACCAGGTTACTCTGACGAAATGGTGTACTTCACAAGCTGGGTATACACTGGCGGACATATCTACTGCGTTGATCCTGATACCGGATCCGAAATATGGCATCAGACAGTCCCGCTTGATGTGTGCAGCTCTCCTACTATCGTAAATGGCATCTTGTACTTCACCACATACGGCTTCTACAGTGATGGCGACATCTATGCTCTCAATGCAACAGACGGAACGATTCTGTGGAGTCAGACGATTCAGAGATCAGACTCAACACCTGCTGTCGTGGACGGATATGTCTATGTCTGTGCCGGATGTGCCGGATACAGCGATCTTCAAACCTACTGCTTCGATGCAGTGACAGGTACCCCGGTATGGGCGACTGATGTGAATGATAGCATCGGCGGCTGGACGATATCGGTTGCAGTTGCGGATGGCAAGGTCTATGTCGGGAGTTCTGATGAATTAATAGGATGCAAGGGCACCTACGCACTTAATGCAGCAACCGGTGACGTGATCTGGAGCCATCCCGAGGGCGGCTCATCCCCTGCAGTTGCACACAACACGGTCTTCACGATCGGTGGCGGCAGGGTCTATGCGTTTGGAGGCGGTGAGATACCGGCAGGCGTGACATTTGACCATAAGAAGCTGAAGCTGAACAGCAACGGAATCCTCAAAGCATTCATCACACTGCCGGAGGGGTATGATGTTGCCGATATTGATGTAAGTACGGTTGAATGCGAGGGAGCGCACGCCTTCGGAGACGGTAGTGTCATACCTGGCAAACAAGCACTTGAGGTAAAGTTCAAGATACAGGATCTCGTGAATGTGCCAACAGGCGATGCGGTTTCGCTGACCGTTACAGGAGAGTTGACGACAGGCGAAAGATTCGAGGGAAGCAATACGGTAGAGGTGACCGCAAAATGAAAGCGTGAAAGAATTGAGAGAGGAATCTGATTCCTCTCTTTTTTGTTTATTTCAAACCACCACTTAAAAAATCCGAGATGCACGGGGATTTGCCCCTATATGGGCGATGCTTGCTCATTATGGTGCGGTGGTAAGTGCATTATATTGCCAGAAACGGCGTATGTGCAGGGCGGCTCATGTGCTGGCTCTGTGGAATAGAATACGAACAACAACAAGAGGAGAATAAACGAAATGAAAGGAATATTAGCCATATTAATGGCAGGAATCATGATAGCGGCGATGATTGCGCCAGCCATGAGTGAAGACGCAAGCACGAGTGTGAGCGTTGGTAACGATGCACCGGATGTTGTGATCACATCAATCGCTCCGGACCCGGCAGACCCGGGTGATACGGTCACGGTCAACGGAACACTATCAGACCCTAATGGAATCGGCGATGTGAATGAGCTAACGTATGATGTGAAGTATCCGAACGGGACTACCTGTGAATCCGGGAGTATACTATCAATTGTAAGTCCGTGGAGCCTTAACTTCGATCTGCCAGCAGGCGTCAGCGCCCCATCAGGGACATGGAATGTATCAGTTACTGCAACCGATATGGGATCTGCAACTGACACAGACGCAAGCACATTCGAGGTAAGCACCGTGATCGCGATTACCGTGGGTGACATGAGTTATGGCTCGGTTAATGCCGGATCGAATGGCAACCCGGGAAGCCATAACGTTGAAAACACTGGAACCGTTGCAATTGTCTTTGGTGAGTCGTCTACGACCGGTTACGACAACGACGCGGATGATGGAATCTCGTGGGCAGATATGACATTCGGCACAAACACCATCGCTGATAGCCACATCATAACCAACTGGGTAGTATCGACGCAGATTGTAGCAGGTGCCAGCGCTGATGTTAACTTCGAGCTGGACGTACCGGCAGGAACACTATCAGGAACATACGCAGGAACGACAACCTTCACACCGACCGTGGTGTAAGAAATAAAGAGATATCGGAGATGTTAGAATAAATTTAACATCTCTTCTCCCTTTATTTTTCGAAAAGGACAAGAACCCCATGAAAACCCCCCCAAAAAATCTGATAATAGTAATTACAGCACTTTTGGTCCTGTGCTCTACCGCGGGTGCTGACATCGGACTTGGCATAGCGCCTGCAAGCATGACAATCTCTGACGCATTGAAAGGCGGATCGTATGAGCGAATGATCTCGGTCTTTAACACTGGCGATGATGCAGGCACGTTCATGCTTACAGCAGAGGGTGAGTGTAGTGAGTGGATCTCGTTCTATGCGGAAGGTGACCTGACCACTCCACTGACAGAGGTGGCAATTCCCGCAGGCGGCAAAGCAAAAGTCATTGTAAGATTCAATGTACCTGGGGATATTGCAAATGCTGACTATGACGGAACGATCTATGCGCAGAGCATCCCGAAGGCGGAAACTGGTGCGGAGGGTGCCGCAGCGCAGGCGGTCATCCGTATCCCATCAAAGATTACCATCGATGTCACAGGTACCCAGATCCTGAAAGGAACCGTAAAGAGCATCACAACCACTGATACCGAGATCGGGCATCCTCTGAAGATAAAAGTACTCTTCCAAAATGAGGGCAACGTGGTTGCAAAACCAAGGATCGCAGTTGCGATGACAAAGGACAGTGAACTCGTTGATAGCTTTGTTCACGATGAAACTGGCGTAAAACACGACTGCGAAGACACAATCACAGTGATCCGGAACACAACTGATCGGGAGGTCGGGGATTACACCGCAGACGTGGAGATCTCTCTCGGAGGCGAGGTTCTTGCCACAAGGAGTCTGCCTTTCAAGATCCTTCCCTTCGGCACGCTCACACGACAGGGCGAACTTACGAATCTCGTAACCGAAGGCGATCCTCTGGTAGGTCGCATGATAAAGATACTTGCAGACTTCAAGAACACCGGAAAGATCGATAGCCAGGTAGCATTCAAAGGGGAGCTATACCGCGACGGTGAATTCGTTGACTTAATCAGGAGTGATGAGATGTTAGTTGAGGTTGGTGAGACCCGCCGGTTGACATCATACTACAAGATACCGTCGTCTGGCGGGTATGTGGTGAATGGGTGCGCACTCTACGAAGGAAAAGAGACCGATACATTGGCGGTTTCGTTTGATGTGGGTTTAACAAAGTCCGGAGGTTTATCTGGCATTCCGGGATTTTCCGGATCGGGATTAGTACTTATCATTACAATATTATATATTTCAAAAAGGAGGTTTAAGATATGAGAATCAGTAAAACTATACCGATCGTACTGGTAGTTCTGATCGCATGTTCTGCATTCTACCTGACATCCGTTTCAGCAAACGATGCGGCATCGAGTGCAGCCGTGCCCAATGCAGCCCCTGCGGTGGAGGTGGGGCTTGCGCCTGACGACGATCCGGCAACATCGGGCGTGCAGGTGATCAACCCGGACTGGGAATCCCGGAACCGGGCAGTTACGATCACAGCGGATGTTGTCGATATGAACGGCTGGGACGACCTGACAGGCACCGTCACAGCAGAGATAACAGGTCCAGGGGTTGTTGAGGATAGTCCTGTGAGTCTAACGTTTGATCATGAGATTGACGTTACCACTGCGGTTTACACAGGTGTCTTCAACATGTCAGACCATGCGGAAGGCGACTACACCGTGATTATTACGGCAGATGATGCCGGCGGGCTTTCAGGAACCGGACAGGAGAGCTTCACCTACTTCCACACAGCAGGAGATGTAACGCCGCCTAATGTTGCCAATCCGGTTGCAGACCCTGCCTCAATTGTTGCGGATGGCGTGGAAGGATCCGAACTGAGCGTGGATGTCACCGATGCAAGCGGGATCTATGCGGTCACAATCGACCTCTCATCAATTGGGGGCAATCATGAGCAGCCGATGACCAGCATCGCGGGCACCGACGCCTATACTACTACTACGACTGCCGCGGTCGGAACGACGCCGGGAATGTATGGTCTTCCTGTCACCGCAACCGATGACAGCCCGAACAGGAACACGAATACCGCCGTTAACATCCTGCTAACGGTAATGCCGCAGGAGGTTGTGACCACCTATGATTTCACAACCGGAGCCGGTGGAGACCGATGGGCATTTCGGAAACAGTATGGTGCTAAGCCACCCGCCACAAGCAAGGTTCCTGCTATCGAGTTCACACAGTCAAAGTATGAAAAGATCATGGCAGACGATAGTACGATGCAGACCGACAGAACATCTGCAAACGGAAAATATGCTATACACAGGTTCAAATTCTCGATAGACGAACCAGAGTCAAGTATAACAGAGATTAACATCCTGTGGAATGGTGTAGGGTATCACTATTGGGACACAGGGGGTGCAACGCTCTACATCTGGAACGTTGAGAGTGGCTGCTATGAGAAACTATCGAGCAGCTTCTCCACCCATCTCACCCTTGAAGGAAGCATAACAGAGAACATTGTGGACTACATCGATGATTCAGGTTCACTCACCATAATTGCAGAGCAGAACACACCTCAGCGGAAGTTCTGGCGATGGGTACTCAGATCATCCATTGGCACCGATTATGTCCGGGTGGATGTGACATGCACACTGCAGCCGGATATGGTTGTACTTGATATAACGCCGGATGATACCGAAGTTCATCCGGGCGATGAGATGACGTTTGCAGTCGATATCCGAAATGATGGTGCATCCGCTTATGGCTATATCGGTGGTGCAGCACACTATCCGGATGGAACGTACTGCAACACAGAGTGGAAGAAGACCGATTATCTGGATACGGGAGACACCGCAACCGTGCATCTTGGCTGGACTGTTCCTGCTGATGCATCTCATGGTCAGTATGGTTTTGTATCCGCAACATGGGATGCCTGCCGGGCTGGATGCGAGGATTCACCATACTATCTCGATGGATGCTGCGATGGTGAGCAGAACAGGTATGATGCGGCTAACCTCTTTGAGGTGGTATCATGAGTGCGAAAGGATTGCTGGCACTGATTGCGATCTTTCTGCTGGTTCCGGGTGCATCGCAGGTGAGTGCGGACGGTGCGGAAACGCCATTTGTAATCTCTGGCTGGGTCTTTAACGCGGATGGAAGCGAATGCGATAATCCCACTGTTGATGTAACCAACCGGGATACCAGTGGGACATGGCAGGCTGAGACGCATAGTGGCTATAACTATTACCATCTCATCCTCGACACCGCTGATGTGAGTGTTGGCGATGTGCTTGAGTGTAACGCCACCAACGGAACCTACTACAACATCACAATCCATCCGGTGATTCAGGATGATATCGGCAGTGGCGGACTCTCCGGCTTCAATGTGATGCTTTCTGCGCAAGCAGCACCACCTACTGTGGACAGCATCACAATAACTCAGGATGATGACGGTGTGACACCTGGAGTTCAGATCGATCCATATCCGGGCGGTGCAAAGACCGTTACGGTAACTGCTGTTGTGAGTGATCCCGGCGGATTTGACGATATCAGCACTGTGACCATAACAGATATCAATCCGGATCCGGCTCATGGCGGTCCAGGTCTTGTCACGCTCTTGTATCAATCCGGCAGCGGGATCGGGAACACAGCAACGTATGCCGGAACGTTTGACATGCAGTTCTATGACGCACCGACTGAGTATACGGTAACGGTCGTGGCAGAGGATGCAGGAGGGTTATCAGGTACCGGTTCGTCAACGTTCAACTATACCAGTTGCAACGCGGTAAGTCTTGATGCCGATATGATAGCATTCGGATTAGTCAGTCCTGGCGAGAACAGCACCATACCGGGAGATGCGGATATGGGGACAACGGGTAGTCCGACTGTCCGGAACACGGGCAATGTGGAGGTCGACGTGAACATAGCCGGGTCAGACATGACCTCTGGCAGTAATACGATCACCAGGGATTATATAGATGCCCGGGTCGCGGCACTCGGTTACTTGGATCTTGGTGTGGCGCGATGCTTCGATGTGAACATTGAAGCAGGCGCATCGAGCCTTGAAAACGTGGATTTCAGGCTGAACGTGCCGTATGGAACACCTGTCGGGAACTATGCAGGGTCGGTCACGCTGACCACTGCCACCTGTGGGTGATCATAAAAGAATAATATAGGAGATATGATATGCAATATAATATACAAACTAACAACATAATGGGCGCACTGCTGGCTGTAGCACTGTTCATACTTGCTGCGCCAGCGATGGCAGAACCATCGACACCGTTTGTGATCAATGGATATGTAGTTGATTCGACTGGTGCTCCATGCAACGGTGCAGTGGTGCAAGTAACGAACACGAACACCGGCCTGATCTGGAACGCTGTGACTTTAGCAACATCGAACAGCTATCTGCTCGTGCTCGACAGTGAGAACGTGAGCATAGACGACGTATTGCGATTCGATGCGTCAGGATGCTCAGAGTCGATGATGGTGGAACATACGATAGCATTGGCTGAGATTGATACCGGAGGGTTCAGCGAGGATATAACGCTTGAACCAGCCACCGCAGATATTGATCTAATCGTAACCACAGTCACTGCGCCAACCAATCTGCGCAACGATGTGATCAACCCGATCAGCGCAACAGTCGAGAATGCCGGAACGGACAATACCGGAAGTTTCGATGTGACGCTTGATGTTGGTAGTACGACTGTTGACACAGTGAGTATCGCGTCGCTTGCAGCCGGAGAGAACACCACCGTCATGCTCCTCTGGACGCCAGCCGCAACAGGCAGTGCAACACTCACCGTAACGGCAGACGCATCTGGCGTCATAGTTGAGTCGGATGAGACGAACAATGATCTCCTGCAGACTGTGAACGTCCTCGAAAAACTCACAGTCACAGCAAACGTGAGAATAGAGGGTACGACTGATACGGTCTGGACCGGAGACGTCACGTTCAGTAACTCAACGATCACAGCATCCGATGGTTCTGTCCACTACTTAAATGAGCCAACAGCACTCGGAGCACTCGACTGCGCAGACAAATCAGGCGGATTTGGATATGTGGCTGAGAACGCGGTTTACGGACTGTACGTCTCTGAGATCAACAGCGAGCCTGCGATCGGCGGGGATGGCTGGATGTACCGTGTGAACTACGTTTCACCATGGGTTGGCGCCGCTGAGTACACGCTCGCTGATTCTGATGAGGTGCTCTGGTACTTCGGAGCATGGACAGCACCCCCGCTTGCAATAGAGCTTAATAAGACCAATGTTGAGCTCGGTGAGACATTCACAGCAACCGTCACAGCGTACAACGGCACTTCCGGATTGTTCGAGCCTGTTGATGCCGCAGAGGTCTATGTTGATGGTGCACCACACGACTCAACAGGTCCTGATGGTACGCTTACAATGTCACTGGGATCGCCCGGGACGCATCAGATCCATGCGGATAAGGGAACATGGGCAGACTACACGAGATCTGAGAAGAAGAGTGTGAGTGTAGCCACTTCTGCGCTGAGAGTCGATATCGGCGACTACGTCGTGACCAGCGACTCGAGTATCGTCGCACCGATAACGGTCTACGGCATCACAAACTACGGCACGACAACAATCAAACTCGAGTACGACTCATCGGTTGCGTGGGTCACGAGCGTTGATAACACTCCTGACTCCACAGTATCAAGCGTGAACATCAACAACCCATCCGGGGTTGTCACATTCTCTGCATGGAACACAGACGGCGTGTCAGGTGACGTTGCCATCGCAAACGTGACGCTTGAAGCTCGCGGACCAAGCGGGAGCACAACCACGCTCGATCTGACCGTAACAACGCTCAAAGATACGTCGTACAACGATATTCCGGTCTACGACGATGACGGGTCATTCACGGTGAGCGAGAGCGAGCCACCAGTCGTGGGAAGTCCGCAGTCGTCTCCTGACGTTATATTAAACGACAACGGAAGAGCACGCGTTCCCGGAACGAATCTCTCCACGCTGAGCGTTTCAGTGACTGATACCGCAGGGATTGCGTCTGTCACGATCGATCTCACACCGATTGGCGGCGATTCCGCGGCAGAGATGACTCATGGCAGCGAAACGATCTGGGAGATAGAGGTGAATGCGGTAACAGGTGTGAACGAGACCCACTGCCTCGTTGTTAATGCGACTGACACGAGTGGCAACTCAAACACCGGCGTCTGCATCCCGCTAACGGTTCTGATACGCGGCGATGTGGTGCGCGATAGTGATGTTGCTGTGGACATTGTGGACGCATACTATATCGCACGGTACACAGTCGGTCTTGAGCCGGAACCGGATGAGTTCGTGGCCGGCACCATCCCGGCTGACTCATGGGACGGCGTCGATATCGTGGATGCATACTACATCGCCCGGTACAGTGTCGGGCTGGAGTCTGCACCCTGAAGTGTGGTTGCGTGATGGCATGATGGCATCCGGGAAGGGTGCCATCGGCTATTCTTTTTGCAAACGAGGATGACATGGAACAGATGACTCATAAAACCGTAATGATCATATCTCTGGCGCTGATGCTGGCTGTCGGAGCCGTGCAGGTCTCTGTTGCGGCTGTGACTGTAGCAATCGATGACTGTACAGCCGCAACCGGGGGCGAGGTCACCGTGCCGATCAGAATCGCCAGCATCGCGAACTACGGTGCCGGCACGATAAACATCACGTATGATCCCGGGGCGGTTCACATCACAGGAATCTCGAATAGCGACGATTCGACAGTAACCCCACCCGACATCGACAACACCGCCGGAATCGCCAGTGTATCCGCATGGAATCTTGCTGGTGTGAGCGGGGATATCGTATTTGCAGACGTGACACTGACAGCGGTCGGAAGTGAGGGGGGCTCGAGCACACTCACCCTTGATCTCGTCAAGATGGTAAACACATCAATGAAGCCGATTGAAGCCGGGGTGAGTGATGGAACATTCATGATAACCGGTGGTTCCGGAGATGCAACACCCACATCAACACCGGAACAGGGTTCTGGCGGGCAATCCCCCTCACAGCTCACACCACCGCTCCCTGATGTGGTGATGGGTGCGGAGTCAGGATCCGAACCGGATGAATCGCCTGATTCGGCGCAGCCGGAGGAGGATCACGCAGAACCTGCTGATACAGCACACGCACAATTACAGACGGCTTCCGGACAGGTGGCTCCAGGATCCGGGATCGTATCAATCTCACTATCAATTCTACTCGGGTACCTGATCCTGACATGGAATACAAAGCGTGGAGGTGGCAGGTGAATATGTCGATAAGATTGTTGATTGCAGCACTGATCATCACATCTGTTCTGGCAGTGGCTCACGTCTGCACAGCAGAGGCGGCATCGGTCTCAATTGGTGACGTCACCTGCGGACTGCACGAAGATGTGACCGTGCCAGTGGTGCTATCGGATGTCGCGGATTACGGCACCGGAACGATCAAGATCACCTATAATCCTGCGGTGGTTCATGTCACAGGTGTTGCAGGCACGCCTCAGTCAACTGTGACGCCCAGCATCAACAACACCGCCGGAATCGTCATAATATCCGCGTGGAACATGGGCGGCGTGAGCGGTGACGTACTCTTTGCAAACGTCACGCTAAGGTCTGTCGGACCCTGCCAGAGCCCTCTCAACCTCATGATCGTCAAATTAAACGACAACAGTTTCTCCCCGATCCCTGCTGCGACTGTGAACGGATTGTTCACAACAGGAGGGCACTGTACGCCACAATCATTTGCGGTGACTGGATACATCTTCTACCCAAACGGCAGTGTCTGCAACGGTCCGTTTGTCGGTGTAACCAATCCGGACAGGGGGGCAGAGTGGCAGGCAGAGACCGATTCTGACAATAACCACTACAGAATCTCGCTCATCTTACACAATGACGTTGATCTCGGCGAAACGCTGAGATTCAATGCTACAGATGGAAGCAGGTCAACAGAAATAGGTCATGGCATATCTCTTGACGAGATCAACAGCGTCGGATTCAGCCTGAACATCACAATCGGGCAGATACAGGGAGACCTCAATGGAGATTACAAGATCACATCGGAAGATGCTGCGATTGCTCTACAGATGGTGGTTCGGGGCGAATACTCGCAGATAGCCGATGTGAATGAGGATGGCTGGATCACAGCGCTGGATGTGTTGATGATCCTTCGGGAGTCCACCCACCCAACATAAACACTTCAATAAAACAGAATGGAGGTACTATAGAATGAAACGAATGAAACAAAGTATGGCACAGGTAATCACAATATTCGTTGTGATGATGCTTGTGCCGATGATCGCTGGTAGTGGCAGCAGTTCCACTGCCAGCGCAACTACAGTATCAATCGGCGACCTTACGTGTGATGCCGGCGGAACTGTGACCGCGGAGGTCATGCTCAAGGATATCCGGAACTACGGCACCGGAACGATGAGCATCACGTACAACCCGGCAGTGGTGCATGTTACTGGTGTTACCGGTAATACAAACTCTACTGTTACTGCGCATAATGCGGATAACACTGCCGGAGTCGTGAGTATTTCTGCGTGGAATATCGGTGGCGTGAGCGGCGACATTGAATTTGTCAGTGTAACGTTCGAGGCGGTCGGGACCGGCTCAACACCGCTCGGTCTGGATGTTACCAAACTGAGGGATACGTCAAAGACAACACCGATTCTGTTTGAGGTGACAAATGGGTCGATCACAGTCAGCGGTGGAAACGGGGGAACAGAACCTCAATTGCCGTTTGTGATCGATGGATGTGTGACAGGCTCGGATGGCACCCCCTGCAGTGATCCGTCGGTTAAGATAACGAACACGAACACAGGTGTAAGCTGGGATGCTACGACTACTGCTGGCAGCGATTACTACATGCTCGTGCTCGGCATGCCAGCAGATATTAACTCCGGCGATGCGCTGCAATTCAACGTGACATGCGGTTCTGATTCCAGTACAACCGATCGCACCATCGCAGCAGACGATATCGCTGCGGGAGGGATATTTAACTTTGACATAACGTTCGCACAGGGTAATCCTTCCCCCACTCTCGTTACATACACGATCTACAACTCCACAATCTCCCCTAACGGAGATGGTGTGATGGATGACACCGAGATTGATGTCAAGTTCTCAGAATCTGTGGCGGCTGCTATCAATATTGAGAACGCAACCGGTGTTATCAAGACGTTGTACACCTCAGCAAGTGTGAAGGACCCAAACCCAAAGATATGGGACGGAACAGACGACGGCGATAATACTGTCGCTTACGGCACGTATTATGTGAACGTAACGATGGATGACGGCGTGAACCCGGTGGTCTTCGATAACACGAGATCGATCATCGTGGCAGACACGAGTGTCGCCGTAATCAGCATCGGTGATGGTGTCGGAAACGTGACCCTGCCGATTGGAATCAAGAACGGTGTGGACGTTGGTGCATGTGACATAACGCTCACATTCGATCCTGCTGTTGTGAATGTAACCGGGGTGACCGGCGGGGACATGGACATAACCGTTGCGAATCTCGAGCACGCACACGAGGGATTGGTGCGTATCGGCACGTACCAGAGCGGTAACCAGGGACTCTCCGGAGAGATCACCTTTGCAAATGTTGTGCTTGAACCTGTCAACGGTGGCAACTGTTCGCTGAACCTGAGTGTTGTGACATTCAAGGATGCAACCCCTGTGGGCAACCAGATGCCGTATATCGTCCGGAACGGAACGTACACCGGTGGCGTATCCATGAACGGTGATGTCAATGGCAATGGTATAGTGGACATACACGATGCCATGTATCTTGCAAAGTACGTGCTCAAGAAGCCCGGATTTACGACGATCGATGAAGAGGCTGCAGATGTCAATGGCGACGGCGAGATAAAATCATCCGATGCCATGTATCTTGCGAAGCATGTCGTTGGAATCAGCGGATATGAGGAACTAAAATGAGGTGATTACCATAATCACCTTATTTTTTTGAAACTGTAGAAGACAGGAGACGATTACAATGAGAGATATACAGAAAAAACGGTCTGTAGCAGCCGGAATTGCGCTATGCATGCTTGTCATGCTTGTCGTGTTTGGCACGTCCGCTACCGCCACCGCTAAAAACGCAACAGTAACAATTGATGATCTCACTATTGCACCGGGAGAAAACGCAACTCTGCCGATCATGGTGAGCAACGTAACAGACCTGGGTGGGTGCGACATCAGAATCAGGTATGACGCCTCGGTTGTCCATGTAGTGAACATCACCCCGGGTGACATGACGCTTCTTAGATACACGATCAACAACGGAACCGGCTGTATGCATGCAAACACAATCGATGTAACCGGACCGGATAACGACGTGGTCGCTGCATACATCAACCTGACCGCTGTGGGAAGCAACGGCGACACAAGCCCGCTTGACATCATAGTCGATCAGCTCGTTGATGTGAACTATGATTCGATCAACTACACTGTAACAAACGGGACGCTCACAGTCGAGAAACTGCTTGACATGGAGCCACCGATGATTGCAGTAACAGGCGCAAGTCGGGATACGATATTAAACGACAATGACAGAGCCAGATCGCAAGGAACCAACGTAACACTGATAAACGTTATGGTGAATGATGATGACAGTGGCGTTTCAGGCGTCACAATCGATCTCTCGCCTGTTGGCGGATCCCCGGTCCAACTGATGGAACACGTTTCCGGAACTGATATCTGGAAGGTTTCCACGAGTGCAACCATGGGTGTTAACCAGACCCACCAGTTGACGATCAACGCGACCGACGGCGCAGGAAACAGCAACACCACGGCTGCAATCACGCTGACCGTTCTGAGACGGGGTGATGTTTGCCGGGACAACAGGATTGACATGCAGGATGCGATGCGCATCTCCGGCTATATCACAGGTGCTGAGCCGGATCCCGGTTCGCAGGATATACTACTTGTTGGAGATGTTGTTGGCACGTCCGGCAGCCCTGCGGGCGATGGCATGATGAACCTGCTTGATGTGCTGTACATAGCAAGGTATGCGGCAGGCATGGAGGATGCGCCATAGTCAGTCATCCTCCTTCATTTTTTGGTTTCATGACCGAATGGAGACAACTGGTAGTTCCGGGTGTTGTCATGCTGCTCCTGATCTCGCTGGCACCTGCCGGAGCCACAGCCACAACCGTCTGCGTGGAGATTGTTAACTGCGCTCTTGAATCCGGCGGCACGGTGACGGTACCGGTTCAAATAACAAACGCAACAGGACTGGGCGGATGCGACATCAATGTCACGTACGATGCTTCGGTCGTCCATGTAACCGATGTTATCTCAGGAAATATGGAGCTTCTCACACACATGATCAATAACGAGTCCGGATGGGTGCGCATGAACGCAATCAACATAACCGGGCAGAGCGGCGATGCAGTCCCTGCCAACCTCAAGCTGACTGCAACCGGAGATGCGGGTTCTGTGAGCACTCTCTGTGTTGCGGACGCAACACTCATTGACCCGGGCTACGAGATAGTGCCGCAGGTCACCGGGGACGGGACGTGTACCATATTCTTAAACGGCGATGCTGATTCCGATCGCAGGGTGGACATGCATGATGCCATTTATCTGATGCAGCATCTGCTTGGAGTTACCGGATTTGAGGAGATCGTCCCGGAAGCCGCGGATGTGAATGGCGACGGCGAGGTCACGTCGCACGATGCAATGTATCTCGCGAAGCATCTGATCGGAATTAGCGGGTACGAGAAACTGATGTGATGAAATAACAGAAAGGAGGTAAAACAATTGAAAATATGTCAAGTATTGTTTGTAACAGTTGTAATTGCGGTATGCCTGCCTGGCACGCTCCCTGCCGCATCTGCAGAACCAACAATAATTATCGCGAACGCTTCGGCAGACCCCGGTCTCACGACCACTGCCGAGATCAGATGCCATAATGTGGAACATCTGCTGGGGTTCACGATAACCCTTGGATACGATCCCGATGTCGTCATGGTGGTTGGCGAAGAGACCAATCCTGAGTTCGGGATGGATATGAGCGTTATATCCAACAACAAAACCGGCGATGTGGTTCTGGGTCCTCTCAGCATAGATGCGGATGTAACTGGCGATGACGTCTGGCTTGCAACCGTCACATTGAGGGCGGATGGTAATCCTGGAGACGTGGGCGTACTGAACATCACGACCGATGCTCTGATCGATACAGCCAACGATCAGATAGAACCGCGAACCGATATCGATGGTGCATTTGTTGTTGCGGGTTCTGCGGCACCAAAGCCGTTTTTAGTATCAGGTTTTGTGTTCCACGGAGACGGGAGCGAGTGTAATGGTCCCATTGTGAGCATGTCCAATCAGAGCGGTGTGCAGTGGCAGGCAACAACCAATGATGGTTGCAATTACTACTGGCTCCTGCTCACCGCAGGCACTGACATCGATTGTTGCGAAACGATGCGATTCAGTGCCCTGCACGGCGACGGGTCAGCGAGTGCAAAATACACCGTGACTCCTGAGGACGTTCGAAATGGTGGATCCCGTCTATTCAATATCACCATTGGAAGTCTGCCCGGAGATCTCAACGGAGATTGTGAAATCACATCGGAAGACGCCCTTCTCACCTTACAGATGGCAGTTGAGGGTGAATACTCGCAGATAGCCGATGTGAATAGAGACGATCAGGTCACCTCACTGGACGCACTGATGATCCTTTATGAGGCAGCCAATCGGTAACGAAAACTTAGAAGAACATAGAGGAGGTAACAATGAACAGAAAAACTCGAACGAAACGAATTATAACGCTCGCAGGCATAGCTATTGTCGCTATGCTTGTGATTGCGCTGCCAGTGGCAGCAGAGACATGGCATGTGGACGATAATGGGGCTGAGTACCCGGATGCCGACTATACGAGAATCGGTGATGCGATAAACGAGTCCGGCGACGGGGACACAATCAAGGTCTATGCCGGAACCTACAACGAAAGGCTCAAAGTCGAGAAGAGACTGACACTGGAGGGTGTTGGTCAGCCCGTCATCGATGCCGGAGGTGTTTCCGGAGTTGCGCATCACAGTAACGATGCGGTCCACATCCTGGCTTCAGGCGTAGTCCTGCGGGGCTTCACGATCACCCACACCGGCAGTACCGCGTTCGGAGTATCTGTCGGAACCGACAACCTCCCGGAAGATATAGAAGGAACGATCATTGAGGACAATCTCATTGATCGATGCGACGAAGGAGTCTGGTTTACTAGTGGCAGTACCGGAAGCATCCTGAGGCGGAACACGATCTCTAACATGGATAAGTTAAGTCTCTATGATAAGGATAGTTCTAACAACATTGTATATCTGAATAACTTCATCAACAATCACGATGCCAAGGGCCACGTCTTCGCCTATAGCACCCGGAACGAATGGAGTTCCCCGGTTCAGATGACCTATACGTATAAGGATACTACCTACACCAGTTACATGGGCAACTACTGGGATGACTATGTCGGTGAGGACAAAGGTGATGGTATTGGAGCTGAGCGGTATGTACCATTCGGTGGTAGTATAGAAAAATACCATTATCCTCTGATGGAGCCGTTTGAGAATTACGGTGCAGAGTCTGGAGACCCAATGAGCGGGGACATCAACGGCGATGGTATAACAGGTACGGCAGGCGCTTTTCAGGACGCGATACATCTAATCAAGTATTCGTATGGTGATCCTGACTATCCTGAGATATTTGACAATCCCGATTGCAATGGTGATGGTACAATAGGTACGGCAGGCGCTTTTCAGGACGTGATGCATCTAATCAAGTATTCGTATGGCGATCCCGACTATCCGGATCTCTATCCCGGAGTATAACGAGGTGACACAAAAAATGAATAATATACATAAAATGTTGCTTGCAACAATAGGAATTGTGATATGCCTGCTCGGCATGATCCCTGCCGCATCTGCAGAACCAACAATAATTATCGCGAACGCTTCGGCAGATCCCGGTCTCACGACCACTGCCGAGATCAGATGCCATGATGTGGAACATCTGCGGGGGTTCACGGTAACCCTTAGATATGATCCTGATATCGTTATGGTGGTTGGCGAAGAGACCAATCCTGAGTTCGGGATGGATATGAGCGTTATAGCCAGCAACAAAACCGGCAAGGTGGTTATAGGTCCTCTCAGCATAGATGCGGATGTAACCGGTGCGGACGTATTGCTTGCAACCGTCACATTGAGGGTGGATGGTAATCCGGGAGAAGAGAGCGTACTTGACATTACAACCGGTGCTCTGATCGATACAGCCAACGCTCAGATAGAACCGCGAACCGACATTGATGGCGTATTCACGGTCACTGGTGAGGCTACAGGTCCGATTCTCGGCGTCAACCCGGCATCGCATGACTTCGGAAGTATTCGGACGGGCAATACACAGACACAGACATTCACATTTGAGATAACAAACTCCGGTGCAGGAACGCTGGACTGGAACGTCACGAGCGACCAGGCGTGGATTGCTGTTAGCCCGGCGAGCGGGTCAGACGCAGGTACTGTCAAGGTGACTGCTGATACGACCGGACTATCCGGTGGTGCTCACAGCGGAACGGTAACTGTGAGTTCAAACGGCGGAACAAAGACAGTGGCTGTGAGCGTAATCGTTCAGTTGGCAACTGATCCCACAGATCCTGAACCATACCTCACCACATACACGATTTCAAACACCACGATCTCGCCGGATGGAGACTGGGTTGAGGACTACACCACAATCGATGTCGAGTTCTCAGAGGCTGTGGAGGCTTCGATCAGAATCGAGAACGTAGATGGTGGCGTTGTGAAATCGCTGTTTATATGTACCGAGGTAACGGATCCGAACCCGCGAGTGTGGACTGGCACGGACGATGATGGAGTCATTGTCAGGGGTGGCACGTATCGGGTGAATATCACGATGGATGATGGCGTGAACTCGTTAGTCTACAACAACACCGAGGCGATTCAGGTTATCGGAACCGGTGAAGCCATAATCAGCATCGGCAATGGTACCGGTGTCGTGACTCTGCCAATTACAATCGAGAACGCCGTAAATATCGGTGCGTGTGATATCACGCTCACGTTCAACTCATCGGTTGTGAATGTCACAGACGTAACAGGCGGTAATTTCGATGATAACGTGGCAAATCTCGAGCACATAGGCGAGGGATTCGTGCGCATCGGCGCATACCAGGCAAATAACCCGGGACTCCCTGGAGACATAATTTTTGCGAATGTTACGCTCGAACCTGTCGGCGACGGTGGCAGCATATCCCCATTGAATCTGAGTGTCACGACGTTTAAGGATGCGACTCCCGAGGGTAAGAGGATGCTGTATACGGTGAGGAACGGGACGTATATCACATTCTTAAACGGCGATGTCAATTCTGATTGCGCGGTGGATATTCATGACGCCATGTATCTTGCGAAACATGTGCTTGGAATTGAAGGATTCGAGAAGATATACAAAGAGACCGCGGATGTCAATGGCGACGACAAGATAACATCAGCCGATGCCATGTATCTGGCAAAGCATGTTGTTGGAATCAGTGGATACGAGGAACTAAAATAGGGTGATGGCAGATCACCCTTTTTTCTATTTAACTTGGTCTTCACCAAACCGAAATGCTTAAGTGTGGTGGAGATTTGTTAGATTAAATTGAATATCTATGATGAATTGTCCGGATATCCCTGAGTAACCCTGCCCCACAGATAAGATAGGATGAGACCATGAAACTAAAGAGACCGAAGAAGGCGACCCTCAAGCTGGCAAAGATTGTTCTTGTCATACTGCTGCTCGCAATTCCCGCGTACTGCTGCGAGATATACGTCAGAAACGACGATGGCGAGTACATACTCACAATCGACAACGTCACAAACGTCGGCGTGTGTGATCTGAATCTTACGTACGATTCCAATCTCGTTGATATAACGGATGTGGTTGGTGAGAGCTTTGATTATTTTGATTACAACCGTGTCGACCTGGGTGACGGCAAAAATGTATTACGCACACAAGCATTTCAGATAAACAACCCGGGTCTAAGTGGTCTGATTGATTATGCCATCCTCAAGCTACAAATCAATGATGATGATCAGGGCGAGATAGGTATTGGCGTAATTGAGATCGTAGAGGACTCTCCTGAGGTAAAACCGATTCCACACACCGTCCGGAATTTCGCGGTCTCAGAACCCGTAGTTACGGTCAACTCGCCGGATGGCGGGGAGAACTGGAAGGCAGGAACAGCCGAGGAGATTAGATGGACCGCAACTGACAACGTTGGCGTGACCTCTGTTGATATCGCGTACTCCACGGATGGTGGAGCCACATACCAGATGATAACAACCGGAATATCAGACAGCGGGGCGTATAACTGGACAATTCCGAACACTGCATCGGGCACGTGCCTGGTGAAGGTGATTGCGCATGATGCGGCAGGGAATGCCGGTGAGGGTGTGAGTGACGCCGCTTTCACAATCATCGCCGCACTGTCGAGCACCACGACCACGACGAGCGTCTCACACAGACGTAGTAGCAGAGACGGAACATACCCACCCGGGTGGGGTGTAACACCAACACCGACATCGCCACCAACACCGACACCAGCTCCGAGGGCAGCACCTGCAGTAACGCCTGCAACAACACCTCTCGAAGTTGCAACGCCAGCAGTGGTAGCCACACAGGAACCAGGGCATGTAACAAAGTTTCGAACAGAACCAAAATCGACTCCATCACCGATTCTAACACCGATCGCAGGGATCGTCATAGTCGTGATAGCCTCAATCATGGGCGGGATTGTCAAAGTGATCTCACTCACCACAGCGCATCCGGAATCTGCCGGACGCGAGACTGAAGGCAGGACTGACGCCGAAGCGGTCGCACCAGTGGAAGAGAGGAATTGGAAAAAGTCACTCGCCGCAATTGTTGGAATCGTTGTTATTGCGGTTGTCGCAATCATTGCAATTGCGGTTATGTGAAGCTATCGATGCACCAGTTAGACGGATGGACATGTCAGAAGCACAGACACACTCATAACATTTAACATAAGGTAGATTTGTTTAGAATCATAATGATCTGATTGTTGAGGTATGATTGATGATGGTTGCAAGGATACGAAGAACTTCCCGTGTACTCCCTGTTGTTCTGCTGTGCACAATTGCTATTGCGCTCGTAGCAGCACAACCGTTGTTCGCGCCCGCACCTCCAATACCTTTTCTTATCGCAGGATCGGCAGTTTATGAAAACGGGATTGTCTGCGGCAATTTCACTGTGGGGATTACGAACCTGAACACGAGCAGAACGTGGGATGCAGATACCAGTCACAACCATTACAAACTCGTTCTCAACAGATCAGATATTTGTTCGGGGGATGTGCTACAGTTTGATTCTATAAATAGGGATGCCGGAACCACAAACATCTCCACGTACACAGTCTCTGATGCAGATCAACTGAACTTGATTCACAACATCACATTCAAATCCGTGGATGCTGTTGTGCTGATCCTCGATTCGGACGAAACAATCCACTACCAGCCACTGTTTCTGAACCGAGGATCAGATTTCATACTCATGAATGCCACAGAGATTGCATGTGGGATGCTAAACCAGGCATTTGAATCGAGTGGAGGAAATGTAACCGGAATCGACGGTATCAAAAGCCCTGTTGTGCATCTGTACGATTCCAAATCAGATGGATGGACTAATGTGTCAGAGGATCACCCCCTTACAGCTGGAGATGTGATCATCTGGAGCTGTGAAGATGCGGAACTTCCCGCGCTGCTTCCTGAGCTCTCAATAGGTGAACTTACAGTCGGATCTGATCTGCACACACACTTCGAGACGACTGTTGGGACAACTGTTATGAACCGGGGCGCAACCATATCAGGCGGCTTCTGTGTGGTGCTTGTGGATAACGGCGAGGTGATTGATCTGCGGACGCTTCCGTCACTTTCACCGATGGAAGAAGCGACCGTCTCCTTTGACTGGGTGACGGAAGACGCGGGAGATCACACAATCAGAATTGAGATTGATTATGATAATCAGGTCGATGAGTGGTATGAGGACAATAATATCCTATCAGGAGATGTGGTTGTGGGGGAGACACTGGTCATTAGAGTGCCGGATGATTATACAACCATCCAGTGGGCGGTGGACAATTCCACCACGTATACTGTGATTCACGTCGATGAGGGGGACTATGAAAGTAGATTGACCATAACAAACAGAGATCACCTGAAGATACTTGGCAGTGGCGAAGACACAAGAATCATAGCCCATGGCAGCCCCGCCGGACGCGCCAGACCCAATCTGATAGGGATAGTAGGCTCAAGCAATATTGAGCTCGATGGATTTGTAGTACGGGTTGACTCATCGTATGGAAGTCAATTTCCTGAGGGCTGGCGGGCAATCAACATAACGGAGTCTGAGAAGATCTCACTCACAAATCTTCTGCTGACACATGCTTCATGGGCTGATAGCAGTTCCCTCATAAGAATCGAGGGTTCAACAGACTGTTTGATAGCGGATAACTTCATGTCAGGCAGTTTGTCTCCCCCCAGTTGGGGTTTCCGTTTTGCAACGCCAGGCGTCTTGATCACATCAGAATCTGATGACAATACGATCTATAACAACATGATCTGCGACTGCTGTTACACAATCAAGGTGCAGGGAAATAACAACACGATCTATGCCAACGGTCTGTTCTTTGCAGAAGCTGGAGATAGCCCGGAAAACACGTTTGCAATAGATACCGGGCAGAACAACCACTGGAACGCAAGCAGTCCGCTAAGTTACAGACACAACAACACCACCTTTGTGAATTATATAGGGAACTACTGGGATAGCTGGACAGGTGCGGATCCCGATGATGATGATGATGATGGAATCCTGGACGTGCCACACAACATAAGTAATAACACAAGCGATTATTATCCCCTTTGCAAGCCTTATGCTGAGGAGTATTATCTAACGATCAAATCGATCACGCTGCCGCAGAGAGCCTACGCCGGAGTGAAAGACAGAGTCACCGCGGTGATCAGCCAGAACTCGCAGAGAATTACTGATATTACCGTGAACCTGACAGTAAACAACGAGATGATCGAGTCAAGACGCATTAAATTACTCAAGAGTAAGCAGAAGACTCTGGAATTTGTCCGGAAGCCCGAAGGCACCGGAATTTGCGAAGTATCCCTCGTTGCATCGATTAACGACTCGGTAGTCTTGTTTCAGACAGAGAGATCCATCACCACCGAGATACATGAACTGCCATACAAGCGCCGGGGTCACGTCGCAGTTGCACTTAAGTTCCTGCAAGCGAAACAGACCCCGAGCAGTGGCAGCATCGGTCCGTTCTCAACCTCTGCATGGGCCGTTCTTGCGATCGCTGCCGCAAGGGAAGACCCTCGTGAACGGAAGCTCTATGGCAGATCGCTCGCTGACTATCTTGCAGCCTATCCCTTGCTCCCATACAACGATTTCGTGATCGCAACCTTTGAGGACTGTGCACGCACGTTACTTGCCATAAGCGTGCTCGGGGACATCGACCCAACGAACTTCGGGAACGTGAACTACCTAACAATGGTGAAATCGTACCATGACGGCGTCCAGTTTGGCGATCCCGTTTCTGTGAACGATGACGCACTCGGCATCCTCGCACTCACCGCGTGTGGCGATAGAAGCGCCGCAGAGAGGATCAACAAGTCACGGGGTTACATTGTATCCCATCAGAACGAGGATGGCGGCTGGAGCAGGATAATTGAGAATCACAATAATGGAAATACGAACGAAACCGATGACATACTCGACGGAAACACGACGAATGGAAACACAACTGACGGAAACACCACAAGCGGGAACACGACGAATGGAAACGCCATATTTGAAGTTACGAGCAATTTGAGGACTACCGCATTCATAATACAGGCGCTTGTTGCGGCAGGCGAACCGCCGGATTCCAACATAACGATAGATGCTCTTGAGTTCCTGCGCAGGAATATCGGTCACGATGGCAACCTCTCAGACGCGGTCACAACCGCGTGTGCGGTGCAGGCGATCATTGCCATGGGCGAGAACCCGCTCGAATGGAGGAATACAAGCATAAACGATAGCGTAACACCGATCGATTATCTGATGAGCCTGCAACAGCCAGACGGATCGTTCAACTATACAACGAACCAGTCGTTCTTCCCGAGATATACCACCGCAAAGGTGGTCCCTGCGCTTGCTACGTGCCCATGTCCCCCAAGGATCACGGATATCGATTCCTATCCGATGCCGGATATATCCCCGACCGGCAAAATCGAGGTTCCTGACACCATCTACGTCAATACAAGCTGCACCGTGCACGGGACACTGCGTTGCGATGGCGGGATGTTTAATGTATCCCTCCTTGAGGACGGTGTCTCCACATCCGTAACGACGGTGCGGTCGATATGGTACGACCCCGAGATATCAGATATCCCGTTCTCGCTTGAATGGGTGCCGTCAAGTGATGGATTCGTCAATATAACTGTCTTTGTCGATTCGGACGGCAGGGTCGATGAGCGGTACGAAGAGAACAATAATCTGACGCGAGAGGTCTACGTAAGCCTCCCTGACCTTGCGATCGCGGATGTGGTGCTTCCGGACAGTATCTACGTGAACGTAACGAACCTCATCAACGCAAACGTCTCCGGAATAACTGACGAGCATTTCAATGTTTCATTTGTTGCGGATGGCGTGGAGGTGGACCGAAGAATGGTTGCGGGTATAAGGAGTAGTACCAATCTCTCTTACGAGTGGAGACCAGGTGCCAAAGGCAACCATAACATCTCGATTGTCGCAGATCCGGACGGCGAGGTGCGGGAGGTGTGTGAGACAAACAATGCAGCCACACTCGATTGCATGGTTATCTTACCCGATCTGGTGCCCGTCTGTCTGACTCCGGACGTGGCATTTGTACGCGCCAGAAATAATATTACAGTTACCATAGATGGCACTGCCGAGGAGTTTAATGTCTCGCTTGTGGAGAACGGCGCTGTGGTTGCGAATGCAACAAATATCACCTGCTACGGGCAGACAAGCGTGAATCTTACGTACAAGCCGACGAGTCTTGGGAATCACACTGTAACAGCGGTCATTGATTCGGATGGTGGTATTTTAGAGACGGAGGAGACTAATAACAACTTAAGCAGCGTCATAAACGTGACGCGAACCGATCTCGTCCCGATCAGGATACTTCCTGATATCATGTATCTGAACAAGACGAACAGGATAATTATACCTGTTACCGGAACTGCCGAAGGGTTCAATGCGACTCTCATAGCATACGCACGAGACATGCCCGGCGGTATGATCACAGTCCGGGACGGGACTGGAAACGCCACCAATACAACAAACGTCACCAACCTGGCGATCATCAATGCTACAGACCTTGACACATACAATGACGGAAACCTGACGATCTGGTGGCAGCCAGACTTTCAGGGGTGGCACAACCTGACTGTTGTCGTGGATCCGGATAACAATGTGAATGAGACTAACGAAAGCAACAACAACCACACAGGAGAGGCGTTCGTCGCAAACGAGATTCAACTGGAACTCGTATCGCCAAGAATCGGCGAGATATGTGGCGGAATCCATCCGATCAAGTGGAAGGCACTCCACGATAAGAATCTGACAATCGACCTACTCTACAGCTCGAACTACGGGATTGAGTGGACCATGCTTGCATCGAACCTGACGTGCGACCCGAGACTGACTGCAAATCTAACAGAGAATCTGATCAAAGGTGGCAATGCCACTAATGCTACTGACGCAACCAACGCAGCCAACGCAAGCAACACGACCAATTTAACACACGCTGTAAATTATAATGGAGTCTATCTGTGGGACACCACAAACCACACTGATGGCGAGTATCTGATCAGGATTACGGCACGGTGGTACATCCTTCGAGGGGTGTACACCTCAAACACAGTCATAGTCTTAAATGGCGATGCTGCAAGCGGGGGACTCGGCGGGAATGCACGGTACTTTGACTGCGACACGCCTGATGAGCCGCATCTTGCATGGGTGAGTGAGGACATCTTTGCCGGAGGATCCACATCGATCGTTGTTGCAGATGACACCGTCTTTGTCTACTGCACAGGAAACGAGGGATTCTCATCAAGCGATTACACTTACATGGTTGCGCTCAATGCCACAAACGGGGAGATGCTATGGGCAACCGAGATTGCGCCTGCTGAGTACGGTTCATGGTCGTCCCCCGCGTACCACAACGGCAGTATCTTCATCGCATCAGGAATGCACGTCTACAGGATCGCTGGCAGGACCGGGAGAATCCTCTGGGACTACACGTTCTCTGATTGCTGCGCAAACTGCAACGCAGGTCCGTCGATCAGTGGTGGGAGGGTTTATGTCACGTCATTTTACAGGTCTTTACATACGGACCCTTCCATGACATGCCCTGAATCAAGTGAAGGAAACCTATTCTGTCTGGATGTGGAGACCGGGGGAGAACTCTGGAACACCTCGACGTATCTGCCACCCATAAGACATCTTGGAACCCCGACCCCGAAGTACGGCAGGATATACTATGGACGGGGCGGTGATCTCTACTGCCTGACCCTGGATGGTGCAGTGGTCTGGAACACAAGCCTCAAGCATGACGTCTACAGCGCGCCGGTTATCGTGGACGGCGTGGTTTATGCATCCACGTATGAGTTTGGCATGGGATTTGGCGGATTCAACTGTCTTGACGCATTCAACGGAAGCATCTTATGGAACTATCCGGTACAGCGCACAGACTCAACACCTGCATACTTTGCACCGGGCGACTCGGACAAGAAGTATATCTATGTCGTTGGCGGATGCAGTGGATTCTCCGGAAGTGGCGTGTACTGTTTCAATGCCACAAACGGCTCACTGATCTGGGGCAGCGAAAAGGTTGGTTCATGGACCAACTCCCCCGCAGTTTCGAGGGACGCCAAGGTCTTTGTCGGGGTCAGCGCGGGCAACTTCAACTACAACGGACTGAAGTGCCTCGACGCATACAATGGCACAGAACTCTGGAGCTCGCCATACGGCGGCTCATCCCCATACATCGCTTACGGCAGGATCTACACGATCGGCGGGAACCGATTGTACGCATTCGGGGGAAGGGATCAGCCGGACCTCGTGGTCACAGCCGCATCCGCAGGTGGCGGCGTGGTTCATGCAACCATCAAGAACATCGGCACAGGCGGAACGAACGAGAGCTTCAGGGTCGCGCTCAGGCAATGGGGACGTGTGATCGACGAGCACACGGTGGATGCGCTTGATGCGGGCGAGTCTGTGGCTGTAACGCTCTCTCTTCACGGAGCGTGCGGGAATCTGGAGGTGTATGCGGACAGTGGTGGCGATATCCCTGAACGGGATGAGTACAATAATATGATGGGGGTGACGGTTCCCTGCGATGATGGTGGTGGTGGTGAACCGCCTGGAAACGACCCGCCAGGTAACTCTGAAACCTCACCCAATACACAAGTGCGGCAGGGCATTGGTCCGCGTGGTAGTGGCTATCTTGGCAAGTACTTTGACTTTGGGGATGGTACGGACAAAGACGCAACTGAGGCAGGGATCGAGGCTGTGATCAACGAGACCGAGACTACTTCAGGTATGAAACAGAAGGCGAAGGGCTACCCGATGGGAACGGAGCTTAAGACCGGTGGTGCGGGCGGTGGCTATGTCAGCTATACTATGGCGATCCTCGCGATACTGATCCTGCTCGGGCTGCTTGTGCAGGGGATACGAAAGGAGCGGGGGAGATACAGGAGATATGTGAAATGACAATAAGTATTCTGAATCTACCGATAGCGCTTCAGGAAGCGGTATACACGATATCCACGCTGCTTTTGTATCCGGTGATACTTGCACTGCTGATACTCGTTACATACCTGATCATAGAGAGCGGAACGTTTGGTTATGAGCATTACATGCGGCTAAAGCGGACAAGGGACCTGACAAAGGTCAGAACAGCGAGAGAACTGTCAAATGACGGTAACTTCGGTGATGCGCTCGACCTGATCAGGGGTTCAATGTCCGGAGCGTTTGTGTACGCATTCATAAGTGATCTTCGCAATATCCCGGTTGATGACATCCTCCAGGTGGAGATCGAGAAGCTGCTTCATGAGTATGACACGCTCATCACGAAACGACTTGAACGGACGAACCTTGTCTCGAGAATCGGTCCGATGCTCGGGCTGATGGGAACCCTGATCCCGATGGGTCCCGCGCTTGCAGGGCTTGCGGCAGGAGACGTTGAGCTTCTTGCAAACAACATGATCATCGCGTTCGGAACAACCGTGCTCGGTCTTCTTGTGGGCGGCATATCGTACGCGATCTCGATTGTGCGGAGCAGGTGGTACGATCAGGATATCGACGACATGAGATATATTTGCGACATGATATACGGAGATTCTAATGTATCTGAAGAACGGAAATAACGGAAACCGCGGCAGAAACAGAAAGAAACGATACGGCGAAAACCCGATGGGCGGAGTTACAAACCTCTTCGATGTAGCGATGGTCTTTGCTGTCGCACTCCTTATCGCGCTTGTGACCTCATACCACCTGCCAGAACTGATCACGCCAGATCAGGATGTGACAATCGTGAAAAACCCGGGCGAGCCCACAATGGAGGTAATTGTCAAGAGCGGGCAAGAGATCAAGACACTGAATATGAGCGAGACGATGATCGAAGAGGATGTTATCGGGACGGTCGGAACAATATATGAGATGCAGGATGGTGGAATGATCTATGTGCCAAGCAAGTAGGTGGGGAGCCGCCCCACCACCCGTTAAAGTCTCATAACTCGGGAGCACAGACACCGTTCTTGATGCAAAATGATACACAGATCTCTTGTCTCTGATAAACTCCTGCATCAAGCGACTCAAACTCAAGTGCGACCATCGGTTACGTGATGACCCGACGGCATCCGGGGGTGGTGTCCTCGGCTATTTTTTTGTGTTTTGTGTATGCGTTCGATGCATTCAGAGTATGTAACCTTCAATTCCCATAAACCTGGATAATATGGGAAACAAGATACGCATATTGGCGCGATGATGGTAAACATCCTGAAACATAACCGCCACTGGAAAGCGGGCAGAAGCGGGACCGAATACTCTATTTCTCCTTTGACGAGGAAGCAGTCACAATCGAAGATGTCATAACAGAATTTCAGTCGAGAATCGGTGTGGATATATCCGAGGCTGGCAGAATTTTTATCTTCATGGATGAGATTCGGAAACTTGCCGGATGGCAGAACCAGGTGAACTACTACTACAACACCCATCCCAATCTGAAGTTCTTTATTTCCGGATCATCCTCGGTATTCTTAAGGAAAAATGCGGAAGAATCTCTTGCCGGAAGAATTTTTCTTTTCCGGTTACCTGCACTCAATTTTTCCGAACTCATGAGATTGAAAGGAGAAGAACAACTGATCAGGAACCCGGATATGTTTAAGGAATCCCTGCGTGACCAGACACTTCTGTATGCCAAAAGACAGCTTCCGGAGCTCGTTAACGCTGACGAGTCGTTTGTCAACATGTATACGGAGTCCATCGTGAACAAGATAATCTACGAGGACCTGCCAAAGATATCTCCCATAAACAATTGCGGACACATTGAAGCGAATACTCAAGATCGTGGCGTCGCATCCCTGCATTATCACGGATTTCGCTTCTCTGTCAAATGATCTCGGAATAACCCATTTTTCGGTGAAATGTAACTTACTGCCCAAAACATGTCACACAAATGCGATGTATTTGTTATCCCCAACAAACACTGTTTTTGAATGCACTCAATAAATTATGGGTTTTTAGCAAATTTTCCACAAAAATATACATGCTCAATACCATATAGTTAAAACTATGGTGATTAAAGCAAGAAATTTAACCGCTGAGGGCGCAGAGGAACGCAGAGCGACAAAACTCTGCGTACTCCGCGCCCTCTGCGGTGATTTCAAACCACTTAAAAACCGTGACGATATAAGGGATGTTTATTTCAGTTCGCCGAAAGTCAGGGAATAAGCAGAAAAACACTCTCAAAGTACATTTCATATCTGGAGATTGGGTTTCTCATACAGAAATGCTTGCAACTTCTCAAAGAACCGTCTGACAAGCGAAAAGAAAATGAAGAAACTGTATCTGTCAAGCACAACACTGCTATTTTCGTTGTGCGAAGAGCCGGATTATGGCAGGGTCGTTGAAAACCTCATAATAAACTCTTCAGGATCTCACTTCTTCTGGAGGAAGGGTGGTTTTGATGTGGATTGTAGTATTCTCAAAGATGGATCCATCGTGCCTGTGGAATCAAAATACAGCGGCAATATCCGCAAAAGGGATATAAAAGAGCTGATAAAGTTTCTCAAAGACTTCTCTATCGATTCCGGTTATGCTGTAACAAAAGATACAGAGACTGAAGAGACAATGGATGGCAGGCAGGTGGTGTTCGTGCCGTTATGGAGGTGGCTACTTCGAAACTGATGGCCGTATATGCGCTTATCCCACACAAACATTGTCGGGTTACCGTCACAATCACGCGCAAAATATAATGAGCTAAAGAAGACGTTTTTGAGAAACCACCCAACATAACAAGTTAAACTGCCGTGTGGCTCTTTTTACCGATGATGTATGCAGCTACCAGCGTGATTCCGGCTGCTATTGTCAGCATACCTGATATCTTCAATCCACCCGTCAGATCAGGTTCCGCCGAGTACGAGCATATCAGAAGCGCCACGCCCAATAAAAGGAAGAATATCCCACTAATTAACCTATGTTCAGGCTTCTCTTTCCTTTCTTCTGGCTTCCAGAGTCCTCGATCGATCATGTCGATCTTCTTCTTGTGTTCTAAATAGGCAAGAAGTATGTAGCTGATCATTGCCGCAATCAGTATCAAGACCCAGCCAGTCATAGCATAACCCAACTGTTATAGGACGTATTTAAAGTTAACTCTCTCGTAAGCGTCTTCATCGAAAAGTTTATTATAAACATGTTAGTGTAATATGCCTTGATGATATCAAAAACAGTTTCGATAACTATCATAGTTTTGATAACGCTTCTACTATCTGCAACTCTTGTGGTGGCAGATCAGGCAAGTGTCACTATTAACTCCCCCGAACTTGCGGAGGGTGATTTCAGCGTTATGATAGATGTGGAAAATGTAGTAGATCTTGATTCAGGGCAATTTACTCTCTATTTTAATCCGGATGACGTGAGCGTCACAGGTGTTGATGATGGTGATGTTGGTGGAACCGCAGTACCCATAGATGACTGGGTGGTTGCTGAGGACAATGTTCAGGTGCTCTTCAATCTCCCTGGTATTGACGGTGTGTCCGGATCGGGGTCGCTTGCAACGATACACTTTGAGACGATCGTTCCGGGTGCATGTTCAATGGAGGTCTCTGATGGATTGCTCGTGAGTAGCATGGCGGATGCGATGCCTGCAAGTTGGGATGGCGTTGAAAGTGAGGTAATTGCGGTAACAGAGACTGCGTCCGGGGCTCAGACCCTTGCTCCGACTGATGTGGCTGAGCACGAAACCGAAACCGAACTCGAAACACCGGGGTTCGGGGCTCTATTTGTGGTTGGCATCCTTGCAGCGATATATTTTGCACGCAGGAGAGATTGATCGCTTCACGTCCATGTGATTCTGCGCTACACACACACACACACACACACTCTTTACACCAGATCTTGAGACGCCATGAATTGGAGGCTCTGGTGCATAGATCTTATTTTTGTAACTACTCAGGTATGTTGATTAGTCCCCCGATTGCGATTCTGTACTCTGGCAAGAAAAATAACCGTAGACTAAGGAGGAAGCGGTTACCCGCTCCTCCTCGTCTAAGAACGGTACGTGAGAGTTTCCCCTCATACCGCTCAAGCATCTCATAACCCTTTCAGTGTCGGGCAGCGGTTT